>CAZUUU010000044.1:5691-20605 GCA_964622685.1 uncultured Methylibium sp.
GGGTCGGCGCCTCGATCTTCGTGGCGCTGGGCATCGCCGTGGTCGGCATCGTGGAAGGCGATCAGTCCGAAGCGGTTGCGCGCCAGCGACGACGACGACTGCCGCCGCAGGCTGCGCAGCGGCAGCATCAGGAAGTAGGTGGGGTAGGCGAAGGCGTGGCGTGCGGGCCGCAGCCGCGTGTGGCGCACCGTGCCGAAGCCGATCAGCGGCCGTGCTGCCGCTTCGACGTTCATGCGGCGCGGCGCTCGGCCGAGGCCGTAGCGCGCAGGGCCTGCGCGACCGCGAGGCCGGACTTCAGGCCGTCCTCGTGGAAGCCGTAGCCGGTCCACGCGCCGCAGAACCAGCTGTGTCGCTGCCCCTGGATCTGCGGCAGCTGCTGCTGCGCGCGCGTGGCCGCGAGATCGAACACCGGGTGGGCGTAGTCGTAGTCACCGAGCACCGAGCCGGCGGCCGGCTCGCGCGTCGGGTTCAGCGAGACAACCACCGGCTGCTCGAACGGCAGCGGCTGCAGCCGGTTCATCAGGTAGTGGAGGCAGACCGCGGCCTGCTCGCGCGAGTCGCTGGCCGCGCGCTCGTAGTTCCACGCGGCCCAGGCCAGCTTGCGCCTCGGCAGGACGGACGCGTCGGTGTGCAGCACGGCGCGGTTCGCGTGGTAGCGGATCGCGCCCAGCAACTCGGCCTCGCGCGGCGAGGGATCGGCCAGCAGCGCCAGCGCCTGGTCGCTGTGGCAGGCGAAAACCACCTCGTCGAAGTGCCGGCTGCCGTGATCGGTGGTGACCAGGGCACCGCCCGGGCCGCGGCTGACACGGCGCACCGGGGTCGACAGGTGCGCGCCGGGCAGGCGCGCCAGCATCTTGTCGACGTAGTGGCGCGCGCCGCCGCGCACCGTGTGCCACTGCGGCCGGTTCGTGATCTGGATCAGCCCGTGGTTGTGACAGAAGCGGATCATCGTCGCGACCGGGAAGCGCAGCATCTGGTCGGTCGGGCAGGACCAGATGCAACCGATCATCGGCAGGAAGTACCAGTCGCGGAACTCGTCGCTGAAGCCTCGCTCGGCGAGGAAGTCGGCGATCGGCTGCGCCAGCTGCGTCTCCTCGCCGCGCGCGGCGATCGCCGAGGTGACGCGGTTGAAGCGCAGGATGTCCCGCAGCATGCGCCAGAAGCGCGGCCGCAGCGCGTTGCCGCGCTGGGCGAACACGGTGTTGAGGTCGCTGCCGCTCCACTCGAGGTCCTGGTCCGGCAGCTTGACCGAGAACGACATGTCCGACGGCGCGGTGTCGACCGCCAGCTCGCCGAACAGCCGCAGCAGCTGCGGGTAGGTACGGTGGTTGAAGACCAGGAAGCCGGTGTCGACGCCGTGAGTCACCGGCCCGTGAGGCCCGGGCAGCGTGACGTCGACGGTGTGGGTGTGGCCGCCAAAGTAGTCGGCCGCCTCGAACAGCGTGACCTCGAAGGTGTCGCGATCACCCGGCGCGCCGAGCGCGTAGGCCGCGGCCAGCCCCGAAATGCCCGACCCGATGACTGCGACGCGCCGCATCGCCATCAGCCGGCCGAACGCGTCGGCTCACGACGCGAGGCGACCGCGCCGAGCGGCGCGAAAGGAAGTGCAGCGAAGCGCCCCGGAACGAAGGAGGGATGGAGGGAGGAGGAGGAAAACCGCTCCGGGATTGCAGCCCGCAGAACGGGAAGGCTTCGCTGCAGAAACTGTCTCCGGTCGTCGCGGAGGTGGTGCCGGGCGGGGCCCGCACGGAGTTCCTTGACGCCGACATCAGCTCTGACCGGACGATGCAGCACTTGTTCCCTGCCCGAATGCAACGGCTTGCAATCCGGCGCGGGGGCGTGCGGGTTTTCCGATGCGCGAGGAGCGTGTTGCATGATTCGAGTTGAACTGATCAGTCTCAAATATACCAACAAGTTCTATTTTGAATCAAGCAGTTTTTCCAGCTCGCCGACGAGACGCGGATCCTGCGGGTCGACGTTGCTGGGGAAGCTGAGCACGGTCTGCCCGTCGCGGCTCACGATGTACTTGTGGAAGTTCCAGCCGGGCGTCTTGCCGGTGCGCTTGGCCAGTTCGGCGTACAGCGGGCTGCTCGCGCTGCCCTTGACCGTGCTCTTGGCGAACATCGGGAACTTGACCCCGAAGGTGTTCTCGCAGAACGCCGCGATGTCCTGGTTGCTCCCGGGCTCCTGCGAGCCGAAGTCGTTCGACGGGAAGCCCAGCACGACCAGGCCGCGCGGCTGGTAGCGCGCGTGCAGCGCTTCCAGGCCCTTGTACTGGGACGTGAAGCCGCAGTAGCTGGCGGTGTTGACGATCACGACGACCTTGCCGGCGTACTGGCACAGGTTCTGGGGCTTCTCGTCCTGCAGGCGCGGCACGGTGCGGTCGAGCAAGGCTGGACAACTTGCCGCCTGCGCGGCCGGCGCGGCCAGCGCAAAAGCCGCCACGCACAGCAGCCGCAGCCATCCAGGGGCAGGCAGAGGGTTCGAATTCATGACGGCGGACTCCATATAGTTGTCTTGGTCAAAAGATGGAATAACATCGATGCTAGTCTCCAAATGGTTGGTGTTCAACTGTTTGTCTACTGATCGAGGTTAGGCGCCGATGCTTTGTTCGTATCGTTTCGAGCGGGGTCCGTCGTGAGCGAATCGAGCCAGATGCGGCCGATCACCTTGTCGATCGCCGCGGTCGAACGCGACACCGGCCTCACCAAGGACACGCTGCGGGTCTGGGAGCGCCGCTACGGCTTCCCGGTGCCGCAGCGCGACGGCCTGGCCGAGCGCGCCTACCCGCTGGAGCAGGTCGAGAAGCTGCGCATCATCAAGCGCCTGATGGACGCCGGCCACCGGCCCGGCCGCATCGTCTCGCAGTCGATCGCCGAGCTGGAACGCCTGCGCGACAGCAGCCTCGGCGGGGTCGAAGCCGCCGTCGGCAGCCACCGGGCCATGCCCGACCTGCGTCCCTACATCGATCTGATCCGTGCTCATGATGTGGAGGCCCTGCGTCGCCAGCTGCAGCAGGCCCAGTTGCAGCTGGGCCTCGCGCGGTTCGTCATCGATCTCGTCTCACCATTGAATACGCTGGTCGGCGACACGTGGATGCGCGGCCATCTCGAGATCTTCGAGGAGCACCTGTACACCGAATCGATCCAGGCATTGCTGCGCAACGCCATCGCCAGCATCCCCTTGCCGGCCGCGGCGAATCGCCCGCGCGTGCTGCTGACCACCTTCCCGAGCGAGCCGCACGGCATCGGCCTGCTGATGGCCGAGTCGCTGCTGCTGCTCGAGGGCTGCCGCAGCATCAGCCTCGGCGTGCAGACGCCGGCCTGGGACATCGTGCTCGCCGCCACGGCCCAGCGCGCCGACATCGTGGCGCTGAGCTTCACCTCGGTGCTGTCGCCGGGCGCCGTGACCGAGGGCCTGATGGAACTGCGCGAGAAGCTGCCGCGGTCGGTGGAGATCTGGGCCGGCGGCAGCGCGCCGGTGCTGCACCGCCGGCCGGTGCCCGGGGTGACCGCCCTGGCGTCGCTGGAGCAGATCGGCGACGAGGTGCAGCGCTGGCGGGCCGAGCGCAGCTGAGGCGCGGCAACGCGCATTGGCCACACCGGCCGGCGAATTCGTGACAGTGCTGTCACGACCGCCACCTACAATCGTTTCAGCTCAACGAGGGGCCGTCATGCTTTACCCCGAACTATTCAAGCAACTCGAATCCGTGCGATGGAACATGGACAAGGACATTCCTTGGGCCACGTTCGACGGCGCCCGCCTGTCCGACGAACAGGCGACGACGATCAAGATGAACGCCATCACCGAGTGGGCGGCGCTGCCGGCCACCGAGATGTTCCTGCGCGACAACAAGGACGACAGCGACTTCTCGGCCTTCATGAGCGTCTGGTTCTTCGAGGAGCAGAAGCACTCGCTCGTGCTGATGGAGTACCTGCGCCGCTTCCGGCCCGAGTTCGTGCCGACCGAAGCCGAGCTGCACGAAGTGCGCTTCGAGTTCGACCCGGCCCCGGCGCTCGAGACCCTGATGCTGCACTTCTGCGGCGAGATCCGCCTCAACCACTGGTACCGGCGCGCCGCCGAATGGCACACCGAGCCGGTCATCAAGGCGATCTACGAGACGCTGGCCCGCGACGAGGCGCGCCACGGCGGCGCCTACCTGCGCTACATGAAGCGCGCGATGCAGAAGTTCGGCGACGAGGCCAAGGCCGCCTTCACCAAGGTCGGCGTGCTGATGGCCAGCGCGCGGCGCACCGCCCAGGCGCTGCACCCGACCAACCTGCACGTCAACACCAAGCTCTTCCCGCGCGACACCATCCAGTCGCGCCTGCCCAACCCCGAATGGCTGGAGGCCTGGCTGGACAAGCAGATCCAGTTCGACGCCGTCTGGGAGAACAAGGTCGTCGAGCGCATCCTGCACAACCTCAGCCTGCTGATGGAGCGCAGCTTCGCCAGCGTGCAGGAGCTCAACCGCTACCGCAAGGAACTGGCGCAGCAGCTCGCCGCGACCGCTCAGGGCGGACAGCAGCCCGGCACCCAGCCGGCCTGAGCCCGCCGATCAGACCGACTTCAGCGGCACCTGGTTGGCCTTGCGGTCGGCCGCGACGCGCTGGGCGCTCGGGCGCTGCTCGATCAGGCGCACGTAGGCCTTCCAGTCGATGCCGGCTTCTGCGACGAGGTCCTTGCCGTAGATCGCGCGCGTGGCCAGCGCGGCCAGCGGCAGGTGCACATAGGCCGCGCAGTCGGCCAGCGTGAACTGCCCGCCGGCCACGTAGGGCGAGAAGCGCGCCAGCTGCTTCGTGGCGGCGATCGCCTTCTCGATCTGCGGCCGCACGCGCTCCAGGTACTTCTCCGGCAGCGGCGAGTTGAAGAAGGCCTGCGGGTAGAGCTGACGCACCGACAGCTCCAGATGCAGTTCCAGGAAGGTGTTGAGTTCGCGCACCTTCGCCGCCTGCCACGGATCGGCCGGCAGCAGCGGCGGCGTCGGGTGCGTGAGCTCGAGCCAGTCGATGATGACCGCGCTCTCGGCGAGGGGCCCGTCGGGCGTCTCCAGGTAGGGGATCTTGCCGAGCGGAGAGCAGGCCAGCACGTCGGCCCCGCCGCCGGTCTTCACGAGCTTCTCCTCGAAGGGAATGCCCTTCTCCAGCAGGACCAGCTTGACCTTGTTGTAGTAGTTGGACAGCGCAAAGCCGCACAGCGTGATCATCGAGAGCGCTCCTTCGTCGAGTGCCGGAGTCTAGGAGGCCGCGGCGCCCGCTGGCTGCCGCAGACGCGACAATGCGTGACATGGAGTGGCCGGCCTTCTACGACAAGCTCTGCCCGCGCGAGGCGCTGGCGGCGCGGCTGGCGGCGCTGCCGCGGCCGCTGGTCTTCACCAACGGGGTGTTCGACCTGCTGCATCGCGGTCACGTCAGCTACCTCGCGCAGGCGCGCGCCCTCGGGGCGAGCCTGGTGATCGGCCTGAACAGCGACGCCTCGGCGCGCGGCCTCGGCAAGGGCCCGGACCGGCCGCTCAATGCCGAGACCGACCGCGCCGTCGTGCTGGCGGCGCTCGAGAGCGTCAGCCTGGTCACCCTCTTCGACGAGGCGACGCCGATCGAGCTGCTGCGCCTCGTGCGCCCCGACGTCTACGTGAAGGGCGGCGACTACGACATGGAGACGCTGGCCGAGACCGCGCTGGTGCGCGGCTGGGGCGGCCGCTCGCTGGCGCTGCCCTTCGTCGACGGCTACTCGACCACCGCGCTGGTGCGGCGCATACGCCGCTAGATCGCTAGCGGCGGCGCCGGCCCGGCAGCAGGCAGACCAGCGCCAGCGCGGCCCCGGCCAGGGCACCGGTCGCATGCGCCAGCGGCGCGACCGCAATGTCCCAGCCTTCGGGCTGCTGCAAGGGGCCGCGCCACGCGGCTTCGGTCAGCAGCTTGACGACCAGCACGACGGCGATCGCCCCACCGAGCAGCCGCTCGCCGCGCGCGGACCGCCGCAGCATCGTCGTGGCCGCCACCGCGACGCCGGCGTGCAGCACGCCCGACAGGCCGCCGTAGCGCGTCAGCTCGGGCATCGCCAGCAGCCCGAGGTGGGTCAGCGGCCAGGCCAGGGCCCAGGCGACGGATGCTCTCGGGGGCAGGCGTGCCGCGACACCGAGGGCGACGACCAGCGCGGCTCCGGCCAGGTTGGCCAGCAGGTGCAGTCGGCTCAGATGGACCCAGGCCGCGCTCCACCAGCGCCAGGGTTCGGCGACCCACGGCGCCGGCTCCCAGGCCAGCACGCGGGACGCGGTGGGCTGGTCGAACACCAGCACGCTCGGCAGCGCCAGCAGCGCACCGACCACGCACCAGGCCAGGCTGCCGAGCCGCTGCGGCTCAGCCGAAGACGGCACGGCTCAGCGCCCGCACCGCCGCGCGCTCGGCAGCGAAGGCCTGCGCGTCGAACTGTGTCGGCGCCTCGTCGAGCCGGGCGCGGTGCTGGGCACGGCGCAGCTCGCGGTAGGCGTCGGCAGCGGCATGGCCGACGCCCGCCGGCAGCAGCGACAGCTGCTCGGCCAGGCGCAACAGCGCGATGTTGCCGACATCGTCGCGCAGCCCGGCGTGCCGCGCGCTGTGCGCCAGCACCAGGAACTGCACCGCGAACTCGACATCCATCATGCCGCCCTCGCCGTGCTTCACGTCGAACAGCAGCTGGCCGTCGCGGCGCGGTGCCGGATGCGCCGCGCGGACGCGTTCGCGCATCGCGCCCACCTCCTGGCGCAGCGCGTCCGGGTCGCGCACGGCCGCCAGCACGCCGCGGCGCGCCGCCTCGACGCGCGGTGCCAGCGTGGCGTCGCCCGCGCACCAGCGCGCCCGCGTGATGGCCTGGTGCTCCCAGGTCCAGGCGGTGTTGCTGCCGCGGCCGGCCTGGTAGCGCTCGAAGGCCTCGATCGAGGTCACCAGCAGGCCCGAGTTGCCGTTGGGCCGCAGCGCCGTGTCGATGTCGAACAGGTCGCCGGCGGCGGTGCGCAGGGTCAGCCAGGTGATCAGCTTGCGCACGAAGGCGGCGTAGGTCTCGGCGGCCTTGTCGGGGTCGGCCTCGTCGGCGTCGTCGTAGAGGAAGACGACGTCCAGGTCCGAGCCGTAGCCCAGTTCCTTGCCGCCGAGCTTGCCGTAGGCGACGACCGCCAGACGGGGTGAATCGCGGTGGCGCTGCTTCAGGTGCTGCCAGGCCCAGCGGATCGTGCAGTCCAGCGTCGCATCGGCCAGCGCCGAGAGGTCGTCGGCCACCTGCTCGACGGTGAGCTGGCCCTCGACGTCGCGCACCAGCGTGCGGAAGACCTCGGCATGGTGGGCGCGGCGCAACGTGTCGAGCAGCGCCTCCTCGTCGGCCTGGCCGCCGCGCGTCCAGGCGCTGTGACGCTCGGTCAGGTCGCGCAGGAAGGCGGCGCGGTCGAAGCGGCCCTGCAACGCGCGCGCATCGGCCAGCTCGTCGATGACGCCCGGGTGGCGCATCAGGTAGCGCATCGGCCACTTCGCCAGGCCCAGCAGGCGCAGCAGGCGCCCCAGCACCTCGGGCCGCTCGGCCAGCAGCGCGAGATAGCTCTCGCGCCGCAGCAGGGGTTCGATCCAGTCGATGAAGCGCAGCACGGCCTGCGACGGCTCGCCCGAGCCGGCCGGCAGCTCGTCGGACAGCATCGCCGCCCGGCCGATCAGCTTGGCCAGCCGCGTGCGCGTCTCGTCGCGCAGCATCGCCACCTTGGGGCCGGCCGCGAAGTGGCGCACGCGCTCGGCGACCTCGGGCGCCAGCCGGTCGAGGAAGGCCTCGCTGTCCAGTGCCGGCGGCGGCCCGCCGCAGCCCTTGCAGCCGCCGGGCGCCGCGCCGGCACCGCGGCCGTCGTGCAGCAGCGCGTCGAACTCGGTGGCGACGAACTCGCGATGCGCGCACAAGCGGTCCAGCAGCTCGCAGGCATCGGCGTTGCACGCCAGGTGCATCGAGCGGCCGATCCACGCCAGGTCGGCATCCTCGGTCGGCAGCAGGTGGGTCTGGCGGTCGTCGAGGTACTGGATGCGGTGCTCGACGCGCCGCAGGAAGCCGTAGGCCTCGGCCAGCCGGCCCGCGGTCTCGGGCTTCATCACGCCGACGGCGACGAGCCGGTCCAGCGCCTTCAGCGTCGAGCGCGTGCGCAGCTCGGGGAACTGGCCGCCGCGCACGACCTGCAGCAGCTGCACGATGAACTCGATCTCGCGGATGCCGCCGCGCGAGAGCTTCACGTCGTTGGCGCGCTCGGGCCGGCCCGCGGCGCGCCGGGCGGCCTCTTCGCGGATCTTGCGGTGCAGCTGTCGCAGGCCCTCGAACACCCCGTAGTCGAGGTAACGGCGGTAAACGAAGGCAACGACCAGATCGCGCAGCGGCAGCGCCTCGCCGTTGGTCATCGCCGCGGCGGGCGCGACGACGCGGCTCTTGAGCCACGCGAAGCGTTCCCACTCGCGGCCCTGCACGAGGAAGTACTCCTCGAGCATGGCCAGGCTCACGACGGCCGGGCCGGAGTTGCCGTTGGGCCGCAGCGCCAGGTCGACGCGGAACACCTGGCCGTCGTCGGTGACGTCGCCGATCAGCGCGTAGAGCGAGCGCGCGACCTGGCTGAAGTACTCGTGCGCGCTGATCACGCCCTGCCCGTCGGCGCGGCCGGCGGTCGGCACGTCGTCCTCGTAGACGTAGATCAGGTCGATGTCGGACGACACGTTGAGCTCGCGCGCGCCGAGCTTGCCCATGCCGACGACCCAGAAGGCCGAGCGCCTGCCGTCCGGCTTCAGCGGCGCGCCGTGCTTCGCGTCCTGTTCGGCGAAGGCGACGGCCAGGGCGCGGTCGAGCGTCACTTCGGCCAGCTCGCTCATCGTGCGCGTCACGGCCTCGAGCGGGGCCTGCTGCTCCACGTCCAGCACCGCCAGGCGCTCGATCACCACGTGGCGCGCGACGCGCAGCGCGGCCGGCAGCGGGCGGCCGCGGGCCACCAGCTCGTCGATCAATGCGCCGATCGCGTCGCGGGCCGGCACACCGGGCGCCAGCAGGGCCAGCGCGTCGGCGTGACGTCGGCGGATGCGCTGCACGAAGCGCGAATGGAGCGCGCCATCCGTGCAGGCCATGTCAACGGGGGAACGCATCGCCGCCGTTCCAGTCTGTGCTAGGGTGCCGCGCGCCGACGCCGCGCGGCGTCGCCCGGCGCTCGACCCTGCGGCCCGGGCCAGCGCGCTCCCGGCGCCTGCGGTTGCGCTGCGTTACCGATATCCCACCGACCGATGCCGTCCATCCCACCTCCAGTCACCGTGGCCCCCGCCGGCCTCGCCGCCGGCACGCCGCGCCGACGCAACGGCTGGGGCAGGGCATGGCGGTGGTCCTTGGCGGGTCTGCTGCTCGTCGCGAGCATCGTGGTCGCGGCCTGGCTCCTTCTCGTGGCCGCGATTCTGCCGCGGATCGAGCACTGGCGCCCTGCCCTGGAGAAGCGGGCCACTCAGGCATTGGGGGTGCCGGTCCGCATTGGTGCGATCGAAGTCACGAACGGCGCCGCCGCCTGGCACTGGGCGCGCGGGCTGACCCTGCACGATGTGGTGCTGCTCGAGTCGCCGCGGCCCGGCGAGCCCGCCGGCGCGACAGCGCGCGAAGCGCTGCGGCTGCCCACCGTGCAGGTGGCGCTGTCGCCGGCGTCGCTGCTGCCGGGCTGGGATGGCCGCTGGCGGCTGCGCTTCGAGCAGCTGCTGATCGACGGTGCGCGGCTCGAGCTGCGTCGCGACGCGGCCGGCCGCATCTGGGTCGCGGGCCTGGAGACCTCGGCCGGGCCGGGCGACGGCAGTGCCGCCGACTGGTTCTTCAGCCAGCACGAGTTCGCGATCCGCAACGGCACGCTGGTGTGGACCGACGAACTGCGCGGGGCGCCGCCGTTGGCCCTGAGCGCCGTCGACCTGGTCGTGCGCAACGGCGTGCGCCGGCACGAGTTGCGGCTCGACGCGACGCCGCCGGCGGCCTGGGGCGAGCGCATCTCGCTGCGCGGGCGCTTCGTGCAGCCGCTGCTGGGCGCGCCCGGCGAGCGCGCCAGCGGCCTGCTCGCCCGGCCGGGCGAGTGGCGGCGCTGGCGCGGCACCCTCTACGCCGAGCTGCCGGACATCGACATCGAGCCCCTGCGCCAGGCGATCGACCTGCCCTACGACCTGAGCCGCGGCGCCGGCGCGCTGCGCGCCTGGGTCGAGGTCCGCGACGCCGAACCGGTCGCCGCGACGGCGGACCTGGCCCTGCGCGACGTCGTCCTCAAGCTGGCGGCGGACACCGAGCCGCTGGCCTTCTCGCACATCGAAGGCCGGCTCGGCGGCCGCTTCGACGCCCGCGATGGCGGCGAGCTGCAGGCGCGCGGCCTCAGCTTCGCCACGGCCGACGGCCTGAGCTGGCCGGCCGGCGACGCCGACCTGCGCTGGCGCATCGGCGCCGACGGCGCCGCGGCGGGCGGCGAGTTCAAGGCCGAGCGGCTCGACCTCGCGCTGCTGGCCCAGGTGACCGAGAGGCTGCCGGCCGCGTGGATCGGCGCCCCGTTCCGCACGCGCGTCGCGGACCTGGCCCCGGGGGGCATCGCCAGCCAGGTCGAGGCGCGCTGGGACGGCCCGCCCGCGCAGCCGCGGCGCTATCGCGTGCAGGCGAGCCTGCGCAGCCTCAGCCTCGCGCCGCAGTCCGCGGCGGCGAGCGCCCCCGAGGCCGCGGCCTCGGCGCCGCCGGTCGGTCGCCCGGGCGTGCAGGGCGTCGATATCGACTTCAACGCGACCGAGGCCGGCGGCGAGGCGCGCGTCGCGATCAAGGACGGCGCGCTCGATTTCCCCGGCGTCTTCGAGCTGCCGCGCATCGCGCTCGACAGCCTGAGCGGCAACCTGGCCTGGCGCATCGACGCCGGCGGCGATGGCGCGCCGCCGCGCGTCGAACTGCGTGCCCGGGACCTGCGCTTCGCCAACGCCGACACCGCCGGCCAGTTCGACGCCACCTGGTCGACCGCCGCACCGCGCGCCGACGGCAGCGGCCGCCTGCCGGGCACGCTGGACCTGAACGGCCGGCTCGACCGCGCCGAGGCGAGCCGCGTCGCGCGCTACCTGCCGCTGGGCGTGTCGGCCGATGCGCGCCACTACGTCGAGCGCGCGGTGCAGGCCGGCCACGCGAGCGCGGTCAGCTTCAAGCTGAAGGGCGACCTGCGCGACTTCCCGTTCGGCGGCAAGGCAGGCGGCAAGGCGAGCGGCAAGCCGGGCATCCAGGCGCCGCCCGCGGGCGAGTTCCGTGTGGCCGCGCAGCTGGAAGGCGTGCGCTTCGCCTTCGCGCCGGGCGACGCCGACTGGAACGGCGAGCCCGATGCGCGCGGCCGGCCCTGGCCGGCCTTCACCGACGTCAAGGGCGAGCTGGTGTTCGATCGGCACTCGATGGCGCTGAACAAGATGCAGGGCCGGCTCGGCAGCGTCGGCAGCGGCAGCTTCGAGCTCACGCGCGTGCAGGGCGGGATCCGCGACCTGGGGCACGACGCTGCGCTGACGATCGAGGGCGCGGGCCGCGGACCGCTGGCCGACGCGCTGCGCTTCGTCGAGGCCACGCCGATCGGCGGCTGGATCGGCGGCGGGCTCGCGCAGGCGAGCACCGGCCCGAACCAGGCGCCGATCGACCTGCAACTGGCCTTGACCATCCCGCTGAACCACAGCCGCGACACCACGCTGCGCGGCAGCCTGGTGCTGCCCGGCAACGACCTGAGGCTGCGGCCCGAGGCGCCGATGCTCGCGGGCGCGAAGGCGCGCATCGCCTTCACCGAGCGCAACTTCACGCTGGCCGCGGGCAGCGCCCGGGCGCTCGGCGGCGAGGCCGCCTTCGACGGCGGCAGCCAGGCCGACGGCAGCCTGCGCTTCAACGTGCAGGGCACGGCCAGCGCCGAGGGGCTGCGTCGTGCCGGCGAGCTGGGTGCGCTGTCGCGGGCGGCCGCGCAGTTCAGCGGGCAGACTGCCTACCGGCTCGCGCTCGGCGTCGTGCGCGGCCAGGCCGAGTGGCAGCTCAGCAGCAACCTGGTCGGCCTGGGGCTCGACCTGCCGGCGCCGCTGCGCAAGGCCGCCGAGCAGCCGCTGCCGCTGCGTGTGCAGGCCAGCCTGCTGGCCGACGGGGTCGACGGGGCGGGCCGGACCGCCGGCCCGGCGCGCGACCAGCTGCGCGTCGAGCTCGGCGCCGACGGCGCCCGGCTGCTGCAGGCCGCGTGGACCCGCGAACTGGCGGCCGACGGCGCGCGCGTGCTGCGCGGCGGCATCGGCGTGCAGGACAGCATGCCGCAGCCGGCGGAGGGCGTGGCGGCCAACGTCAATCTCGCCCGGCTCGACGTCGATGCCTGGCAGCGCATCGCCGAGGGCTGGGGCGGGGCCGGCGGCGACAGCGGCTACGCACCGGGCACGCTGGCGCTGCGCGTGCAGGAGCTCATCGGCGGCGGGCGCCGCCTGAACCGCGTCGTGGTCGGCCTGTCGCGCGGCGGCGCCGGCGACGAGGGCCTGTGGCGCGCCAACCTCGACGCCGCCGAGCTGAACGGCTACGCCGAGTACCGCCCGCCCGGCACGCGCAGCGGCGAGGCGGCCGGACGCCTCTATGCGCGGCTGGCGCGGCTGTCGCTGCCCAAGAGCGAGGCCGATGCGGTCAGCAACCTGCTCGAGCAGGCCTCGCCGGCCAGCGTCCCGGCGCTCGACATCGTCGTCGAGGACCTCGACCTGAACGGCAAGCGCCTGGGCCGTGTCGAGATCGAGGCGCAGAACCGTGCCGCCGATCCGGGCGCCGAGTCGGCGCGCGAATGGCGGCTCGGCAAGTTCCGGCTCGTCACGCCCGAGGCCCAGTTCAATGCCACCGGCCAATGGGCGCCGGCGACTGCCGGCGGCGGCGCGCGCCGCCGCGCGGTGATGGACTTCGGCCTCGACATCGCCGACAGCGGCGCGCTGCTGACGCGGCTGGGCTACGCCGGCGTGGTGCGCGGCGGCAAGGGGCGGCTGTCCGGGCAGATCGGCTGGCTGGGCTCGCCGCTGTCGATCGACCTGCCCAGCCTGGGCGGCCAGGTCAACGTGGCGCTCGAGGGCGGGCAGTTCCTGCAGGCCGAGCCGGGCATCGCCAAGCTGCTGGGCGTGCTGAGTCTGCAGGCGCTGCCGCGCCGGCTGCTGCTGGACTTCCGGGACGTGTTCGAGCAGGGCTTCGTGTTCGACGGCCTCGCGGGTGACGTCGCCATCGCCGACGGCGTGGCCACGACCCGGCTGCTGAGCATGCGCGGCGTCCAGGCGGTGGTGCTGATGCAGGGCAGTGCCGACATCGCGCGCGAGACCCAGGACCTGCGCGTCTGGGTCGTGCCGGAGATCAATGCCGGCACCGCCTCGCTGGCCGTGGCCGCGATCAACCCGGCGGTCGGCATCGGGTCCTTCCTGGCGCAGCTGTTCCTGCGCCGGCCGCTGATCGAGGCCGGGACGCGCGAGTTCCGCGTCACCGGCCCCTGGGCCCAGCCCAAGGTCGACAGGGTCGAGCGCAGACTCGGCGACGCGATGCCGAACGCGGACGCGGCCAGCGCCGCGCCGGCCGCTCCCGCGAAGGAGAACCGATGAAGATCGCCGCCGTGCAGATGGTGTCCACGCCCGACGTGGGGCAGAACCTGGAGCGCGCCCGCGCGCTGGTCGGCGAGGCTGCCGCGGCGGGCGCGGAGCTGGTCGCGCTGCCCGAATACTTCTGCCTGATGGGCCTGCACGACACCGACAAGCTGGCCCATGCCGAAGCCGAGGGCGAAGGCCCGATCCAGCAGGCGCTGGCCGCGATGGCGCGCGAGCACCGCGTCTGGCTGGCCGGCGGCACGCTGCCGCTGCGCATCGCCGGACGCAGCGATCGCGTGCTGAACACGACGCTGGTGTTCGGCCCGCACGGCGGCCGCGTCGCGCGCTACGATAAGGTCCACCTGTTCCGCTTCGACGACGGCGAGCGGCGCTACGACGAGGCCGCCACGCTGCAGGCGGGCACCGAGCCGGTCGCCTTCGCGCTCACCGACCGCAGCGGGCGCAGCTGGCGCGTGGGGCTGAGCATCTGCTACGACCTGCGCTTCCCGGAGCTCTACCGCGCGCTGATGCGAACCGACGCGGGGCCCTGCGACCTGCTGCTGGTGCCGGCCGCCTTCACCCACCCGACCGGGCAGGCGCACTGGGAGCTGCTGCTGCGCGCCCGCGCGGTCGAGAACCAGTGCGTCGTGCTCGCGCCGGCCCAGGGCGGCCGCCACGAGAACGGCCGCCGCACCTGGGGTCACAGCCTCGCCGTCGGCCCCTGGGGCGAGCTGCTGGCGGTGCGCCAGGACGACGGCGAGGGCGTGGTGCTCGCGACGCTGGACGCCGAAAGGATCGCGCAGGTCCGGGCTCAGCTGCCGGCGCTGGCGCACCGGGTGCTGTGAACCTCAGGCGACCTTGCCCAGCGCTCGCAGGATCTTTTCGGGCGTGATCGGCTGCGAGGCGACGCGCGCGTTCAGCGGCGCCAGCGCGTCGTTGATCGCATTCATCACCGCGGCCGGCGCGCCGGCGGTGCCGGCCTCGCCGGCGCCTTTGGCACCGAGCAGCGAGCTCCGGGTCGGCGTCTGCACGTGCGCGACGACGATGTCGGGCATCTCGGCGGCCATCGGCACCAGGTAGTCGGCCATGCTGCCGTTCTTCATCGTTCCGTGCTCGTCGTACAGGCACTCCTCGAACAGCACGCCGCCGATGCCCTGCACGATCGCGCCGCGCATCTGCTCGTCGACCAGCATCGGGTTGATGACGCGACCGCAGTCCTCCACGCACCAGTGCCCCAGCAACTTGACGAAGCCGGTGTCGGCGTCGACCTCGACGTAGCTGACCTGCACGCCGTTGGTGAAGATGAAGGGGTAGTCGCGCTGCGCGTAGTGGCGCGT
>CAZUUU010000045.1:0-20505 GCA_964622685.1 uncultured Methylibium sp.
GGCCCAGCGTGACCTTGACCGCGTTGGCCAGGATGTTCACGCCTTCGACCATGCGCGCGCGGGCGTCGCCGCCGAACACCACATCTTTTGCTGCCATTTGAGTTCTCCGGATCTGGGAATGCTGGGTGGGGAATTACTTGCCTTCGACGACGGCGAAGAGGTCTTCTTCGCGCATCACCAGCAGTTCGTCGCCATCGACCTTGACGGTCTGGCCGCTGTACTTGCCGAACAGCACGCGGTCGCCGACCTTGCAGTTCAGGGCGATGAAGTCGCCCTTCTCGTTGCGCTTGCCGGGACCGACGGCGAGCACTTCACCCTGGTCCGGCTTCTCGGCCGCGTTGTCGGGGATCACGATGCCCGAGGCGGTCTTGGTTTCCTGTTCGAGGCGCTTGACGATCACGCGATCGTGCAAAGGACGAAGTTTCATCGCATCTCCTTGATGGATATCGGTAGGGTCTATGGACTCTGGCTGCGCAGTTAGCGCAAGCTCACAAGCTGCAGCGCCTGGAAACGAACCGCTTCCGGCTCTGTTAGCACTCAGCTTGTTCGAGTGCTAGCGACGATTATAGGGGCCGGCGCCGAGCTTTCAATAGCGCGCCTGCATCCGTCAGCCGTGCTCGAAGGCCAGGCGCAGCTTGCCGATGCCGGGGAAGTCGACCAGGACGTGGTCCTCGGGCCCGACCCACAGCGCCCGGCCCCAACTGCCGGTGGTGACGACGTCACCGGGCTGCAAGGCCATGCCGCGCGCCGCGGCATGACGCAACCAGCCGCCCAGGACCCGGCCCGGATCCACGCAGCTGTGCGTGCCGACGCCGCGCGCCGCCACCTCGCCATTCACCAGGACCCTGCAGGACTGCGCCGCCCAGTCGATCGGGCGCAGCGGCTGCCAGTCTCCCAGCACCAGGGCGGCGTGCGACTGCAGGTCGGCCAGGCGCAGCCGCTCGGGCGCGGCCATCGCCTCGGTCCAGCGCGAGTCGATCACCTCGATGGCCACGCACAGGGCGTCGAAGCAAGGCAGGACCTCGTCGTCCAGAGGCGGGTGCTCGGGCGGCCGCGCCAGACGAAAGGCGATCTCGGCCTCGACGCCGCGCTGGTGAAACGCCGCACCGGGCAGCCGCGTCGCCCCGCGATGCAGGCCGGCCGCCGGCAGCGGGCAGGCACTCACCGGTGCACCCGGAGCGGTGGCGCCGGCCTTCCACGCAGCGACACGGGCATCGCCGGCCAGCGCCGCGCACACCGCGTCCTGCACAGCCATCGCCTCGTCGTCGTCGCGCAGCGCGAAGGCGGGATCGAGACTGCTGCAGCGCTGCCGTTCGCGATGGGCGCGCAGCAGCGCCCGGGTCACGGCGTCGACGGCCGGGGAGGCGGAGCGGTCGGGTAGCGCCATGAGGTCGCAAGGAGGTCCGCGGAAGCGGCTTCTATCATCGGTCATGCCCGCCACCGACGGCATCCGCCCTTCCCCCTGGTCCGTGCGCCTCTTCGGAGGCTGGGTGCGCGAGCTGTCGCCGCTGACCCTGCGCGCCGACCTGCTGGCCGGCCTGCTGGGCGCCGTGCTGGTGCTGCCGCAGGGCATCGCGTTCGCGACGCTGGCCGGCCTGCCGCCGCAGTACGGGCTGGCCACGGCGATCCTGCCCTGCATCGTCGCGGCGCTGTTCGGGTCCAGCCGGCACGTGATGTCGGGCCCGACGAACGCCAACTCGCTGGCGCTGTTCGCGATGCTGGCGCCCCTGGCCGCGACCGGCAGTCCGGCCTACATCGAGCTGGCGCTCGCGGTGACCTTGCTGGTCGGCGCGATGCAGTGGCTGATCGGGGTGCTCAAGCTCGGCTCGGTCGCCAACTTCATCTCGCCGGCCGCGCTGCTGGGCTTCACGACCGGCGCCGCCGTGCTGATCGCCGTGCATGCCTTGAAGGAAGGGCTGGGCCTGGACGACATCGCGAGCCACGGCGCCGGCGGCGTGCTGCGGGCGGTCTGGCAGCAACTGGCCGAGCTCCGCCCGGGCGCACTGCTGGTCGCAGCCCTGACGCTGGCGGTCGCGGTCGCGGTGAAGCGCCTCGCGCCGCGCTGGCCGGCGATGCTGATCGGCCTGGCGGCCGGCACCGCCGCCGCCTCGGCGCTGCCGGCGCTGGGTCTCGACGCGGTCCGGCGCGTCGGCGCCATCCCGGCGCCCTGGCCGACCTGGCACGTGCCCCAGGTCGAACCGGCCGCGCTGCCCGAGCTGCTGGGGCTGGCCTTCGCGCTGACCATCGTCGCGCTGGCGCAGTCGATCTCGATCGCCAAGGTGGTGGCGGCGCGCGCCGGCCAGCGCATCGACGCCAACCGCGAGTTCGTCGGCCAGGGCCTGTCCAACCTGGTCGGCGGACTGACGTCGAGCTATGTGTCCTGCGGCTCGCTGAACCGCTCGCTGCCCAACCTGGAGGCCGGCGCGCGCACGCCGCTGGCGGCCGTCTTCTCGGCGCTGTGGCTGGCCGCGCTGGCGGTGGCGAGCGCGCCGCTGCTGGCGCTCATTCCGCTCGCGGCCATCGCCGGCCTGCTGTGGCTGGTGGCGGCCGCGCTGCTGGAGCTGCCGCGCTGGCGCCAGCTGCGCACGCTGAGCCGCGGCGAGTTCGGCATCGCGCTGGCCACGCTGGCCGCGACCCTGACCTTGCGGCTCGAGGTGGCGATCCTGCTCGGCAGCCTGCTGTCGCTCGGCGCCTACCTGCAGCGCACCGCGAAGCCGGCGATGCGCACGATGGGCTTCGAATCGACCGCACCGAACCGGCCCTTCGTGGTGCTGGACGGCCATCCGGGCGCGCTGCCCGAGTGTCCACAGCTCAAGCTGCTGCGGATGGAGGGAGCGGTCTACTTCGGGGCGGCCCAGCATGTGTCGGACACGCTGCACGCGCTGCGCGCACCGCCCGGCGCGCCGAAGCACCTGCTCGTGATGAGCAAGAGCATGAACTTCATCGACCCGGCCGGCGCCCAGGTCTGGGACGAGGAACTGCGCGCCCGTCGCGCGATCGGCGGTGACCTGCACTTCCACCGGCCGCGCCCGCCGGTGCTGGCGCTGTGGGAGCGCTCGGGCTTCCTCCACGCGCTGGGCCGCGATCACATCCATGCCGACAAGCAGCACGCGATCGCGCACATCGTGCCGCGGCTGGATCCGCAGATCTGCGCGCAATGCCGTGCGCGCGTCTTCGCCGAGTGCGACCAGCGGCCGGGCGCCGCGCTGGCCCCCGAGATCTAGCTCAGCTGCGCGGCGCGACCGACTGCGCGCGCGTCACGCGGGTCGTGCCGCCGGTCGAGATCAGCACCACCTGGTCGCCGGGCTGGAAGCTCTCGGCGCCTTGCGCCTGGACGATCGCGCGGCGCTCGCCGTTGCGCATCTGCACGATGATCTCGATGGCCTGCTCGCGCGTCGCGCTGCGCTCGACGGCATTGCCGACCACGGCGCCGGCCACCGCACCCAGCACGCCGACCACCACGGCCTCGCGGCGGCCGCCGACCGAACTGCCGGCCACGCCGCCCGCCACGGCGCCGGCGGTGCCGCCGATGCCCGACTGCGAGCCTTCGACGACCACCGGCCGCACGTTGATGACGACGGCGTCCTGGACGGTCGACAGGCGCTGGGCGTCACCGCGCTTGATGACGTCGGGGCTGGTGGTGGAACAGGCGGCGAGTGCCAGCGCAAGGCCGGCGATCAACAAGGTCTTCATGACGATTCTCCCGGGGCATCCTGTCCGCACAACGGTGCGCGACCGGCCCACGTTGACGAATTGTCCGCCAGCGCCCGGCGGGTGGGGGCGAGGGCTCCGGGCGAGAGTGGGTAAAGAATCGTGAGCCGGCCAGCGGGAGCGACTGCCGCCGCCGAGACCGCGCAGGCCTTGCTGCGCAACGGCGGGCGCGATCCAAGGCGCCTGCCGCCGCTCAGCCGTGCAAGCGACTCGACCTCGGCACGCTGGCCAGCAGGAACTCCATCTGGTCGACCAGGATGCGGCGGCCGCGCAGGATCATGTCCTCGTGCAGGCTGGGCACGTAGGGCAGGTAGAGCAGCGTCATGCGCGCCTCCTCGGGCGTGCGGTTGGCCTTGTGGCCGTTGCAGCCGCGGCAGGCGGTGATGCAGTTCATCCAGCTGTCGTTGCCGCCGCGCGAGGTGGGCTGGATGTGCTCGCGCGTCAGTTCGTCGGCATGGAACTGGCCCCCGCAGTAGGCGCAGACGTGCCGGTCGCGGGCGAACAGCTTGGGGTTGGACAGCGCCGGGGTCTGGCGCCAGGCACGGCTGGGAACGCTGCCGCGCACCGCGATGATGGAGTGCACCTCGATGCGCGACTGCACGCCGGTGCGGCGCTGGATGCCGCCGCGCAGCACCAGGCGTGCGTCGCCCAGGGTCCAGGCCACGCCGTCGCTGGCGTACAGCACGGCCGCCTCCTTGGCGCTGATCCACGCCTGAGGCCGGCCCGACACATCGAGTTGCAGCACATCCATGCACAAACTCCTTGACACGGAGTATGAAGCACGGCGGTGTCGCTGCTCAAGCGGGGCAACGCCGGCACCTGCGCGACCGTGGGAACCGGGCGCGGCCGCGCCCTGCGTCAGTGCTTCGCCAGCGCCAACCGCGCCGCCAGGCCGACGAACACCAGCGCCGCCACGCGGTTCATCCCGACCTGGGCCGCCGGGGAGCGCAGCAGCCACGCGCGCAAGCTCCCGCCCGCCAGCGCGATGGCACCGAACACCAGCAGCGTCGCCAGCATGAACAGCGCGCCCAGCGCCACCACCTGCAGGCCGACGCTGCCGCGATCGGGCACGACGAACTGCGGCAGGAAGGCGAGGAAGAAGATGGTCACCTTGGGGTTGGTCACGTTCATCACGATGCCGCGGCGGTAGAGCCGGCCGGCGCTCGGCGCGGCCTCGCTATGGTCGCCGGTGTCGGCCGGGCCGGCCCGCCACGCCTGCCATGCCAGCCACAGCAGGTAGAACGCGCCGGCCAGCTTCAGCACGGTGAAAGCCAGCACGGAGGTCGCGAACAAGGTGGCCAGCCCGAGCGCCACCGCCCCGGTGTGGACCAGCAGGCCGCTGCACAAGCCCAGCACGACCAGCAAGCCGGCGCGACGGCCCCGCATGGCCGACTGCAGCAGCACGAACAGGTTGTCGGGCCCCGGCGCCAGCGCCAGCAGCACGGCCGTCGCGAAGAACGCGGCCGCCGTGTCGAAGGAGATCAGGAACATCGGAACACTTTCGGTGGCGACATCGCGGCCTGCAACGGCCAGGTGCCGCGGTGCCGCAATGTACGCCCGCAGGTGCCTAGAATTCGTCGCATGACGCGACCCCGAGCCTGGCGGCAGCGTGCTGTGGCGCTGTCGCTCGCCTGGGCAAGCGCGATGGCGTGCGCGCAGCAGCCCCCCGCCCCCCCTGCGGTCTCCGCCTCCGCCCCTGCCTCGCCCTCGGCGCAAAGGCTGTACGAACGTGCGCGCAGCCAGCTGCTGCAGGTGCGCACCCTGCTGAAGGGCCAGGACAGCCAGGCGTCGGTCGGCTCGGGATTCGTGGTCGGCGAGGACGGGCTGATCGTCACCAATTACCACGTCGTCAGCCAGGTGGCGTTGCAGCCCGAGCGCTATCGCCTCACCTACACGCGGGTCGACGGCCGGGAGGGCGCGCTGCAACTGCTGGGCTTCGACGCGGTGCACGACCTGGCGGTGGTCAAGGCCCTACCGGTCAGCGGACGCGGCAAGGCCGGCGCCGCGACCGTGGCGCCGGGCACGCCGCTCGAGTTCCGCCCGGCCTCCGTGCCGCTGTCGCAGGGCGAGCGGATCTACTCGCTGGGCAACCCGCTCGACGTCGGCTTCGCGGTGCTCGAGGGAACCTACAACGGCCTGGTCGAGCGCAGCTTCTATCCCAGCATCTTCTTCGCGGGCTCGCTGAACTCCGGCATGAGCGGCGGCCCGGCGCTCGACGAGCAGGGCCGCGTCGTCGGCATCAATGTCGCGACACGGCGCGATGGCCAGCAGGTCAGCTTCCTGGTGCCGGCCGCGTTCGCGCAGGCATTGCTCGATCGGTCGCGGCGCGCCGCGCCCATCACCGCGCCGGTCTATCCGGAACTGACCACGCAGCTGCTGGCGCACCAGGAACTCGTCACGCAGCGCTTCGTCGCCCAGCCCTGGCGCGGCGCCGGCCACGCGCGCTACCTGATCCCGGTGCCGCAGGAGGACTTCATGCGCTGCTGGGGCCGCAGCACGCCGGCGGACACCAAGGGCCTGGAGTTCGAGCGCTCGGACTGCGAGATGGACACTCAGGTGTTCGTCAGCGGCGCGCTGCTCACCGGCTCGCTCGGCGTGCGCCACGAGGCTTACGACGGCCGCAAGCTCGGCTGGCTGCGCTTCACGCAACGCCACAGCGCGAGCTTCCGCAACGAGAGCTTCGGGCGCCGCAACCCCAAGGAGTTCACTGCACCGCAGTGCAGCGAGCGCTTCGTCGAGCAGGGCGGCCTGCCCTTGCGCGCGGTGCTGTGCCTCACCGCCTACCGCCGGCTGACGGGGCTCTACGACCTGAGCGTCCTGGCAGCGACGGTCGACCAGGGCAGCATCGGCGCCCAGGGGCGGCTGGACGCGCGCGGCGTGAGCTTCGACAACGCCATGCGCCTGGCCACCCACTACCTGCAGGGCTACGGCCTGAAGGAACAGCCATGACCAGCGCACGCCTGGGCCTGGTGGAACTGCTCGACCGCGACGGCGGCGTCGCGCACCGGGTACCGATCACGCAATGGCCGGTCACGATCGGCCGCGCGATCGACTGCGACGTGTTGCTCGACGACCCGCACGCCGCCGCCCATCACGCGACGCTCCGGGCCACCGAGGCCGGCATCGAGCTGGTGGCCGGCGACAGCGCCAACGGCCTAAGGCTGCAGGGCCGCAGCCTCGCCGGCGGAGCGACGACACGCATCGGCGGTGGCGCCGAGTGGCAGATCGGCCGCACCCGGCTGCGGCTGCGGCTGGCTGGCGAGACGCTGGCGGCCGAACTGCCGCTGTCGTCCCCGTCCCCGGTCAGCGGGCGGTGGCTCGCCGCGGGGCTGACGCTGTTGCTGGTCTGGGTGCTGTGCGATCACTGGCTGGAAAGCGATCCCGGCGATCCCGTCAGCGGCTACCTGTCGGTGCTGCTCAGCGTGCCGCTGGCCCTCGGGATCTGGTGCTTCCTGTGGGCACTGGGCTCCAAGCTCTTCACGCGCCACTTCGACTTCCTGGCTCACCTGCGCTGGGCGCTCGGCCTGTTGCTGGCCGGCCTGGTGCTCGACGCGGTGCTGCCGCTGCTGGCCTTCGCGCTGTCCTGGGAGTGGCTGCCGCGCGCCGGCGAACTGCTCGCCCTCGCGCTGGGCTGCGTGCTGCTCTACGGTCATCTCGCCTTGATCGTGCCCGGTCGCCGGCGCCTGCTGATGGTCGGCTTCACGACGCTGCTGGTGGTCGGCGCCGGGCTGAAGCTGGCGCTGCACCACCAGCGCACGGACCGCTGGTTCACGCCGCTCTACCTCAGCAGCCTCGGGCCGCCGGCAACGCGCCTCGCGCCCACCGTGACGCCGCAGCAGTTCGTCGACGAGGCCCGCAAGCTGCGCGATCCCCTGGAGAAGCGCGCCCGCGAGGCCGAAGCGCCCGGCTGGCTGCCCTGGGACGAGGAATGAGCGCTTCGTCCGAGTAAACCCTAGGGTCCGCTAGGCGCGCAGCCCTACAAACAGCACACCGTCGTCATCCGCGAGGGCGGGGTTTTCTGCAGAATAGAACGATCGTTCGTTTCTTTGCAGAACCCCCTTGAGCAGCAGCCTCGCGCCCGAAGACACCACCGGCAGCCCCTCGCGCACCGAGGGCCGGACACCGCCGCGCGGCCAGCAGAAGGGCCAGCAGACCCGCGCCGCCATCCTGGAAGCCGCCCTCGGGCTGGCCTCGCAGATCGGTCTGGAAGGCCTGTCGATCGGCGCGCTGGCCGAGGTCACGCAGATGAGCAAGTCGGGCGTGTTCGCGCACTTCGGCTCGCGCGAGGAACTGCAGATCTCGGTGGTGCGCGAGTACCACGCCCGCTTCGAGGAAGAGGTGTTCTTCCCGGCGGTGCGCGAGGCGCGCGGCCTGCCGCGCCTGCGCAGCATGTTCGAGCGCTGGGTCAAGCGCGTGTCGGTCGAGGTCGACTCGGGCTGCATCTACATCAGCGGTGCGGTCGAGTTCGACGACCGGCCCGGGCCGGTGCGCGACGCCTTGGTGAGCATGGTGCGCACCTGGCACCGCGCGCTGGAGCGCGCCATCCGCATCGCCATCGAGGAAGGCCACCTGAAGGCGGACACCGAGCCGATGCAGATGCTGTTCGAGATCCACGGCCTGATCCTCGCGCTGCACCACGACGCGCGCTTCATGCGCAACCCCGGCGCGATCGAGCGCGCCGGCCGCGGCTTCGAGCGCGTCCTGGCCGAGTCGCTGAGCCCCATCGCGACGGGTCGCAAGGCGCGCTGAGCTGCAAGCTCTTCGCCCCGTCGCACGACCACTTCCTTTCTCTCCCGGAGCTTTCGATGCCCACCTACACCCCCCCGATCCGCGACATGCACTTCGTGATGCACGAGCTGCTGAACGTCAGCGACGAGCTGAAGGCCATGCCGCCGCATGCCGAGATGGACGTGGACACCATCAACGCCGTGGTCGAGGAGGCCGGCAAGTTCGCCGCCGAGGTGACCTTCCCGCTCAACATCAGCGGCGACGAGGAAGGCTGCACGCTGAACCGCGAGACCCACGAGGTCGCGGCCCCCAAGGGCTTCAAGCAGGCCTACGCGAAGTACGTCGAGGGCGGCTGGCCCGCGCTGAGCTGCGACCCGGCCTACGGCGGCCAGGGCCTGCCGATCGTCGTGAACCAGTGCCTCTACGAGATGCTCAACAGCGCCAATCAGGCGTGGACCATGTACCCCGGCCTGACGCACGGCGCCTACGAGGCGCTGCACGCGCACGGCACCGACGAGCAGAAGCAGACCTATCTGCCCAAGCTGACCAGCGGCCAGTGGACCGGCACGATGTGCCTCACCGAGCCGCATTGCGGCACCGACCTCGGCCTCCTGCGCAGCAAGGCCGAGCCCCAGCCCGACGGGACCTACAGGATCACCGGCGCCAAGATCTTCATCAGCTCGGGCGAACACGACCTGGCCGAGAACATCGTCCACCTGGTGCTGGCTCGGCTGCCGGATGCGCCGACGGGATCGAAGGGCATCTCCCTGTTCGTCGTGCCGAAGTTCCTGGTCAAGGCCGACGGCTCGCTGGGCGAACGCAATGCGATCTACTGCACCGGCCTCGAGCACAAGATGGGCATCCACGGCAACGCCACGGCGCAGATCGCGCTGGACGGCGCGGTCGGCACCCTGGTCGGCCAGCCGCACAAGGGCCTGGCGGCGATGTTCGTGATGATGAACGCGGCGCGCCTGGGCGTCGGCATGCAGTCGCTGGGACTGACCGAGGTCGCCTACCAGAACGCCGTGGCCTACGCGAAGGACCGCATCCAGATGCGCAGCCTGTCGGGCCCGAAGGCGCCGGACAAGCCGGCCGACCCGATCATCGTGCACCCCGACGTGCGCAAGATGCTGCTGACGGCCCGCGCCTATGCCGAGGGAGGGCGGGCGCTGTCGCTCTTCACCGCCCTGCTGATCGACCGCGAGCTCAGCCATCCCGACGAGGACGTGCGCAAGGAGGCCGCCGACCAGGTCGCGCTGCTGACGCCCATCGTCAAGGCCTTCCTGACCGACAACGCCTGGCTCGCGACCTCGCACTGCATGCAGGTCTTCGGAGGCCACGGCTACATCAAGGAATGGGGCATGGAGCAGTTCGTGCGCGATGCCCGCATCAACATGATCTACGAAGGCACCAACACCATCCAGTCGCTGGACCTGCTGGGCCGCAAGGTGCTGGGCGACAACGGCGCCAAGCTCAAGAAGTTCGGCAAGCAGATCGCCGCCTTCGTCGAGGACGAGGGCGTCAACGAGGCGATGCAGGAGTTCATCAATCCGCTCGGCGACCTGGGCGACAAGGTCACCAAGCTGACCACCGAACTGGGCATGAAGGGCTTCGGCAATGCCGACGAGGTGGGCGCGGCGGCGGTGGACTACCTCCGCGTGGTCGGCCACCTGGTCTTTGCCTACTTCTTCGCGCGTTCGGCGAAGATCGCTCTCGACAAGCAAGCCTCGGGCGATCCCTTCTACACCGCCAAGCTGGCGACCGCGCGCTTCTACTTCGCCAAGCTGCTGCCCGAGACGGCCGGCCTGATCCGCTCGGCACGCGCCGGCGTGAAGCCGCTGCAGGAGATGGACGAAGCGCTGTTCTGATCCCTGCCCTCCCACCACCGAGGAGACCCGATGAAGACGAAGCAACTCGCTGCCGCCGGCTTGCTGGCCATCGCGGCGCTGACGGCCCAGGCCCAGGGCACGCCCGCCGGCCTGTGGAAGACCATCGACGACGACACCAGGCAGGAGAAGTCGCTGGTGCGCATCAACGAGGCCGGCGGCGTCTTCACCGGCAAGATCGAGAAGCTGCTCGATCCGTCCAGGCAGGACAGCAAGTGCGACAAGTGCAGCGACGAGCGCAAGGACCAGCCGGTCGTCGGCATGACCATCATCAAGAGCGTCAAGCAGAACGCCTCCAGCCCCGAGCGCTGGGACGGCGGCGAGATCCTCGATCCCAACAACGGCAAGACCTACAAGGTCCGGATCACGCCGGTCGACGGCGGCAAGAAGCTCGAGGTGCGCGGCTATGTCGGCGCGCCGCTGCTCGGCCGCACGCAGACCTGGATCCGCGTCGAATGAACCCGATATCACCGGAGAAGAAGCAATGAGTCGTTTCCAAGTCCGCAAGGTGGCCGTCCTCGGCGCCGGCGTGATGGGCGCGCAGATCGCCGCCCACCTCGTCAACGTCAGGGTGCCGGTCGTGCTGTTCGACCTGCCCGCGAAGGAAGGTCCCAAGAGCGGCATCGCGCTCAAGGCGATCGAGAACCTGAAGAAGTTGAAGCCCGCGCCGCTGGGCGTGCCCGAGGACGCCGCCCTGATCCAGCCGGCCAACTACGAAGAGCACCTCGCGCTGCTCGGCGACTGCGACCTGGTCATCGAGGCGATCGCCGAGCGCATGGACTGGAAGCTGGACCTGTACACGAAGATCGCCCCGCACGTTGCGAAGCACGCGATCCTCGCGTCGAACACCTCGGGCCTGTCGATCACCAAGCTCAGTGCCGCGCTGCCCGACAGCATCAAGCCGCGCTTCTGCGGCATCCACTTCTTCAACCCGCCGCGCTACATGGCGCTGGTCGAGCTGATCGACACGCCGACCACCGACGATCTGGTGCTCGACCAGCTCGAGAGCTTCGTCACCACCTTCGTCGGCAAGAACGTGGTGCGCGCGAAGGACACGCCGAACTTCATCGCCAACCGTGTCGGCATTGCCGGCATGCTGGCGACGATGAAGGAGGCCGAGACCTTCGGCCTGAGCTACGACGTCGTCGACGACCTGACCGGCAAGAAGCTGGGCCGCGCCAGCAGCGGCACCTTCCGCACCGCCGACGTGGTGGGCCTGGACACGATGGCCCACGTCATCAAGACGCTGCAGGACAACCTGGCCGACGATCCCTTCTTCCCGGCCTATGCGACGCCGCCGGTGCTCGAGGGCCTGATCAAGGCCGGCGCCCTGGGCCAGAAGGCCGGGGCCGGCTTCTACAAGAAGGTCGGCAAGGACATCCTCCGCCTCGACCCGGCCAAGCAGGACTACGTGCCGGCGGGCGGCAAGGCCGACGAGATCGTCGCGCGCATCCTGAAGAAGGCGCCGGCCGAGCGCCTGAAGCTGCTGCGCGAGTCCAGCAACGCGCAGGCCCAGTTCCTCTGGGCCATCCTGCGCGACGGCTTCCACTACGCCGCGGTCCACCTCGAGGACATCGCCGAGTGCGCGCGCGATGTCGACTTCGCGATGCGCTGGGGCTTCGGCGTCAGCCAGGGCCCGTTCGAGCTATGGCAGGCGGCCGGCTGGCAGCAGGTCGCCGGCTGGGTCAAGGACGACATCGAGGCCGGCAAGGCGCTGAGCAAGGCGCCGCTACCCGCGTGGGTGTTCGACGGACGGACCGGCGTGCATACGCCCGAAGGTTCGTGGTCGCCGAGCAGGAAGGCCTACATCCCGCGCTCGTCGCTGGCGGTGTACCAGCGCCAGCACTTCCCCGAGAACGTGCTGGGCAGCGGCGCGGTCGAGCCGCTGAAGGCCGGCACCGAGCTGTTCAGGAACGAAGAGGTCCGTGTGTGGACGCTCGACGGCGAGGTCGCGATCGCGTCCATCACCGCGAAGCTGCACCTGATCAGCCCGGCGGTCGTCGAGGGCCTGTTGAAGGCCATCGAGATCGCCGAGGCGGACCACAAGGGCCTGGTGATCTGGTCGCCCGACGACGTCTTCTCGGCCGGCGCCAACCTCGAGGCGCTGATGCCGGTGTTCATGAAGATGGGCTCCAAGGGCATCAACCCGGAAGTGAAGAAGCTGCAGGACGCCTTCCTGCGCTTGCGCTACGCCAGTGTGCCGGTGGTGTCGGCGCTGCGCGGCATCGCGCTCGGCGGCGGCTGCGAGCTGGCGGTGTACTCCGCGAAGCGCGTGGCTGCGATGGAAAGCTACGTCGGCCTGGTCGAGGTCGGTGTCGGCCTCGTGCCGGCCGGCGGCGGCCTGGCCTACATCGCGCGCCGCGCGGCCGAGATGGCCAACGGTGGCAACGCGAACGCCGACATCCTGAAGTTCGCGACCGACGGCTTCACGAATGCCGCGATGGCGAAGGTCGGGACGAGCGCGATCGAGAGCCGCAAGCTCGGCTACCTGCTGGACTCCGACGTGATCGTCGCGCACAAGGACGAGCTGCTGTTCGTGGCGATCCAGCAGGCCAGGGCGATGTTCGAGTCGGGCTATCGCGCCCCGGTGAAGCGCCTGTTCCCGGTCGCCGGCCGCAGCGGCATCGCGACCATCAAGGGCCAGCTCGCCAACATGCGCGACGGCGGCTTCATCAGCCAGCATGACTTCCACATCAGCGCACTGATCGCCGACGTGGTCTGTGGCGGCGAGGTCGATGCCGGCTCGCCGGTCAGCGAGGAGTACTTGATGGCCCTGGAGCGCAAGCACTTCTGCTCGCTGCTCGACCACCCCAAGACCCAGGAGCGGATCATGGGCATGCTGCAGACCGGCAAGCCGGTCCGGAACTGATTGGAGCGATGACCACCATGAGCAACAAGCAAGTGCAGGACGCCTACATCGTCGCCGCCACCCGCACCCCGATCGGCAAGTCCGGTCGCGGCTACTTCCGCAACACCCGCCCCGACGACCTGCTGGTCGCCGCGGTGCAGAGCGCGCTGCGCCAGGTGCCGAATCTCGACCCGAAAGCCATCGAGGACGCCATCGTCGGCTGCTCCTTCCCCGAGGGCGAGCAGGGCATGAACATGGCGCGCGCCGCGATGGTGCTGGCCGGCCTGCCGCACTCGGTCGGCGGCGTCACCGTCAACCGCTTCTGCGCCTCGGGCCTGTCTGCCGTGCAGATGGCCGCCGACCGCATCCGCATCGGCGAGGCGGACGTGATGATCGCCGGCGGTGCCGAGTCCATGAGCATGGTGCCGATGGGCGGCAACAAGCCCTCGTTCAACCCGGCCGTGTTCGCCAAGGACGAGAACGTCGGCATCGCCTACGGCATGGGCCTGACGGCCGAGAAGGTCGCTGCGCAATGGAAGGTCAGCCGCGAGGCGCAGGACGAGTTCGCGCTGGCCTCGCACCAGCGCGCACTGAAGGCGATGGCGGCCGGCGAGTTCTCGGCCGAGATGACGCCGATCGAGATCGTCGATCGCTTCCCCGACCTCGCGACGGGCGAGATCGGCACCAAGACCCGCACGGTGAACCTCGACGAAGGCGCACGCCCCGACACCTCGCTCGAAGGCCTGGCCAAGCTGCGCCCGGTGTTCGCGGCCAAGGGCAGCGTCACCGCCGGCAACAGCTCGCAGACCAGCGACGGCGCCGGCGCGCTGATCCTGGCGTCCGAGAAGGCGTGCCGTCAGTTCGACCTCAAGCCGCTGGCCCGCTTCGTGAGTTTCGCGATCCGTGGCGTGCCGCCCGAGATCATGGGCATCGGCCCGATCGAGGCGATCCCGGTGGCGTTGAAGCATGCGGGACTCAAGCTCGACGACCTGGGCTGGATCGAGCTGAACGAGGCCTTCGCGGCGCAGGCGCTCGCGGTGATCAACACCGTCGGCCTCGACCGCGCCAAGGTCAACCCGATGGGTGGCGCGATCGCGCTCGGTCATCCACTGGGTGCGACTGGCGCGATCCGCTCGGCGACCGTCGTGCATGCGCTGCAGCGCCACAACCTGAAGTACGGCATGGTCACCATGTGCGTCGGCATGGGTCAAGGCGCGGCCGGCATCTTCGAACGGGTATGACCCCCCCCGCTGCGGCTTCGCCGCTCCCCGTGGGTCCGAAGGAGCCACTGGGTGGCGCTTGGGGCGCCGCTGGCGGACCGGCGGAGCCGGATCCGCGGCGGCCGCTGGATGGTCAGCGGCGCGCGGTCATCGGGGGTGCCCTGGTGGTCGCAACGGTGGGGCTCGGCGGCTGCGCGCCGGGACGCGTCGAGCGCTTCGGCACCTGGGCCGAGGCGCGCAACGCGGTCGTCGCGCTGGCCCAGCCGGGCTCGCGCTGGCGCAGCAACGGCAGCTGGTCGCTGAGCCAGACGCTGCAGCACCTGGCGCAGAGCATCGAGGGCTCGCTGGCCGGCTACCCGCAGATGAAGCCGGTCTGGTTCACGCGCACGCTGGGTCCGGTGGCGCACGCGCTGTTCGACGCGCGCGGCAAGATGACCCATCCGCTCGACGAACCGATCCCCGGTGCACCGACGCTCGACACGGCCTTGCCGGTCGAGGCGGCCGCGTTGCGCCTGCTGAAGGCGATGGACGCCTTCGAAGCCCACGGCGGCCCGCTCGCGCCGCACTTCGCCTACGGTGCGCTCGACAAGCCGGCCTATGCCCGCGCCCACCAGATGCACCTGGCCGCCCATTGGCAGCAGTTCGAGGAGACCCGGCATGCCTAGCACTTCCCTCGACCTGGCGACGTCCGACGGGGCGCGCCTCGCCGCCACCGCGCACGACCCGGGCGGTGCGCCTCGGGCCGTCGTCGTGATCGGCGGTGCGATGGGCGTGTCCCAGGACTACTACGCCCCGATGGCGAGCTGGCTGGCCGACCAGGGCATCGCCGTGCTGAGCTTCGACTACCGCGGCATGGGCCGCTCGCGCCGCGGCCCGCTGCGCGACGAGACCGCCGACGTGCTGACCTGGGCGCGCCAGGATTGCGCGGCCGCGCTGGCGGCGGCCGAGGCGCGCTGGCCCGGCACGCCGGTGCACTGGCTGGGCCACAGCCTGGGCGCACAGATCGTCGGCCTGGTGCCCGGCCACGAGCGGCTGGCGGGCGTGCTGTCGGTCGCGGCCGGCAGCGGCTACTGGCGCCTCAACGCACCGCGGGTGCGGCTGATGGTGTGGTGGCTCTGGTGGGTGGTCGCGCCGCTGGCGATCCGGCTCTGCGGCTACTTCCCCGGCCGCAAGCTGCGCAAGGTCGGCGACCTGCCGGCCGGCGTGATGGCGCAGTGGCGGCGCTGGTGCCTGCATCCCGACTACGTCGGCGGCGAGAGCGACGCGGTGCGCGCCGAGCTCGCGCGCGTGCAGCTCCCGGTGACGGTGCTGTCGATGAGCGACGACGAGCTGATGACCTGGGAAGGCACGCGCTCGCTGTTCGGCCTGTACCGCAGCACGCGCATCGAGTACCGCCGCGTCGCGCCGGCCGATCACGGCCTGCAGCGCATCGGCCACTTCGGCTTCTTCCGCGACAAGATGCGCGACAGCCTGTGGCCCATCGTGCCGCGCTGGATCGAGCAGCGCACCGCCTCCTGAACCCATCCCCGACCCGGAGACTGCCCATGAGCATCAAGACCGCCACGCTGAACGGCGTTGCCACCATCGAGATCGCACGCCCCGAGAAGAAGAACGCGCTGACGATGGCGATGTACCAGCAGATGGCCGAGGCCATCCTCGATGCCCAGCTCGACGCGAGCGTGCGCGCGGTGCTGATCACCGGCCAGCCGGGGATCTTCACCAGCGGCAACGACCTCGAGGACTTCATGCAGCGCCCGCCGCAGGGCGCCGACTCGCCGGTGTTCAAGTTCATGGCGGCGCTGACCGAATGCGACAAGCCGGTCGTCGCGGCCGTCACCGGCGCCGGCATCGGCATCGGCACGACGATGCTCCTGCACTGCGACCTGGTCTACGTCTCCGACGAGGCGCGGCTGGCGATGCCCTTCACCAGCCTCGGCCTGGTCGCCGAGTTCGCGTCCAGCCTGCTGTTCCCGGCGCTGGTGGGTCGCGCCAAGGCCGCCGAGAAGCTGCTGCTCGGCGATCCGATGAGCGGCGCCGAGGCGGTGGAACTGGGTCTCGCCAACGCCGTGCTGCCCGCGGCCGAGGTGCTGCCGCACGCGCGCCGCGTCGCCGAACGCTTCAACGCCCTGCCGCCCAACGCCGTGCGCGAGACCAAGAAGCTGATGCAGCGCGCCGGCCGCGCGTCCGTGATGGACCAGATCGGCGCCGAAGGCCAGGTCTTCGCCTCGCAGCTGCGCAGCCCCGAGGCGCGCGAGGCCTTCCAGGCCTTCTTCGAGAAGCGCAAGCCGGACTTCTCGAAGTTCTGAGCCGCGCCGCATGACGCTGCTCGCCAAGATCGCGCTCGGGCCGCTGCTGCTGTGGCAGGCGCGCGGCGCGCGGCGGCACGCGGTGACCTTGCCGGAGGCCGGTGGTCCGCGCAACGGCGAGGTCGGCACCGGCCTGCTGCTCCGGCTGCTGATCGTCGGCGACTCGTCGGCCGCCGGCGTCGGCGCCGCCACGCAGGACGAGGCGCTCGCCGGCCCCCTGACGCGCACGCTCGCCGACGCCGCCGGCCGTCGCGTGCGCTGGCAGCTCGTCGCGCGCTCGGGCGTCAGCACGCCCGAGGCCGCCGAGCTGCTCGACGAGCACCCGCTGACGCCGGCTGACGTCGCCGTCGCCGTGCTGGGCGTCAACGACGTCGTCGAGCAGATCCCGACCCACCGTGCCTTGCTGGCGCGCGCCGCGCTGGTCGACCGGCTGACGGCACGCGCCGGCGTGCGCCATGTGGTCTTTGCACCGCTGCCGCCGATGCACGAGTTCCCGCTGCTGCCTCATCCGCTGCGCGCGGTGGTCGGCTGCGACGCACGGCGGCTCGACGCGGCCCAGGCCGACTGGGCCGCGCGGCAGCGCGGCGTGAGCCACTGCCCGATCGCGCTGCACCTGGGTCGCGAGCACATGGCCGCCGACGGCTTCCATCCCGGCCCGGCCGTCTACCGCGCTTGCGGCGAAGCGCTGGCCCACCACATCACGCAGCGCGTGCTGCCCGAGATCGACTTCAACAGGAGACGCGCATGAGCAGCCTCAAGGGCAAGACCCTCTTCATCACCGGCGCCAGCCGCGGCATCGGCCTGGCGATCGCGAAACGCGCTGCCGCCGACGGCGCCAACGTGGCAATCATCGCCAAGACCGTCGATCCCAATCCCAAGCTGCCGGGCACGATCCACAGCGCGGCCGAGGAGATCGTCGCGGCCGGCGGCCAGGCCCTGCCGATCGCCGGCGACATCCGCGACGAGGCCAGCGTGCTGGCCGCGGTGGCGCAGACGGTCGAGCGCTTCGGTGGCATCGACATCCTGGTCAACAACGCCAGCGCGATCAGCCTCACGCCGACGCACGCGACGCCGATGAAGCGCTTCGACCTGATGTTCGGCGTCAACGTGCGCGGCACCTACCTGTGCACCCAGGCCTGCCTGCCGCAGCTGATCGCGTCGGGCGAGAAGGGCCGCAACCCCCACGTGCTGAACATGAGCCCGCCGCTGTCGATGAAGCCGCACTGGTTCCAGTGCCACGTCGCCTACACGATGGCCAAGTACGGCATGAGCGAGTGCACGCTGGGCCACGCGGCCGAGTTCAGGCCCTACGGCATCGGCGTCAACAGCCTGTGGCCGCGCACGGCGATCGCGACCGCCGCGCTGCAGATGATCCCGGGCGTCGACGTCGCCAAGTGCCGCACGCCGGAGATCCTGGCCGATGCGGCGTACCTGATCCTCACCAGCGACGCGAAGACGACCTCCGGCAACTTCTTCATCGACGACGCGCTGCTCGCGCAGCACGGCATCACCGACCTCGAGAAGTACAGCGTCACCCCGGGGACGAAGGACTTCATCCCCGACTTCTTCGTCGACTGACCTGCTCAGGCGTCCGGCGTATCCAGCAGGTCGCGCAGCTTCGACCAGCCGTCGCGCAGCCAATAGAGGCGACAGCGGGACAGCGACACCTGCTGCGCCCAGCTGGGCGGCTCGGCGCCGCCGAGGGCCCCGGACTGCAACTCGTCCCAGGGCTCGCTGTGGACGTGGCGCTTGAGCGCGAAGTCGACGAGCGCGGCGCTCGGCTGCTCGGTCACCAGGCGGTGGCAGGCGTCGTACGCGGCCGCCCGGCCGGAATCCGGCTCCCAGAGCAGCACGTAGGGCTTGTTCACCCGGGCGAAGTGGAGAAACGGATCGGCCTGCATGGTCATCGAACAAGAGCGGCGCGAGGCCGAACGAGATCGACTGTGCACCGCAGCAAGCTCGCTTGCACGCTGACGCTGACCCTGATCTCGCACTTTATTGCCGCACCGCAGCGCAGCAAACTGCTCCTGCCTGAGACATTCCGGCGCCGCGAGTCCCGGGCGCAGCGCCTTGGCACCGCACCGGTGCGGTTTGCCGCACCGGCGCGAGGCACCAGCTTCAGGGTGTTGTCAGCTGCGCCCCGACGCCGCAGCTCGGGCAGTAGTGGAAGAAGGCATTCTTGCGCGTCGCGCAGGCGCCGCAGCGGTCGTAGAGCGTCAGGCCGCAATGCACGCAGAAGTTCGACGACGGCGGCTCGCTGCCCTTGGCATTGGCGCCGACGATCGCGCGCTCGCAGCCGGGGCAGACGCCGGCGCCCATCTGCTTGAGCGCCTGCTCGTAGCCGAGCGACTTGCGCCGCTCGGCCTCGGTCCGGGCGGCGACCTCCTGCCGCTTGGCGAGGTAGCGCCGCATCGCCTGGATCACGTAGTGCCCGGCCACCGCGGTCAGCACGATGCCGACCGCATACCGCACGTAGCCGCCATAGCTCGGCAGATAGGGCACCAGCTCGAAGAAGAAGGTGAAGGCGGCGAAGATCACGAAGCCGCGCATCAGCGGCCAGTAGTCGCTCTGGCGCTTCTTGGCCAGCAGCCAGCCGGCAATCGCCAGCAGCGGCAGGGTCAGCAGCAGGCGCGAGCCGAAGACGCGCAGCTCCTGGCGGAACAGCGCGCGCTCGTAGCCGGGACGGGCCGCCTCGAGCGCCTCGGACTCGATGCGCTGTTGCGCCGCGAGGCCCTGGTTCGTGTCGAGCAGGCTGCGGTCGAGCGCCTCCACGGCCGCCTGGGCGCGGCGCTCCTCGGCCTTGAGCTCGTCGAGCTCGCGGGTGCGGCGCAGCACCTCCGGGTCCTGGGCCGGATCGGTGGTGGCCGTGCGCGTCGCCAGCCAGTTCTGGTAGGCGCCGCGCGCCGAGCCGTAGGCATTGCTCGCCGCCGTCAGCGTCAGCTGGGCCTGGGCGCGCTGCTCGCCGAGCTCGCTGCGCCGCCGCTCGAGCGAGCGGCTGGCCTCGCGGGCGCGACTCAGGAGATCGCGATCGGCAAACTGCTCGGGCGCGATGCGGTCCTCGACGCGCGGCAGGTCGGCGACGATCTTGCCGCCCAGCCCGATCAGGAAGCCGGCGAACACGAAGCTCACCAGCCACATGACGAAGGCGAACAGTTTTTCGGGGACGCGCAGGCTCTTGAACATTCGGCGGTTCCTGAGATGACGGTGCGCGGATTCTTGCCGCGCCGCCGCTCCCGCACAATCGGTGCATGAGCATCCAGACCGATGACCTCGTCCCGTCGCGGCGCGTCGTCAGCGCCGCGCCGGCCTCGCCCAACGAGGAAGCCATCGAGCGCGCGCTGCGCCCCAAGGGGCTGGCCGAGTACGTGGGCCAGACGAAGGCGCGCGAGCAGCTGGAGATCTTCATCGGTGCCGCGAAGCAGCGCGCCGAGGCCCTGGACCATGCGCTGCTGTTCGGCCCGCCGGGACTGGGCAAGACGACGCTGGCGCACATCGTCGCCGCCGAGCTGGGCGTGAACCTGCGCCAGACCTCGGGGCCGGTGCTCGAGAAGCCCAAGGACCTGGCGGCGATCCTGACCAATCTCGAGAAGAACGACGTGCTCTTCATCGACGAGATCCACCGCCTGAGCCCGGTGGTGGAGGAGATCCTCTACCCGGCGCTGGAGGACTACCAGATCGACATCATGATCGGCGACGGCCCCGCGGCGCGCAGCATCAAGCTCGACCTGCAGCCCTTCACGCTGGTGGGCGCCACCACGCGCGCCGGCATGCTGACCAACCCGCTGCGCGACCGCTTCGGCATCGTG
>CAZUUU010000046.1:0-20455 GCA_964622685.1 uncultured Methylibium sp.
GCGCCGTAGGCCAGCATCAGGCGGCGGCGCTCGACGCTCATGCTGTCGGGCATCACCAGCACCAGCTTGTAGCCCTTGACGGCGGCCACCATCGCCAGGCCGACGCCGGTGTTGCCCGAGGTCGGCTCGATGATCGTGCCGCCGGGCTTCAGCTGGCCATCGCGCTCGGCCGCCTCGACCATGGACAGCGCGATGCGGTCCTTGATCGACCCGCCCGGGTTGCTGCGCTCGGACTTGATCCACACCTGGGCCGCCGGGCCGAACAGGCGTTGCACGCGGATGTGCGGCGTGCCGCCGATGGTGTCGAGGACGGTGTTGGCTTTCATCGCGGTGTCCCGGGGGTCGTGGAGGCCGGCTGATAATGCCACCGTGAAGCGGACCAGACCGCCGCTGGCACAGGGACCGAAAGGTCGTGCTGGAGGAAGGTCCGGACTGCACAGGGCAGCGCAGCAGCTAACGACTGTCCACCGCGAGGTGAGGATCAGAGCAACAGAGACGAGTCCGGACGACGGGTTCGCCTTGGGGTGTTCTACGAAGCGGCGGCGCAAGCCGTCGCCGCCCGGCGCAAGCCGGGCGGTCCGGGCGTCCAGCCCGGAACTGAGTAGCGACCCCGGGCGGCGAAGCCGACCGGGGTGAAACGGGCAATCTCTGCGCGCAGCAACACCAAATAGGCACACGTTGATCCGGCCCGGGGAGTGTGCGGGTAGGTGGCACCGAGCCGTTCCCGCGAGGGGCGGCCCAGAGGAATGGCGGTCACGGAAGGGACGGCGCAAGCCGGCTCGTCCGCACAGAATCCGGCCTATCGGTCCGCTTCACACTTTTGCCATCCGGCCGCCGGCCACGAGCCGGCGCGCCCGTCGAACCGAGACTTCATGAACCCCGACGCCCACACCCTCTGGCGCGCCCCCTTGTGGGCCCTGTCCGTGCTGCTCGCCTGCCTGGGCATGCTCGGGCCCTTCGCGATCGACACCTACCTGCCGGCCTTCAGCGGCATCGCCGCATCGATCGGTGCGACGCCCGTCGAGATGCAGCAGACGCTGTCGGTCTACCTGATCGGCTTCGCGGTGATGAGCCTGTTCCACGGCGCGCTGTCCGACAGCTTCGGCCGCCGCCCGGTGGTGCTGTGGGGCGTGGCGGTGTTCACCGTCGCCTCGGTCGGCTGCGCGCTGGCGCAGACCATCGGGCAGCTCGTCTTCTTCCGCCTGCTGCAGGGCCTGTCGACCGGCGCCGGCATCGTCGTTTCGCGCGCGGTGATCCGCGACATGTTCCCGCCGGCCGACGCGCAGCGCGTGATGTCGCAGGTGACGCTGTTCTTCGGCATCGCGCCGGCCATCGCGCCCATCATCGGCGGCTTCCTCTACGTGCACGCCGACTGGCATTCGATCTTCTGGCTGCTGGCCGGCATCGGCGTGGCGCTGTGGATCGCCAACTACAAGCTGCTGCCCGAGACCCTGCACGCCGACATGCGCCAGCCCTTCAATGCGCGCAACCTGATGATCGGCTACTGGCAGATGGGCTCGAGCGCGCGCTTCATGACGCTGGTGCTGGCCAGCGGCATTCCCTTCAACGGCATGTTCCTCTACGTGCTGTCGGCGCCGGTCTTCGCCGGCGAGCACCTGGGCCTCGCGCCGCAGCAGTTCTTCTGGCTCTTCCTCTGCACCATCGGCGGCATCATGGGTGGCGCGTGGTGGAGCGGGCGGCTCGCGGGCAAGCTGCCGCCGATGCGGCAGATCCGGCGCGGCTTCCGCATCATGGTGACGGTGTCGATCGTCAACGTGATCGCCAACGCGATCTGGCCGGCCGAGGCCTGGTGGGCGCTGCCGCTGATCGGCCTGTTCTCGCTGGGCTGGGCGCTGATGGTCCCGGTCGTCACGCTGATGGTGCTGGACCTGGTGCCCGAGCGCCGCGGCATGGCCTCGTCCTTCCAGTCGTCGATCGCGGCGGCGGCCAACGCGCTGGTCGCGGGCCTGCTGGCGCCGCTGGTGATGCACTCGACCGTCGCGCTGGCCGTCGCCTCGCTGGGCCTGATGGGCATCGGCCTGGTGGCCTGGCTGTGGGTGAAGCCGCGGCTGCAAGCAAACGCGGCGGCCTGAGCCGCCGCGCTCGCTAGCGAGTACTGAGGCTCAGAACGACTGCCAGTCGTCGCCGGCGCTTGCCGTGGCCGCGGCCACCGGCGCCACGGCCAGCGGCGCGGCGGGCGCGCTGCTTACCGGCTTCTTCGCAGGTGTCGAGGCGGCAGCGGGCTTCCTCGCGACAGCCACCGGCCGCGCGGCCGCGGGCCTGGCGGCCGGGGCCGGCAGCGCCGGCGTCGCGCGGGCGACGCTGCCGATGTTGAACACCGACACCGTCTCGGCCAGGCGCGCTGCCTGGTGCTTCATGCTGTCGGCAGCCGCGGCCGATTCCTCGACCAGCGCCGCGTTCTGCTGCGTCACCTGGTCGAGCTGCGCGACGGCGTCGCCGACCTGCTCGATGCCCTTGGACTGCTCGATGCTGGCCGAGCTGATCTCGCCGACCAGGTCGGTCACGCGCTTCACCTGCGCGACGATGTCGTCCATCGTCTTGCCGGCCTCGGCGACCAGCTTCGCGCCGCCGTCGACCTTCTCGACGCTGGCGCCGATCAGCGACTTGATTTCCTTGGCGGCCTGCGCGCTGCGCTGGGCCAGCGTGCGGACCTCGCCGGCCACCACGGCGAAGCCGCGGCCCTGCTCGCCGGCGCGCGCCGCCTCCACCGCGGCGTTCAGTGCCAGGATGTTGGTCTGGAAGGCGATGCCGTCGATCACGCTGATGATGTCGGCGATCTTGTTCGAGCTGTCGGTGATGTCGTCCATCGTCGTCACCACCTGGGCCACGACGCTGCCGCCGCGCGCGGCGACCTCCGAGGCGCTGGCGGCCAGCTGCGAAGCGGCGCGCGCGTTGTCGGCGTTCTGCTTGACGGTCGAGGTCAGCTCTTCCATCGAGGCGGCGGTCTGCTGCAGGTTGGAGGCCTGTTCCTCGGTCCGCTGGCTGAGGTCGAGGTTGCCGGTGGCGATCTGCGACGAGGCGGTGCTCACCGATTCGACGCCGCCGCGCACCTCGGCCACCACGGCGCGCAGCCGCTCGACCATCTGCACCAGCGCGCGCACCAGCTGCGCCACTTCGTCCTTGCCCCTGGCGCTGAGCGAGCGGGTCAGGTCGCCGGCGGCCACTGCCTCGGCCAGGCCCACGGCCTCGCGCAGCGGCATCGCGATGGCGCGGGCGATCAGCCAGCCCAGCACGACCGCGACCACCAGGCCGGCGACCACGACGCCGACCACCAGCAGGCGGCCGTTGGCGTAGATCGTCGCGGCGCGGGCGGCGTCGGCGCGCGCACCCTCGTCGTTGAGCCGGGCCAGTGCCTTGAACGAATCGAGCGCCTTGTCGAAGCGGCGCGTGCCCTCGTTCATCAGCGTGCCGCGGGCGTCCTCGACCATGCCGATCTTCATCATGTCGACCACGGCCGTCGAGTTCTCGAGGTACTCCTTCCATTCGGCCATCGCCGCCTCGTAGAGCTTGCGCTCCTGGTCGCCGCCGATGAACTCGGCGTAGGACTTGCGGGCGGCCTCGAAGTCGGCCTTGCTGGCGTCCAGCCGCTCGGCGGCCTGGGCGACCTCCTCGGGCCTGGTCAGCACCAGGCGGTACTCGCGGGTGCGCAGGCGCGTCGCGGTCTCGGCCATGCGCAGGCTGTCGCGCACGCCGGAGAGGCGGAAGGTCACGATGGACTCGGTCTCGGCGTTCACGCGCGAGAGCTGCAGCACCGAGAAGGCGCCCAGCAGGATCATCAGGGTCAACACGCAGCCGAAGGCAAAGGCCAGCTTGCCGCGCACGGTGAGGCGGTCGAGAAAGGTCATGGGTCCCCCATTCGCGGACGCCCGGAGCGGCGGCCGCACACCCTCGTTTATCGGCGGTTTCGGCCTGGGCCGAAGGCCGGAGAACCGTGCCGAACGGCCCGCTTCTCGGCCGGATGGCCGGGCGCTAAGCTTCCCGCATGCGCTTCGAACACCTGCTCCAGGTCACCGATCCCGGCAACCCGCTGGTGCCGGCCATGAGCCGCGACGAGCTGTGGCGCGGGCTGCTGCTGCGCGTCGAGTCGCCGCAGGACTTTCCGCTCGGCCCCGACCGCTGCGAGTCGCGGCCGGGCGATCGTGCCGGCGAGCGCCGGCGCAGCATCCACTTCGGCGCGCTGCGCTTCGACGACACGGTGCGGCTGGAGCCGCAGCGGCGCATCGACTTCGATCCCGATCCGCACGAGGGCGCGATGCCGGTGCGGCTGTCGATCACGATCGAGGAGCCGTCGCCCGGCGCGCTGTTCCTGCGCTTCGTCTACAGCGCCGACGACGATGCCGGCGCGGCGGCCGACCGCGCGCTGCAGGGCTACCGGGAGCAGGCCTGGCTGGAGCTCGACCGCGACATGCTGCGCGCCTTGCGGACCTGGCAGCAGGAAGGCCGGCTCTGAGCGGCCCGGGCCGTCACGACAGGGCCGGCTGCGATTGGGCCGCGAGCAGGTCCAGCAGCCGCGGGACGAGCTTCAGCAGGTCCAGGGGCTTGGTCCAGTAGTCGTCGAAGCCGGCCGCACGCGCGGCGGCGATCTGCTCGGGCAGCGCGTCGGCCGACAGCGCGATGCAGCGCAGCGACGCGGTGTCCGCCTCGCGCTTCAGGGCGCGCACGACCTGGTCGCCGGTCAGGCGCGGGATGTTGATGTCGACCAGCAGCAGGTCGGGCCGCAGGCGGCGCGCGAGCTGCAGGCCCTGCTCGCCGTCGGTCGCGATCACGACCTTCCACTGCGGGATGTGGCGCAGCGCCTCGGTCACCAGCAGCGCGTTGACGGGCTCGTCCTCGATGTAGAGGATGGTGGCCGGCGGCGCATCGACGCGGGGCAGCGGCAGCAGGCTGTCGACGTCGCCCGGCTCGCCCGGCCCCGTCGGCCCGCCCAGGCGGGTCTGGCCGGCCGAGGCCGCGCCGGCCCGTGCCAGCGTGACGACGAAGGTCGAGCCGCGACCGGGCGTGCTGCGCACCGTGAGTTCGCCGCCCATCGCTTCCACCAGGTTCCTGGCGATCACGAGGCCGAGGCCGCTGCCGTCGACGCCGGCGTTCTCGGCGCCGAGCCGGTTGAAGGGCTGGAACAGCTGCCCGATCTGCCGTTCACCGAGACCGGCGCCTTCGTCGGTGACCGCGATCTCGACCTGCGCGGCGCGCGTGCGCACGTCCACGGTCAGGCGGCCGCCGGGGCGGTTGTACTTGACGCCGTTGGACAGCAGGTTCCCCAGCACCTGCTCGAGCGCGCGCGAGTCGGCGATGACGCGCAGGCGGTCGCCGGGGTCTGCGCGCACCAGCTCGACCGACATCTTCTGCGCCAGCGGCTCGACCATCGAGGTGCAGGCGTCTAGCGTGGCGTCGAGGCTGACGCTGCCGAGGTTCATCGGCCGCGAGCCCTGCTCGAAGCGCGCCAGGTCGAGCACGTCGTTGATCAGGTCCAGCAGGTGCAGGCCGGCGTGATGCACCTGCTCGAGCCGCGCGTGCTGCACCGGGTCCGGCGGGCGCTGGACATCCAGCTGCAGCAGCTGGGTGAAGCCGAGGATGGCATTGAGCGGCGTGCGCAGCTCGTGGCTCACGCGCGAGAGGAACACGCTCTTCTCGCGGCTGGCCTGTTCGGCCGCGAGCTTGTCGCGCCGCAGCTGCTCGAGCTGAAGGCGCTCGCGGTCGCCGATCTCGATCAGGCCCAGCTGGGCTGCCTCGACCGCGAGCTGGCGGCGATGCACCTGGTCGGCCTCGAGCTCCAGGGCCCGGTTCGCGAGCCAGTGCTCGACCGCGCGCGCCAGGTCGGCCAGCAGCGCGCGCTGCCTGGCGTCGAGCCGGCGCGGCACGTGGTCGATGACGCTCAGCGTGCCGAGCTTGTGGCCGTCCAGCGCCAGCGGCGCACCGGCGTAGAACACGATGTTCGGGTCGCCGAGCACCAGGGCGCTGTCGCCGAAGCGCGGGTCGCACCGGGCATCCGCCACCTCGAACAGCCCGTCGCCGAGGATCGCGCGGGCGCAGAAAGCCTTGTCGAGCGGTGTCTCGACCGTGTCGAGCCCGTGGCGGGCCTTGAACCATTGCCGGTCGCCGTCGACCAGGCTCACCAGCGCGATCGGGCACGCGCTGACCGCGCTGGCGCAGCGGACCAGTCCGTCCAGCACCGTGTCGCTCGGCGTGTCCAGCACCTGCAGGCGGTGCTGGCGGGCCAGTCGCGCGGCTTCATCGTCGGGCAGGACGGGCGTCATGGTCTGCGGGAGGAAAGGTGTGGACCGCGGCCCCGCCGGGGCAGGGGGGTCGGGATGCCCCGAACGGAGCCGACGAATCCACGGACCGGAGATTAGGTCCGGGTCCGCGGGGGGTCTGTAGGGAGGTCTCGACGGCCCCCGTGGGGAGCCTTCATCACGGTCTGTCGGTCGGTCGCGGTGGGGGTGTCAGCGTTCCTGGGGATCGATCAGGCCGTTGCGCACCGCAAAGCGCAGCAGTGCCGCGAGATCGGGCACGCCCAGCTTGTGCATCAGGCGGCTGCGGTAGGTGTCGACCGTCTTCGGAGACAGGTGCAGCTGCTCGCCGATCGCGGCACTGGACGCGCCGCGCACCACCATCGTGATGATCTGGCGCTCGCGCGGCGACAGCGAGGCCAGCGGATCGCCACCCGGCGCGCCGCTGAGGGCCTGGACCGCGAGCTCGGCGACCTCGCTGCCGAGGTGGCGCCGGCCCTGGGCGACGCCGTCGATCGCACGCAGCAGCTCGGCCGACGGCGAGCCCTTGAGCACGTAGCCGGCCGCGCCCAGGCGCAGCGCCTCGGCGACATGGTGCGGCTGCGCCGACATCGTCAGCACGATGGCGCGGGTCGGCAGCTCGCGCCTGTGCAGCTCGGTCAGCAGCTCGAAGCCGGAGCGGTCGCCCAGGCTCAGGTCGAGCAGCAGCACGCCAGGCTGCAGGCGCTGCAGCTCGCCGAGCGCGGTGACCGGGTGGTCGGACTCGCCGACCACGCGATGGCCCGCGGTCTCCAGCACCGCGCGCAGGCCCTCGCGCAGGATGTGGTGGTCGTCGACCAGGTAGATGTCGCTCATTGTTCTGTCTCCCTTTGCCTCACGCGGCCTCCCACTGGAGCGTCACGCGCGTGCCCTGGCCGATGCCGGCCGACTCGATGCTAAGCCGGGCGCCGATGGCCAGCGCACGCTCGCGCATGCCCACCACGCCCAGGTGGCCCGGTGCGCCGTCCACCCCGTCGTCGGCCAGGCCGCAGCCGTCGTCGTCGGTCTCGACCACGAGGTGGTCCGCGTTGCCGTCGACGGCGACCCGGACCACGCCCGGCCGCCCGTGGGCGATGGCGTTGCTGATCGCCTCGCGGGCCACCATGAAGGCCGCGTACTCGACGTCGGCCGGCCAGCGCTGTGCGGCCAGCGCGGGCGGCACGTCCAGCAGCAGGTCCACGCCCGGCAGGTCCATGCGGCGCTGGCTCAGCTCGTTGTCGAGCGCGGCCGCCAGACCCTGCTCGTCGAGCAGCGGCGGGCGCAGCTCGATCAGCACCTGGCGGACCTCGCGCATCGCGTCGTCGGCCAGGCCGGCGAGCCGCGGCGTGAGCGCGCCGCGCCGGGCCTCGCCGCCGGGCGCCGCCAGCGCATCGATGCTCAGGCGCATCGCTGCCAGGGTCTGCCCGAGGCGGTCGTGCAGCGCCTGCGCGATGCGCCGCGTGGTCAGCTTCTCCTGCTCCATCAGCGCGCGCGTCAGCGCGCTCAGGGCCGCCTGCGAACGCAGCAGCGCCCGCTCGGCCGAGGTGTCGCGCACCTGGGCCAGCAGGCCCAGCGGCCGGCCCTGGGCGTCGCGGACCTGGGTCAGGCGCCATTCGCCGCGCACCGCGTGGCCGTCGCGGTGCGTGGTCTCGGCCTCGAAGGCCAGCGGCGCGTCGGCGTCGCCTTGCGGCGGCGCGGGCGCGTCGTGCCGGGCCGCGAGCGCCTCGGAATGCAGCAGGTCGGTGATGCGCTGGCCCATCGCCATCGTGCCGGACCAGCCGAACAGTCGCTCGGCGCTGCGGTTCCAGTAGAGGATGCGGCGCTCGGCGTCGGTCAGGTAGACGGCGGCCGGCAGGTGGTCCATCACGCTGCGCAGGCGCTGCGCGTCGTGCAGCAGGCGCGCGAACAGCGCGTCGCCGTCGCCGGCGGCGGCGCCGGGCGGCGGCGTGCCGCGCAGCTGCTCGGACAGTGCGTCGAGCTGGGTGGTCAGCGAGCGGGCGCCCGAGGCCGGCTGCTGAGCGATGCGCCGCGCCGCCGCGTCCAGCAGCCCGGCATAGGGACGCGACAGCCGCTGCGACAGCAGGTAGCCGAGCGCCGCGAACAGGCCGCCCAGCAGCAGGCCGCCGACGAGTGCGCTGCGCTTGAGCGCCGTCACCGGCTGGCGAACCAGGTTCAGGTCCTGGACGGCGACGATGTGCCAGCCGAAGGCTTGTGCGCCCGAGGGCGGCAGCCGCACGGCCGCCAGCACGGAGGCTTGCGCGCCACCGCCGAGGTCCAGCTTCAGCGCGCGCGTCGCGCCGGACGTCCCGGGCTGCTCGATCTGCAGCCGCTGCACGATGCGTTCGACGTCGTCCGGCCGCGGCGCGCCGACCAGCGGATGGCCGGCGGACGACAGCAGCAGGGTCTGGACCGCGTGGTCGGGCTCGCTGCGCGCGACGATCTCGTCGCGCAGGTCGATGAACCACTGCCAGCTCATGTGCGCGGCCAGCACGCCGCGCGGCCGGCCCTGGGTGTCGGGGAGCGGCAGGGCGACGTCCAGCAGTTCGGCGTTCTGGCCGGGCGGCACCTGCAGCAGGGCAGCCAGCGCCACGGCCGGGTGGACGTCGCCGACGAAGAGGTGCTGCCGGCCCTGCTGGAACACGGGGCGGTGCGCGATGGACTGGCCCTCGAGCAGGCCGCCGGTGGCGGCCCGGACCGTGCCCTGCGCGTCGGTCACGCCCAGCCAGGCATAGCCCGGCGTGCGCGCCTTGCGGGCCTCGAGCGCGGCGCGCCAGGTCTCGGGCGAGCTGCCTTTGCCGAGCTCGGTACTGCGCGCCAGCAGCTCGATCTCGGCGACGCGCCGGTCGATCGCGCGCGCCATCAGGTCCGAAAGCTGGCTGGCGACCTGCCGCACGCGCAAGGCCGCGCGCGCCTCGAGGTGATCGCCGAGCAGCCAGTCCGACAGTGCCAGCACCATCGTGACGACCAGCAAGGCCGTGGCCGCCGGCACGAGCGCCAGCTTCCAGTGCAGGGGGAGCGTTGCGAACTTCACAGGGGGCGAGGGTCCCGGCCGGCGAGCCCCAGTGTATGCAGGGCCGGTCCGCGCCTGGTATCGGGATCGTCGCCTCGCGCTGCATCGATCCGCACGATTGCGTGGCAAACGCCCCGCATTTCTGCCCCACGGTCCGCCGCCGATCTGGTCCACTGCGGTCAAGGGGTCTGCATCGGAACGCGGCGCATCGTCGTCGGTCGTTCCGTCCATCAAGGAGCGGCTCATGGCCGACCATCGACAGACCCCGGCCGGCGCCGCCTCGGCTCACGGCCGCCCCTCGACCTCCCTGCTGCGCACGCTGGCCACGGGCCTGCTGCTCGCCATCGTCGCCCTGCTGATGCCCGGCAGCGCGCGCGCCCAGACCGCGACCGGCAGCTTCAACGTCACCGCCACCGTCGGCTCGACCTGTTCGGTCTCGGCCAGCAACGTGGCCTTCGGCAGCTACACCGCCAGCCAGCTCGACGCCAGCGGTGCGGTCAGCGTCACCTGCACCAACGGCACCTCGTATGCGGTCGGCCTGAACGCCGGCACCGGCACTGCGGCCACCGTGGCGACGCGACGCATGACCGGCCCGGCGGCGCAGACGCTGATCTATTCGCTGTACCAGGACTCGCTGCGCACGACGCCCTGGGGCAACACCATCGGCATCGACACCGTGGCCGGCACCGGCAGCGGCGCGACCCAGACCCTCAACGTCTACGGCCGCGTGCCGGCGGCGCAGTTGACGGTCGGGGCGGGCAGCTACACCGACACGATCGTGGTCACCGTCAGCTACTGAGCCGGGGCCCGCGATGAAACGCCTGCATGCGATCGGGGCTGCGCTGTCGCTGACTGCCGCACTGGCCGCACTGGTCGGCACGCCGGCCGCGGCCGCGACGCTGGACATCGCGCCGGTCAGCCACGAGCTGACGGCCGCCCGGCCGGCGCTCAGCATGACGGTGACGAACCGCGGCGACGCGCCCGTCGCGCTGCAGGTGCGCGGCTTCGTGTGGGACCAGGACAGCGGCGAGGACCGCCTGCTGCCGGCCGCCGAGGTGCTGGTCTCGCCGCCGATCTTCAGCATCGCGCCCGGCCAGAGCCAGGTGCTGCGCGCGCTGGTGCAGGGCGCGGTGTCCGAGCGCGAGCGCAGCTACCGGCTGCTGATCGACGAGCTGCCGGCCGAGGGCGAGCGCTCGGCCGTGCGCATGGCGCTGCGGCTGTCGGTGCCGGTGTTCGTCAAGCCGGCGGTCGAGCAGCCCGCGCGGCTGGCGTGGACGCTCGCGGCCGATGGCCGCAGCATCCGCGTCGCCAATCTCGGTGGTTCGCGCCAGCGCGTGCACCGGCTCGAGCTGCTGCGGGCCGATGGCCAGCGCCTGGCGGCGAGCGCCTCCGGGCCCTACGTGCTGGCCGGCGCGCAGCGGCGCTGGACGCTCGACGAGGACGCACGCAGCCTGAAGCCGGGCGAGACGCTGCGGGTGTCGGCCCTGACCGACGCCGGCCGCATCGAGGTGCCCCTTGTGGTGGCCCCGTGACCGGCTGCTGTCGCTGTCGTTCGCGGCGGCGCTGAGCGCGTCGCTGCCGGCGCGCGCCGACGACGTCGTCGCGCTGCTGGAACTGCGGATCAACGGCCGCGCGACCGAGCGCGTCGAGCGCTTCGTGCTGCGCGACGGCGTCCCGCATGCGACGCGCGCCGAGTGGCAGGCCTGGCTGGGCCGGCCGATCGCCGCGCCGTCGCCGGCCGGTGACGACGAGTCGCTGAGCGTGCGGCGCCTGCCCGGCGTCGGCGCCCAGCTCGACCTGGCCCGCCAGGTCCTGGACATCGAGCTGCCAGCGGATCCGTCGGCGCTGACGCTGATCGGCCACGCGGCCGCTGCGGCCCCCGAGGCCGCCGGTTCGCTGGCCGCATTGCTGAACTACGACCTGAGCGCGCTGCAGGCCGGCGGGCGCGGCTACTCGGCCGGCCTGCTGGAGGCGCGCATCGTCGCGGCGCAGGGCGTGCTGGAGCATGTGCTGCTGGCCAACGACGCGACCGCGCCGCGCGTGCAGCGCCTGCAGACGACCTTCACCCACTCCGACCCGGCGCGGCTGCGCCGCGTGCGCGCCGGCGACCTGGTCAACGGCGGCCTGGGCTGGACGCGCCCGGTGCGGATGCTCGGCGTGCAGGCGATCACCGACTTCGCGCTGCGGCCCGGCCTGGTCACCGCGCCGACGCCGCAGCTCGGCGGCCAGGCCGCGGTGCCTTCGACGGTGGACGTGCTGGTCAACGGCGTGCGGCAGTTGTCGCAACCGGTCGAGCCGGGACGCTTCGAGGTGCGGCAGATGCCGGTGGTGTCGGGCCTGGCCGAGGTCGCGGTGGTGGTGCGCGACGCGCTCGGGCGCGAGACCGTGCAGACGCTGGCCTTCTACACCTCCAACCGGCAGCTTGCGGCCGGCCTCACGGCCTACGCCTTCGAGCTGGGTCGCGTGCGCCGCGGCTATGCCGGCAGCGCCAGCAGCTACGAGGATGCGGCCGCGTCGGCCACCTGGCGGCACGGCTTCAGCGACGCGCTGACGCTCGAGGCCCACGGCGAGGCCACGCGCGGCACGGCAGCCGGCGGCGCCAGTGCGCTGTGGAGCATCGACGGCCTGGGCCTGCTCAGCGCCGCGCTGGCGACCAGCGCCGGCGGCGGTCGCCACGGCCAGCTCGCGAGCCTGGGTGCCGAGCGCCAGACGCGGCGCTTCAGCATCAGCCTGTCGCACACGCGCGCGAGCGAGGGCTACCGCGACGTCGCCACGGCCAGCGGCGACCCGGCCTTGCTGCGCAGCACGCAGTTCGGTGCGGGCGTCGACCTCGGCCGCGCCGGCCGCTTCGGCCTCGCGGCCATCGACCGGCGGCAGGGACCGTCGGCCTTCGGCTTCGCGGCGATGCACACGCGCCTGGTGTCGGCCACCTGGACGCGGCCGCTGGCCTTCGGCGCGCAGACCCTGGTCAGCGGCTACCGCGACCTCGGCAACGGCGGGGGCTCGGGCGTCGCGCTCAGCCTGTCCGTTCCTTTCGGCCGCGCCGGCAGCGCGGCGACGACGATCGCCCACGACCGCAACGGCGCGCTGGCCTCGCTCTACGCCGGCGAGGCGGCGACGACGACCGGCGACGTCGGCTGGCGCGTGCAGTCCGATCACCCGCTGTCAGGGCCGGCGCCGAAGCGACAGCTGGCCCAGGCGGACTACCTGGCGGAGCGCGCGCGCGCCAGCGTCGAGCTCGAGCGCGGCGGCGGCCCGCATGCCGTGCGCGTCGGCCTGCAGGGCGCGCTGCTGGCCTTCGACGGCGGCGTGCACGCGGCGCGCCGCGTCAACGACAGCGTCGCCGTGGTCGACGTCGACGGCCAGGCCGGCGTGGCGGTCTACCACCAGAACCGCTACGTCGGCCGCACCGACGAGCGCGGCCAGATCGTCGTGCCCGACCTGCTGTCCTTCCAGCCCAACCGCGTCGCCATCGATCCGCTGGACCTGCCGCTGGACATCGACCCCGGCCAGCTGGTGCGCGAGCTGCAGCCCGGCGACCGCAGCCTGGTGCCGCTGCGCTTTCGCTTCGAGCGTGCGCGCGCGGCGCTGCTGGAGCTGCGCGACGCGGCCGGCCAGCCGCTGCCGCTCGGCGCGCGGGCCGTGCTCGAGGGCAGCGACGGCGCCTCGTTCGTCGTCGGCCACGACGGCCTGGCCTACGTGCGCGGCCTGAGCGCCGACAACCGCGTGCGCGTCGCCTGGGGCGGCGACGCGGCCTGCACGGTGCGCTTCGGCCTGGAGCGCATGGAGGCGCGCACCGGCCGCATCGGGCCGCTGGCATGCGAATGAGTCCTCGCCGCAAGCGCTGGTTCGCGCCGGCACTCGCCGCGCTGGCGCTGGGCGCGCTGGCGTCGTCGGCCCGCGCGAGCTGCAGCGCCAGCGCCGTGCCGACGCTGTTCGGCAGCTACAACCCGCTGAGCGCGAGCGCCAACGACAGCACCGGCAGCGTCACCGTGACCTGCGGCATCCATGCCATCGCGATCCTGCAGAGCTACACCGTCGCGCTGTCGACCGGCTCGTCGGGCAGCTATGCGCCGCGGCGCATGCAGTCCGGCGCCGCCACGCTGCAGTACCAGTTGTATCGCGATGCCGCGCGCAGCTCGGTCTGGGGCGACGGCACAGGCGGCACGACCCTCGTCTCGGGAGGCTTCCTGCTCAGCGTGCTGGTGCCGGTGTCGGCCACCCACACCGTCTACGGCCGCCTGCCGGGGCTGCAGACCACGGCCCCGCCGGGCAGCTACACCGACACGATCACCGTCACCGTGACCTACTGATCGATCGGCCGGCGGCTTGCCGCAAGCTGGCATCCCAGTTCATCCTCAACTTCACGAGGATGGTGCAAGTCTTTCATTTAAAACACTATTTTCTGCGCGATCCGTCACATTCGGACCCGCAGCTAAGTGCTTGATTTCATTGGAATTTGTTTCCAACGTCGATTGACCGGCCGTGACTGCTCCGCTAAAGTGGAACAAAGTGCACTTTAGTGGGATTCTGTGGCTCAGACGGTCTTTCAGGGGGCTTCGGCGCTCGCGCTCGACGCGAAGGGGCGGTTGTCCGTCCCGGCGCGCCATCGCGACGTGCTGTCCGCCCTGTCGCAAGGCCAGCTGACGCTGACCAAGCATCCCGAAGGCTGCCTGCTGATCTTCCCGCGGCCGTCCTGGGAGGTCTTCCGCGAGAAGGTCGCCGCGCTGCCCATGCAGGCCGCCGGCTGGCGACGCATCTTCCTCGGCAACGCGATGGATGTCGAGATCGACGGCTCCTCGCGCGTGCTGATCTCGCCCGAGCTGCGCTCCGCCGCCGGCCTGGTGCGCGACGTGATGCTGCTCGGCATGGGCAGCCACCTCGAGCTGTGGGACGCGCAGCGCTACGCCACGCACGAGGCCGAAGTCATGCAGCAGGGCCTGCCCGATGCGCTGCGGGACTTCTCCTTCTGATCCCCCCAGGCAATGACGTCGTCATTCCCGCCCCCAGGGGTCAAGCAAAGTGGCGAAGCCACATTTGCTTGAGAACACTCATGCAACCGGGAGAAGGACCTTGGCAGCACCGCACCGTCCTGCTGCACGAGGCAGTCGACGCCCTGGTGACGCGGCCGGATGGCGTCTACGTCGATGGCACCTACGGACGCGGCGGCCATTCGCGCCTGATCCTGCAGCGGCTGGCGCCCGCGGGCCGGCTGCTGGCGATCGACCGCGATCCGGAGGCCGTGGCGCACGCGACGCACGGCGAGGCGCGGGTCACGGACCCGCGCTTCCACATCGAGCATGCGGCGTTCAGCGAACTGCCGGCGCTGCTGGCAGCGCAGGGCGTGTCCCGCATTGACGGCCTGCTGCTGGACCTCGGCGTGAGCTCGCCGCAGATCGACAACCCCGCGCGCGGCTTCAGTTTCCGCGCCAGCGGCCCGCTGGACATGCGCATGGACTCTACGCGCGGCGAGAGCGCGGCCGACTACCTGGCGCGCGCCGACGAGCGCGAGCTGGCCGCGGTGATCCGCGACTACGGCGAGGAACGCTTCGCCGGCGCCATCGCCAAGGCCCTGGTCGCGCGCCGCGCCGAAGGCCGGCCGGTGCGCGACACCGCCGACCTGCAGCAGGTGGTGGCGCGCGCGGTGCGCACGCGCGAGCCGGGCCAGGACCCGGCGACCCGCACCTTCCAGGCCTTGCGCATCTTCGTCAACGCCGAGCTGTCCGAGCTCGAACGCGCGCTCGCGGTGTCGATCGAATGCCTGAAGCCCGGGGGGCGGCTGGCCGTGATCAGCTTCCATTCGCTCGAAGACCGCATCGTCAAGACCTTCATCGCGAGCCACAGCCGTGCGGGGGTGGACCGGCGCGCGCCCTTCGCGCCCGCCCCCGCGCTGCGGCTGAGCGCACTGGGCCGCTTCAAGCCCGGGGCCGACGAGGTGGTCGCCAACCCGCGCGCCCGCTCGGCGATCCTGCGCGTGGCGGAACGGACGGCGGTCGGGGTGCAGCGATGACCCGTCTCAACGTCTTGTTGCTGCTGGCGCTCATCGCCAGCAGCCTCTACCTGGTGAAGATCTCCTACGAGTCGCGTCGCCTGTTCACCGAACTCGACCGCGCGCAGGCGCTGGCGCTGCAGCTGCAGAGCGAGCACGAGCGCCTGCAGCTCGAGGCGCGCTCGCAGGCGACGCCGCTGCGCGTCGAGAAGGTGGCGCGCGAGAAGCTGGCGATGCGCAACGCCTCGCCGGCCGTCACCGAGTACGTCGAGGCGCCGGCCGGCGCCGCCAGTGCCACGGTCGGGGGGGCGCGATGAGCTGGTTCGGCAAGCGCAAGGACCCCGTCTCCGTCGCCCGCCGCACGCAGCGGCCCGCCAGCGGCGCCGTGGGCCTGCGCAGCGTGCGCTACGCGAGCAGCCCGCTGCTGGCGTCGAAGACGCCGCCGTGGCGCTCGAAGTTCCTGGTGGCCGCGGTCGGCGCCGGCTTCCTGCTGCTGCTGGGGCGCGCGACCTACGTGCAGGTCATCGGCACCGAGTTCTACCAGCAGCAGGGCGCCAATCGCTACGAGAAGCAGTTCCGCCTGCAGGCCAGCCGCGGCCGTATCACCGACCGCAACGGCGAGCTGCTGGCCTCGAGCGTCGAGACGCCGACCATCTGGGCCAACCCGCGCGAGGTGAAGGCCACGCCGGCCGAGAAGCGCCAGCTCGCGCGCCTGCTGGACATGACGCTGGCCGACCTGGACCGCCGCCTGAGCGACGACTACAGCTTCATCCACCTGAAGCGCCAGGTCGACGATACCCTGGCCCTGCAGGTGCGCGCGCTCAACATCAAGGGCATCCACCAGATGGTCGAGTTCCGCCGGCGCTACACCGCCGGCGAGGCGACCGCCCATGTCGTCGGCTTCACCAACGTCGAGGACCGCGGCCAGGAGGGCGTCGAGCTGGCCTTCCAGGACGTGCTGGCCGGCCGCGACGGCACGCGCCGCGTGATCCGCGACCGCCTCGGCCGCGTCATCGAGGACATCGGCGAGATCGAGCCGCCCATCGACGGCCGCGACGTGCAGCTGGCGATCGACACCAAGATCCAGTTCTTCGCCTACCGCCGCGTGCGCGAGGCGGTGGCCGAGCACCAGGCCAAGGCCGGCAGCGTCGTCGTGCTCGACGTGCAGACCGGCGAGGTGCTGGCGATGGCCAACTACCCGAGCTATTCGCCGGGCGACCGCCGCAACCTCAGCGGCGGCCAGCTGCGCAACCGCGCGATGACCGACACCTTCGAGCCGGGTTCGACGATGAAGCCCTTCATCGCCGCGCTCGCGCTCGAGACCAACCGCGTGCGGCCCGACACCCGCATCGACACCAGCCCCGGTCGCATGCAGATCACCGGCAGCACGATCAACGACGCGCACCCGCACGGCGTGCTGACGGTCGAGGAGATCATCCAGAAGTCCAGCAACGTCGGCACCGTCAAGATGGCGATGCAGATGCCGGCGCGCGAGATGTGGGAGCTCTACAGCGCCGTCGGCCTGGGCCAGAAGCCGCAGATCGCCTTCCCCGGCGCGGTCACCGGCCGGCTGCGGCCCTACAAGACCTGGCGGCCGATCGAGCAGGCGACGATGAGCTACGGCTACGGCCTGTCGACCAGCCTGTTCCAGCTGGCGCGCGCCTACACCGTGTTCGCGCGCGACGGCGAGCTGATTCCCGCCAGCATCACGCGCCTCGATCAGGCCGCGCCGCCGCCGGCCGGCGCGCGCGTGTTCTCGCCCGAGACCACGCGCGCCGTGCGCCACATGCTGCAGATGGCGGCCGGCCCGGGCGGCACCGGGCCCAAGGCGCAGACCATCGGCTACTCGGTCGGCGGCAAGTCCGGCACCGCGCACAAGCAGGAAGGCAAGGGCTACGCCGACAAGAAGTACCGCTCCTGGTTCGTCGGCCTGGCGCCGGTCGACAAGCCGCGCATCGTCGTCGCGGTGATGGTCGACGAGCCCAGCGCCGGCAAGTACTTCGGCGGCGATGTCGCCGCGCCGGTGTTCAGCGAGGTGGTGCAGAAGAGCCTGCAGTCGCTGGGCGTGGCGCCGGACCTCGCGGTGCAGCCGCAGATCGTGGCGCGCCAGGCCACCGCCGTCGAGGAGAGCTTCTAGTGCTCACCCGCCTGCGCTCCCCCGACGCCGCGGCCCGCTGGCTGCGCGAGTGGACCACCGGTCAGCTGCGCAGCGACAGCCGCCAGGTCCGGCCGGGCGATGCCTTCATCGCCTGGCCGGGCTATTCGACCGACGGCCGCAAGTTCGTGCAGGCGGCGCTGGCCGCCGGTGCCGCAACCTGCCTGGTCGAGGCCGACGGCGTCGATGCCTACGGCTTCGACGATGCGCGCATCGGCGCGCTGCCCGGCCTGAAGGCCGCGACCGGCGCGATCGCCGACGCCTACTTCGAGCGCCCGACCGAGCGCCTGCGCATCGTCGCGACCACCGGCACCAACGGCAAGACCTCGACCGCCTGGTGGACCGCGCAGGCGCTGAGCCTGCTGGGCCGGCGCTGCGGTGTCGTCGGCACGCTCGGGATTGGTGAACCACCGCTGAGCGCGTCGGGGGGCGAACCGCCGCTGCCGGGGCGCCCGTCGACCGTGCGCTTCACCGGGCTCACCACGCCCGACCCCGTCACGCTGCACGGCGGCTTCCACCGCATGCTGGCCGACGGCCTGCAGGCCTGTGCGATCGAGGCCTCGTCGATCGGCATCGTCGAGCATCGCCTGGCCGCGGTGCGCGTCGAGGTGGCGCTGTTCACCAACTTCACGCGCGACCACCTCGACTACCACGGCGACATGGACGCCTACTGGGCCGCCAAGCGCGAGCTGTTCGCCTGGCCCGGCCTGAAGGCCGCGGTGCTCAATCTCGACGATCCCAAGGGCGCGGCGCTGGCGGCCAGCCTGGCCGGCGGCGCGCTCGACGTCTGGACCTATGCGCTGGGCCGCGACGACGCCCGCCTGCGCGCCCGCGAGCTGGACTACGTCGACGGTGGCCTCGCCTTCACGCTGCACGAGGACGGCGAGGCGCTGGCGGTGCGCAGCACGCTGATCGGCGACTACAACGCCGCCAACCTGCTGGCGGTGATCGGCGGGCTGCGGGCGATGGGCGTGTCGCTCGCCGACGCCGTGCGCGTGGTCCCTCAGCTCACGCCCGTGCCCGGCCGCATGCAGCGCGTCGGCGACGGCCACGGCCGGCCCGAAGTGGTCGTCGACTACGCCCACACGCCCGACGCGCTGGAGAAGGCGCTGGTCGCGCTGCGCCCGCTGGCGATGGCGCGCGAAGGCCGGCTGGTGTGCGTGTTCGGCTGCGGCGGCAACCGCGACGCGAGCAAGCGGCCGCTGATGGGCGCGATCGCGCAGCGGCTGGCGGATCGCGTGATCGTCACCAGCGACAACCCGCGCAACGAGGTGCCCGGCGCGATCCTGGCCGACATCGTCGCCGGCCAGGACCGGCGCGACCGCGCGACGGTGATCGAGGATCGCCGCGCCGCGATCGCCCAGGCCGTGGCCCAGGCCGGCCCGCGCGACGTGCTGCTGGTCGCCGGCAAGGGTCACGAGGACTACCAGGAGATCGCCGGCCAGCGGCACCCCTTCTCCGACGTCGTCGAGGCGACGCAGGCGCTGGCGGCGCGGGGAGCGCGCGGATGAGCGCCGTCATGATGGATCTGGGCCAGGCGCACGCGCTGCTGCCCGGCTCCGCGCTGGTCGGCGACCCGGCGACGGCGCTGGCGCGCGTGCACACCGACACCCGCAGCCTGCAGCCCGGCGACCTGTTCGTCGCGCTCAAGGGCGAACGCTTCGATGCGCATCACTTCCTGCCGCAGGCGCGCGCGGCCGGTGCCGCGGCAGCCATCGCCGAGCGCGGCCTGGCCGAGGCGCAGCTGCCCGGCCTGCAGGTGGCCGACACGCGCGCGGCGCTGGCCGACCTGTCGGCCGCCTGGCGCGCGCGCATGCACCTGCCGCTGATCGCCGTCACCGGCAGCAACGGCAAGACCACGGTCACGCAGATGATCGCCTTCATCCTGCGCGCCTGGCTGGGCGATGCGGCGCTGGCCACCGAAGGCAACTTCAACAACGACATCGGCGTGCCGCTGACGCTGCTGCGGCTGCGCCAGGATCACGCCGCCGGCGGCAGCTGGCACCGCGCCGCGGTGGTCGAGCTCGGCATGAACCACCCGGGCGAGATCGCGCAGCTGGCGCGCCTGGCGGCGCCGACGGTGGCGCTGGTCAACAACGCGCAGCGCGAGCACCAGGAGTTCATGGCCGGCGTCGAGGCCGTCGCGCGCGAGAACGGCGCGGTGATCGAGGCGCTGGGCCCGACCGGCACCGCGGTGTTCCCGTCCGACGACGCGCAGACGCCGCTGTGGCAGCGGCTCGCCGGCACGCGGCCGACCCTGAGCTTCTCGCTGGAGGGCCCGTCGGACCTGATGGCCGAGGCCGTGTGGAGCCGCGACCACTGGGCCGTGGTGCTGCACACGCCGGCCGGCGCCACCGCGATCCGCCTGCGCGTGGCCGGCTGGCACAACGTGAAGAACGCGCTCGCCGCGGCCGCCTGCGCGCTGGCCGCGGGCTGCCCGCTGGAGGCGGTGAGCCGCGGGCTCGAGGCCTTCGTGCCGGTCAAGGGCCGCTCGCAGATCCGCACGCTGCGCCGCCAGGGCCGCGAGATGACGCTGATCGACGACAGCTACAACGCCAACCCGGACTCGGTGCGTGCCGCGATCGACGTGCTGGCCACGCTGCCCGGCCCGCGCTGGCTGGTGCTGGGCGACATGGGCGAGGTCGGCGACCAGGGCCCGGCCTTCCACGCCGAGATCGGTGCCTATGCGAAGGCGCGCCACATCGAGTCGCTGTGGACGGCCGGCACGGCCAGCGTCGCGGCCGCACGCGCCTTCGGCAACCCGGCGCGGGCCTTCGACAGCGTGGCCGCGCTGGTCGGCATGCTGCGCGAGGCGCCGGCCGCCGCGTCGGTGGTCGTCAAGGGCTCGCGCTTCATGAAGATGGAACAGGTGGTTGCCGCGCTGCAGGCGATGGCGGAGCTCCACTGAGGACAAGCCCCGATGCTGATCACCCTGTCGCAATGGCTCGCGCTGCTGTATCCCGAGCAGCTCGGCTTCCTGCGCGTCTTCCAGTACCTGACCTTCCGCGCGGTGATGGCGGCGATGACCGCGCTGC
>CAZUUU010000047.1:0-19659 GCA_964622685.1 uncultured Methylibium sp.
CGCCGCCGGCGACGTAGACGTCGCCCTCGCCGGCGATGATGCGCTGCGCCGCCATCGCGATCGTCTGCAGGCCGCTGGAGCAGAAGCGGTTCACCGTCATGCCGCTGGTGGTGATGGGCAGGCCGGCGCGCAGCGCGACCTGGCGGGCGATGTTGGCGCCGGTCGCGCCTTCGGGGTTGGCACAACCCATGATCACGTCGTCCACCTCGGCCGCCTCGATGCCGGCCCGCTCGACCGCCGCCTTGACGGCGTGGCCGCCCAGCGTCGCGCCGTGTGTCATGTTGAAGGCGCCCTTCCAGCTCTTGGCGAGCGGGGTGCGGGCGGTGGAGACGATCACGGCGTTGGTCATGGAGAACTCCTGAGGATCAGGCGGCAGCGGGCATCGCCGCCTTGTAGAGGCTGTTGCGGGGCTGGGCGAAGACGCGCCTCAGCATCGGCTCGAACTCGGTGATGGGCAGCGTCTCGGCGCGCGCGTCGAAGGCCGGGTTGTCGTAGAGCTCGCAGAACTCGGCGGTGCGCTCGAAGTGCGGGTGGCCGCGATGCTGCTCGCGCAGGTCGCGGTCCATGCCGAGGTGGTGGAAGAAGTAGTAGCCCTGGAAGATGCCGTGGTGCTGCACCATCCAGAGGTTGGCGTCGCTGACGACCGGCTTGAGGATCGCCGCGGCGATGTCGAAGTGGTTGTAGGTGCCGAGCGTGTCGCCGATGTCGTGCAGCAGCGCGCACACCACGTACTCGTCGTCGCGGCCGTCCTTCAGCGCCCGCGTCGCGGTCTGCAGCGAATGCGTGTAGCGATCGACCGGGAAGCCGCCGTAGTCGCCCTCGAGCAGCTTCAGGTGCGCCATCAGCCGGTCGGGCAGCGTGCGCGTGAAGCCCGCGAACTCCCCGGCGATCTTGCGCCAGTCCTCGGCGGTGCTGTCCTGCATCCGGCTGAAGGTGGCGCGCTCGCTCATCGCGGATCTCGCGGCGTCAGCTGAAGCTCTTGCCTTCGGCCGCCAGGCGCGCGAGCAGCGGCGCCGGCTCCCAGAACGTCGCGTCGTCGTGCGGGTTCTTCTGGAAGCGCTTCATCGTCTGCACGACGTTGAACAGGCCCTGCGTGTCGGCATAGCACATCGGGCCGCCGCGGTGCAAGGGGAAGCCGTACCCGGTCAGGTAGACCACGTCGATGTCGCTGGCCCGGCTGGCGATGCCTTCCTCGACGATCTTGGCGCCCTCGTTGACCAGCGAGTAGACGAGCCGGTGCACGATCTCCTCGTCGCTGATCTTGCGCGGCGTGATGCCGAGCTCCTGGCGGTGCTTCTCGATCATCTCCTCGACCAGCCTGGACGGGATCGCGTCGCGCTTGCCGGGCACGTAGTCGTACCAGCCGGCGCCCGTCTTCTGGCCGTAGCGGCCCAGCTCGCACAGCAGGTCGGCCGTCTTGCTGTAGCGCATGTGGGGCTTCTCGACGTAGCGGCGCTTGCGGATCGCCCAGCCGATGTCGTTGCCGGCCAGGTCGCCCATGCGGAAGGGGCCCATCGCGAAGCCGAACTTCTCGACCGCCTTGTCCACCTGGGCCGGCGTGGCGCCCTCCTCCAGCAGGAAGCCGGCCTGGCGCGAGTACTGCTCGATCATGCGGTTGCCGATGAAGCCGTCGCACACGCCCGAAACCACGCAGGTCTTCTTGATCTTCTTGCCCAGTTGCATGACCGTGGCCAGCGCGTCCTTGGCGGTCTTCTCGCCGCGCACCACCTCCAGCAGCTTCATCACGTTGGCCGGGCTGAAGAAGTGCGTGCCGATCACGTCCTGCGGGCGCTTGGTGAAGGACGCGATCTTGTTCATGTCCAGCGTCGAGGTGTTGGACGCGAGGATCGCGCCCGGCTTCATCACCTCGTCGAGCGTGCTGAAGACCTTCTCCTTGACGCCGAGGTCCTCGAACACCGCCTCGATCACCATGTCGGCGTCCTTGAGGTCGGCGTAGTTCAGCGTGGTGCTGAGCAGCGCCATGCGCTGCTCGTACTTGTCGGCCTTCAGCTTGCCCTTCTTGACCTGGGCCTCGTAGTTCTTGCGGATGATGCCCAGCCCCTTGTCCAGGGCTTCCTGCTTCATCTCCAGCATCACGACCGGGATGCCGGCGTTGAGGAAGTTCATCGCGATCCCGCCGCCCATGGTGCCGGCACCGATGACGGCGAGTTTCTTCACCTCGCGCACCGGCGTGTCCTCGGGCACGTCGGGGATCTTGCTGGCGGCGCGCTCGGCGAAGAAGGCATGGCGCAGCGCCTTGCTCTCGGGCGTGAACATCAGCGCGGTGAAGGCCTCGCGCTCGTAGCGCATGCCGTCCTCGAACTTCGCCTTGACGGCCTGCTCGACGCAGTCGACGCAGCGCAGCGGCGCGGGGAAGTTCTTGGCCATCGCGCCCACGGTGTTGCGGGCGAACTGGAAGTAGGCGTCGGCGCTCGGGTGCGTGGCCTTCAGGTCGCGCACCAGCGGCAGCGGGCGCTGGCCCGCCATGTCCTTCGCGTAGGCGATCGCGCCTTCGAGCAGGTCGCCCTCGATGATCTTCTGGAACAGCTTCTGCCCGGGCGCCTGCGCCAGCAGTTCGCTCTTGACCGGCTCGCCGCTGACGATCATGTTGAGTGCATGCTCCACGCCCGAACCTGGACCAAGCGCACGCGGCAGCCGCTGCGTGCCCCCGGCACCCGGCAGCAGGCCCAGCTTGACCTCGGGCAGCGCGACATTGGTGCCGGGCGCGGCCACGCGGTAGTGGCAGCCCAGCGCCAGCTCGAGGCCGCCGCCCATGCAGACGCTGTGCACCGCGGCGACGACCGGCTTGCTGCCGGTCTCGATCATCCGGATCACGCTCGGCAGGTTCGGTTCGGCCATCGCCTTGGGCGAGCCGAACTCCTTGATGTCCGCGCCGCCCGAGAAGGCCTTGCCCGCCCCCGCGATGACGACGGCCTTGACGGCCGCATCGCCCTCGGCGCGCGCCAGCCCGTCGGCGATGCCGCGCCGCGTCTCGTAGCCCAGGCCGTTGACCGGCGGGTTGTTCAGGGTGATGACGGCGACGTCGCCGCGGACTTCATAGCTGGCGCTCATGGATCAGCCCTCACAGGTGAAAGGGAAGCGGTACGAAACGAACGATCGTTCGATTCTGCGGCGATTTGCGGCGGTGCGATGTCGCTGCCGTGACAAGCGGCGGCCGGTACGCAGGGCGAGAGTCAGGCTCAGACTTCGAGCCATTCCTTCCGAATATAGGCGTTCGCCCGCAGGTCGGCCGGCGTGCCCTCGAAGACGATGCGGCCGTGGCCCATCACGTAGCAGCGCTCGGAGATCTCCAGCGCGATGGTCAGCTTCTGCTCGACCAGCAGCACCGACAGGCCGCGGCGCTTGAGTTCCTTCAGGTACTCGGCCACCAGTTCGACGATCTTGGGCGCCAGGCCTTCGGTCGGCTCGTCGATCATGATCAGGTCCGGGTCGCCCATCAGCGTGCGGCACAGCGTCAGCATCTGCTGCTCGCCGCCCGACAGCACGCCGGCCTCGGTGTGCTGGCGCTCCTTGAGGCGCGGGAACATCGCGTACATGTCGTCGGTCTTCCAGCGCGGGTTCTGCGCCTTGCGCTTTTCGCCCAGCAGCAGGTTCTGGTGCACGGTCAGCTCGGGGAAGATGTCGCGGTTCTCGGGCACGTAGCCGATGCCGCGGTGGGCGATGTCGAAGGCATGGTGGCCGAGGATCTCCTCGTCCTTCCACTTGATCGAGCCCTGGCCGTCGACCAAGCCCATGATGGTCTTGACCGTCGTCGACCGGCCCGAGCCGTTGCGGCCCAGCAGGCTGACGATCTCGCCCGGCTTGACATCGAGCGACACGCCGTGAAGCACGTGGCTCTTGCCGTAGAAGGCGTGGAGGTTGGACAGGCTCAGCATCGCTCAGTGCCCCGCCGCGGCGGCCTGCTGGTCGGCCAGCACCGAGCCCAGGTAGGCCTCCTGCACGCGCGGATTGGCGCGCACCGCCTCGGGCTCGTCGAAGGCGATGACCTCGCCGTAGACCAGCACCGCGATCTTGTCGGCCAGGCCGAACACCACGCCCATGTCGTGCTCCACGGTCAGCAGGGTCTTGCCCTCGGTCACTTCGCGGATCAGCTGCACGAAGCGCTTGGTCTCGCTCTTGCTCATGCCGGCGGTCGGCTCGTCGAGCAGGATCACGCTGGCGCCGCCGGCGATGGTGATGCCGATCTCCAGCGCGCGCTGCTCGGCGTAGGTCAGGTTCATCGCCAGCGTGTCGCGCTTGCGGTCGAGCTTGATCATCTCCATCACGCGTTCGGCGCGCTCGTTCGCGTCGGTCAGGTCGGCCAGGAACTTCCAGAACGAGTAGCGGTAGCCCATCGACCACAGCACGGCGCAGCGCACGTTCTCGAACACCGACAGCCGCGTGAACAGGTTGCTGACCTGGAAGCTGCGTGCCAGGCCCTTGCGATTGATCTCGTAGGGCGCCAGGCCGTGGATGCGCTCGCCGTGCAGCAGGATCTCGCCGCTGGTGAGGCTGAAGCGGCCCGAGATCAGGTTGAAGAGCGTGGACTTGCCGGCCCCGTTGGGTCCGATGATCGCGACGCGCTCGCCGGGCTTCACCGCGAGGCTGGCGCCGCGGATGATCTCGGTCTTGCCGAAGCTCTTGCGGACGTCCTTCAGCTCGACCGCGTAGGGGCTGCTGCCACTCATAGCGCTTCACGCCTCCGGATCTCGTGCTCGATCTCTTCCTGGATCGTGCCCCACTCGCGCGAGAACTGGCGCCGCGTGATCTCGAACAGGCCCAGGCCGGTGAGCATCACGAAGGCGGCACCGAACCAGCTGTCGATGCCCTTCACGTCGAGCGTCGCGCCCAGGAAGGGCAAGGTGCTGCCGAGCGCCGCGCCGAGCTGCAGGTGGTAGACCATCTCGACCATCGCGGCCGCGCCCGCCAGCACCACCAGCGCGCAGCCGGCCAGTGCCAGGTAGGAGGTCCACAGGCGCTTGAGCTTGCCGAAGGCGGCGACGCGCAGGTTCATCATGATCAGGCTGGCGATGCCGCCGGGCGCGTACATCACCATGAAGAGGAAGATCAGGCCGAGGTAGAGCAGCCAGGCCTTGGTGAACTCGGACAGCAGCACGAAGGCCAGCACCATCAGGATCGCGCCGATGATCGGCCCGAAGAAGAAGGTCGCCCCGCCGAGGAAGGTGAACAGCAGGTAGGCGCCGGAACGTGCCGCGCCGACCACCTCGGCCGTGACGATCTCGAAGTTCAGCGTGTACAGACCGCCCGCCAGCCCGGCAAAGAAGCCCGAGATGATGAAGGCGAAGTAGCGCACGCGCTGCGTGTTGTAGCCGATGAACTCGACCCGCTCGGGGTTGTCGCGCACCGCGTTGAGCATGCGGCCGAGCGGTGTGCGCGTGAAGGCGAACATCGCCGCCGTCGCGACGAAGGTGTAGATCGCGATCAGGTAGTAGACCTGGACCTGCGGCCCGAAGCTGATGCCGGCCACCGGCTTGCCGACGACGCGGTTGCCCGAGACGCCGGCCTCGCCGCCGAAGAACTCCGGGATCATCAGCGAGGCCGCGAACACCAGCTCGGCGATGCCCAGCGTGATCATCGCGAAGGGCGTGCCGGCCTTCTTGGTCGTCACGAAGCCGAACAGCACCGCGAAGCCCATGCCGGCGACGGCGCCGACCAGCGGGATCAGGCTCACCGGGATCGGCCACTGCCCGCCCGCGACGGCGTTGAGCATGTGGATCGCGATGTAGGACCCGAGGCCGGTGTAGACCGCATGGCCGAAGCTCAGCATGCCGCCCTGCCCCAGCAGCATGTTGTAGGACAGGCAGGTGATGATGGCGATGCCCATCTGCGCCAGCATCGTGCGCGACAGGCCGCTGGTGAAGATCAGCGGCGCCACCAGCAGCAGCAGCGCGAACAGCGCCCAGACGATCCAGCGCCCGACGTTGTACGGTTTGAAATGGAAGTTGTGCGCTGTGCTCATCGGCAGCTCAGCCTTCGCGCGTCCCGAGCAGGCCCTTGGGCCGGAAGATCAGGATCAGCACCAGGAACAGGTAGGGCAGGATCGGCGCGATCTGCGAGATCGTCAGCCGCAGCACCGAGTTGTTGGCCGCCTCCGGGCTGAGCGCGATGCCGAGCTGCTGGAACAGGCTGCCGAGCGAGTAGTCGACCGCGATCGCGAAGGTCTGCACCACGCCGATGATCAGCGAGGCGAGGAAGGCGCCCGACAGCGAGCCCATGCCGCCGACCACGACGACGACGAAGATGACCGAGCCCACCGTCGCCGCCATCGCCGGCTCGGTGACGAAGGTCACGCCACCGATCACACCAGCCAGGCCGGCCAGCGCCGCGCCGGCGCCGAACACCAGCATGAAGACGCGCGGCACGTTGTGGCCCAGCGCCTCGACCATCTCGGGGTGCGTCAGCGCGGCCTGGATCACCAGGCCGATGCGCGTGCGCGTCAGCAGCAGCCACAGCGCCACCAGCATGAACAGCGCCACCAGCATCATGAAGCCGCGAGTGGCGGGGAACGGCGAGCACACCGTGCCGGCGACGGCACACACCGCGGCCGGCGCGGCGCCCCAGGTCAGGCCGAGCCCCGCGTCGGAGCCGATCAGCGTGAAGGCCGGCCCCTGCAGCGCTGCCGGCGGCGGGAACGGCACGGCGGTGCGACCCCAGATCAGCTGCACCAGCTCGAGGATCACGTAGGAGATGCCGAAGGTCACCAGCAATTCCGGCACGTGGCCGAACTTGTGGACCTTGCGCAGCGCCGTGCGCTCGAACAGCGCGCCCAGCGCGCCGACCAGCAGCGGTGCGATCAGCAGGCCGGGCCAGAAACCGACGATCTGCGCGATCGTATAGGCGATGTAGGCGCCCAGCATGTAGAAGCTGGCGTGGGCGAAGTTGAGCACGCCCATCATGCTGAAGATCAGCGTCAGCCCCGAGCTCAGCATGAACAGCAACAGCCCGTAGCTCAGGCCGTTGAGCATGGAGATCGTGAAGAATTCCATCAGGGTCGGCGGTGCAAGGACGCCGCGAAGGCGCCAAGAAAAAGGGGCTCGATACGGTGGCGCCGATCGAGCCCCGCCCGGCGGCGGCCCTGGATCAGGGGCCCGCCGCCGCCTGTCGTCGTCAGGCGCCCGCGCCCGGCCGCTTCATCTGGCAGCTGGTCGGCGTGCTCGACACGTAGGCCGGGTACTCCTTGACCGGGGCCAGCGTCATGCCGGTGTTCTCGGGGCTGTACGGGAACTTGGCATCGGCCTTCTGCCAGACCGTGATGTACAGCGGCTGCTGCAGCTGGTGGTCGGTCTTGCGCATCTCGACTTCACCGTTCATGTTGCCGTTGAAGCTCAAGCCCTCCAGGGCGGCGGCCACCTTGACCGGGTCGGTCGACTTGGCCTTCGCCATCGCCGCGGTCAGCGCCGAGTAGATCCGGATCACCGAGCCGGTGTAGAAGTCATCGTTGAACTTGGCCTTGTACTCGGCCTGCCACTTGCCCATCTGGCCCGGCAGGTTGTAGTGGTTGTACGAGGCCTGGAACAGCTTGCCTTCGTAGCTCTTGCCCAGCGCCGTCGGCGTGCCGCTGACGCCGCTGTAGTAGGTGAAGAACTTGCCGGTGTAGCCGCCCTCGTTGGCCGCCTTGACCAGCAGCGCCAGGTCGGAACCCCAGTTGCCGGTGATGATGGTGTCGGCACCGGCGGCCTTGATCTTGGCGACGTAGGGCGCGAAGTCGCGCACCTGGGCCAAGGGGTGCAGGTCCTCGCCCACGATCTGGATGTCGGGACGCTTCTTCGCCAGGTTCTCCTTCGCGAAGCGCGCCACCTGGTGGCCGTGCGAGTAGTTCTGGTTCAGCAGGTAGACCTTCTTGACGTCCGGCTGGGCCTCCTTGATGAAGGTGGTCAGCGCCTCCATCTTCATCGAGGTGTCGGCGTCGAAGCGGAAGTGCCAGTAGTTGCACTTGCTGTTGGTGAAGTCGGGGTCCACCGCCGAGTGGTTGAGGTAGACGACTTCCTTGCCCGGGTTGCGCTCGTTGTGCTTGGCCACGGCTTCGATCAGCGCGCCGGCCACGGACGAGCCGTTGCCCTGGGTGATGTAGCGCACGCCCTGGTCGAGCGCGGCCTTGAAGGCGTTCAGGCTCTCGGTCGGGCTGAGCTTGTTGTCCAGCGCGAGGATCTCGAACTTGACGCCGGCCGGGTTGAGCTTGGGGTCGTTGTTGAACTTCTCGGCGAAGAACTGGAAGCTCTTCACCTGGTTCTGGCCGACCGGGGCCATCAGGCCCGACAGCGGGTCGATCCAGGCGATCTTGACGGTCTCGCCCTTCTGCGCGAAGGCCAGCCCCGCGTGGAGCGCCATGCCGGCGCCGATCACCACACCGAACATCCGTTTCGTGAATCGCATCCTGGTCTCCTTGCGGCCATCGGCCCTTGTGTTCAACACGGTGTCAGCTAGCGTAATGTGCAACCGACTTCACAGGTTTCCGGGACTTCCCCACTCCGGGATGTCGCCCACCGGACAAGTCGCCCTGCACCCGGGGCGTCGCCGGGCTCAGACGCCGGGGAGCCGGTAGTCCTTGAACTGGTCGCGCAGCTTGTTCTTCTGCATCTTGCCGGTCGCACCCAGGGGGATGGCCTCGACGAAGACCACGTCGTCGGGCACCTGCCACTTGGCGAGCTTGCCCTCGAAGTGCGCCAGCATGGCCTCGCGGCTCAACTCGGCGCCGGGCTTCCTGACCACCACCAGCAGCGGCCGCTCGTCCCACTTGGGGTGGGCGATGGCGATGCAGGCGGCCATCGCCACGGCCGGATGCGCCACCGCGATGTTCTCGACGTCGATCGAGCTGATCCACTCGCCGCCGGACTTGATCACGTCCTTGCTGCGGTCGGTGATCTGCAGGAAACCGTCGGGGTCGATGGTGGCCACGTCGCCGGTCGGGAACCAGCCGTCGACCAGCGGGTCGCCTCCCTCCCCCTTGAAGTAGCTCGACACGATCCACGGCCCCTTGACCAGCAGGTCGCCGCTGGTCGTGCCATCCCAGGCCAGCTCGCGGCCGTCTGGATCGACGATCTTCATCTCGGCGCCGAACACCGAGCGGCCCTGCTTGATCAGCACCGCCAGCTGCGCCTCGGGATCGGTCGCGAGGTGCTTGAGCTTGAGCTTGCACACCGTGCCGACCGGCGACATCTCCGTCATGCCCCAGGCATGCAGGACGGTCACGCCGTAGTCGTCGCGAAAGCTCTTGATCATCGCCGGCGGGCAGGCCGAGCCGCCGATCACCGTGCGCGTCATGGTCGAGAACTTGAGGTCGTTGGCCTTGAGGTGGTTGAGCAGCATCAGCCACACGGTCGGCACGCCCGCCGACATGGTGACCTTCTCGGCCTCGATCAGTTCGTAGACCGACTTGCCGTCGAGCGCCGCGCCGGGGAAGACGAGCTTGGTGCCGGTCATCGCGGCGGCATAGGGCAGGCCCCAGGCGTTGACGTGGAACATCGGCACCACCGGCAGCACGCAGTCTCGCGCCGAGACCCCCAGCGAGTCGGGCAGCGCGATGCCCCAGGCGTGCAGCAGCGTCGAGCGGTGGCTGTAGAGCACGCCCTTGGGGTTGCCGGTCGTGCCGCTGGTGTAGCAGAGCGCGGCAGCGGTGCGCTCGTCGAAGCTCGGCCAGGCGTACTGCTCGCTCTCGCCTTCGATCCAGGCCTCGTAGCTGCGCAGCCCGGGAATGCCGGTGTCGGCGGGCAGCGCGTCGGCCTCGCACAGCGCGATCCAGTGCCTGACGGTCGTGCACTTGGACCACACCGCCTTGATGATCGGCAGGAAGCTCATGTCGAAGCACAGCACCTGGTCCTCGGCATGGTTGGCGATCCACACCACCTGCTCGGGCGACAGCCGCGGGTTGATGGTGTGCACCACCCGCCCGCTGCCCGAGACGCCGTAGTACAGCTCGAGGTGGCGGTAGCCGTTCCAGGCCAGGGTGCCGACCCGGTCGCTGAAGGCCAGGCCCAGGCGGTCGAGCGCGCCCGCCACCTGGCGGGCCCGCGCACCGACCCGGGCGTAGGTGGTGCGGTGCAGGTCGCCTTCGACGCGGCGCGACACGATCTCGGTGTCGTGGTGGTGGCGCGCCGCGAACTCGATGAGTCCCGAGATCAGCAGCGGGGAGTCTTGCATCAGGCCGAGCATCGGGTTCTCCTGGGGACGGGCGGCGAGTATCGAAGCCACGCGCGATCGCTGTCAAAGCGTGATTCCCCCAGGGCCCGGTGGCGGATGCAGGCTGGCGGACAATCCGGGCCTCGTGAATGCCGCCGACCTCTCGCTCCAGAACGCAGCCCCTGCGTGGCGCTCTTCGGGCGGCCTCGCATCGCTGGGCCCGCGCTTCGGCACCGCGCTGCCGCCCCAGCCCGTGACGGCGCCGCACTGGGTGGCGCGCAGCGAGGCACTGGCCGACGAGCTCGGCCTGAGCCGCTGGCTGGACACGCCGGCGGCCCTCGAGGTGCTGGCCGGCTCGTCGGTGGCCGACGGATCGCGGCCCTTCGCCTCGGTGTATTCCGGCCACCAGTTCGGCGTCTGGGCTGGGCAGCTGGGCGACGGGCGGGCCCTGCTGCTGGGCGAGGTCGACACGCCCGCCGGCGCGATGGAACTGCAGCTCAAGGGCAGCGGCCTGACGCCGTACTCGCGCATGGGCGACGGCCGCGCCGTGCTGCGATCGTCGATCCGCGAGTTCCTGTGCTCCGAGGCGATGCACCACCTGGGCATCCCGACGACGCGCGCGCTGGCCGTCGTCGGATCGCCCTTGCCGGTCAGACGCGAGAGCGTCGAGACCGCCGCCATCGTCACCCGGGTGGCGCCGAGCTTCGTGCGCTTCGGGCATTTCGAGCACTTCGCCCACCACGACCAGCACGCCGCGCTGAAGGTGCTGGCCGACTTCGTCATCGATGCGCACTACCCGGCCTGCCGGGACGCGGGGAATCCGTATGCGGCGCTGCTGGAGGCCGTCGCGCGTCGAACCGCCACGCTGCTGGCCGACTGGCAGGCCGTCGGCTTCTGCCACGGCGTGATGAACACGGACAACATGTCCATCCTGGGGCTGACGATCGACTACGGCCCGTTCGGCTTCCTCGACGGTTTCGATCCCGGGCACGTCTGCAACCACTCCGACCACCAGGGCCGCTACGCCTATGCGCGCCAGCCCAACGTGGCGATGTGGAACCTGCACGCCCTGGCGCAGGCGATGCTGCCGCTGATCGCCCTGGGCAACGAGGTCACCGATGCCACCGGCGAGCTGGCGCTCGAGGCCCTGGAGCCGTACCGCACGCTCTTCCCGGCCGCGCTGGAGGCGCGCATGCGCGCCAAGCTGGGCCTGGCGACGGCCCGGGACGACGACCGGGCATTGATCGACGACTGGCTCAAGCTGCTGGCTTCGGAGCGCACCGACTTCACGATCGCCTGGCGACGCCTGGGCGCCTGGACGCCGGCCGACCCGAGCGCCGTGCGCGACCTCTTCGTCGACCGGTCCGCCTTCGACGCCTGGGCCGCCCGCTATGGGCGGCGGCTGGCTGCCGAGGGCAGCGTCGACGCCGATCGCCGGCAGCGCATGGACCGCGTCAATCCGAAGTTCGTGCTGCGCAACCACCTGTGCGAGAACGCGATCCGCGCGGCCCAGGCGGGCGACTTCGCCGAGACCCGGCGACTGCTGAAAGTTCTGGAACGTCCCTGCGACGAACAGGTCGAAGCGTCGGCCTACGCCGACTTCCCGCCCGACTGGGCGCAGCAACTGGAGGTGTCCTGTTCATCATGAGTTCGTACAAGATCAGCAAGCCCGACGCCGAATGGCGTGCCCAGCTGGATGCCACGCAGTTCGAGGTCACCCGCCACGCCGCCACCGAGCGCGCCTTCACCGGCAAGTACTGGGACCACTGGCAGGCCGGCACCTATGCCTGCGTCTGCTGCGGCGAGCCGCTGTTCGACTCGGCCACCAAGTTCGACGCCGGTTGCGGCTGGCCGAGCTACTCCGAGGCGCTGAAGGCCGGCATCGTCGAGCGCGTGGTCGACCGCAGCCACGGCATGGTGCGCGTCGAGGTGCGCTGCCAGAGCTGCGGCGCCCACCTGGGGCACGTCTTCGACGACGGCCCCGAGCCGAGCGGCGAGCGCTTCTGCATCAACTCGGCCTCGATCGATTTCCAGCCTCGCAACGGCTCGTAACCCGGCGAGCCGCCCGGACGCCGTCCGGGCGGCACAATCCGCCCGTCGCCTCCCTGCGCCCTGCCCGGCCCCTTCGATGAAGTTCCTGTTCGACCTGTTCCCGATCGTCTTCTTCTTCATCGCCTTCAAGGTCGCCGAAGGTCAGCCCGATGCCGCGGCCGCGTTCGCGAGCCAGCATTTCGGCTTCCTGGTCTCGGGCGGCACCGTCGGCCCGAACGAGGCACCGGTGCTGCTGGCGACGCTGGCGGTCATCCTGGCCACCTTCGCCCAGATCGGCTGGCTGCTGGCGCGCGGCAAGAAGATCGACACGATGCTGTGGGTCAGCCTGGGCCTGGTCACGGTGCTGGGCGGCGCGACCGTCTGGTTCCACAACGAGACCTTCATCAAGTGGAAGCCCAGCGTGCTGTACTGGGTCATGGGCACCGCCTTCTGGCTCAGCCAGGCCGTCTTCCGCCGCAACCTGCTGCAGCTGATGATCGGCCAGCAGCTCGAACTGCCGCCGGCGGTGTGGCGCAACCTCAACTTCATGTGGATCGCCTTCTTCGCCTTCATGGGGCTGCTGAACCTGTACGTGGCCTACAGCTACTCGACCGACACCTGGGTCAACTTCAAGCTCTTCGGCGGCGTCGGCCTGATGCTGCTGTTCACGCTGCTGCAGGGCCTCTACCTCAGCCGCCACATCAAGGCCGAGGATGAGTGACGCCACCGTGGCCGCGCCGACGGCGGCCGAGATCGAAGCCGCCTTGCGCGAGGCACTGGCGCCGCAGTCGGTGGCCGTCGGCGACGACAGCCACCTGCATGCCGGCCATGCCGGCGCCCGCGAAGGCGGTCACTTCAGCGTGCGCATCGTCAGCGCGCGCTTCGAGGGGCTGGGCCGCGTCGCCCGTCATCGCCTTGTGTATGATGGTCTTCACCGCTGGATGCCTCGCGGCATCCACGCTCTGGCCCTGACGGCGCTGACTCCCGCCGAGGCCGCCCGCACCGACTCCTGAGGCCCGACACCGGCTCGCGACGCGCTCGCGACACCCCATCGGCCTCACCTTCCAACCCCAGCCGCCGTTCCACGCATGAAGCCGTCCACTCCCCTTGCCCTCAAGCTTTCCTCGTTCGCCTTGACCGTCGCGCTGCTCGCGCCGTCGGTCGCCGGCGCCCAGAACATCGCCACCGTCAACGGCAAGCCGGTGCCCAAGGCGCGGGCCGACGCGCTGCTGCAGCAGGTCGAGAGCCAGGCCCGCAGCCAGGGCCAGCAGTTGCCGCCCGAGGCCGCGCGCCAGGTCAAGGACGAGGTCGTGCTGCGCGAGATCTTCGTGCAGGAGGCCGAGAAGCGCGGCCTCACCGCCAGCGGCGACTACAAGCAGCAGATGGAGATCGCTCGCCAGAGCATCCTCATCCGCGAGCTGTTCAAGGACTACGAGAAGAAGAACCCGGTCACCGACGCCGAGATCAAGGCGGAGTACGACAAGTACAAGGCCCAGGCCGGCGACAAGGAGTACCGCGTGCGCCACATCCTCGTCGAGAAGGAAGACGAGGCCAAGGCGCTGATCACGCAGTTGAAGGGCGGCGCCAGCTTCGAGGACGCGGCCAAGAAGTCGAGCAAGGACCCCGGATCGGCGCCCAAGGGCGGCGACCTCGACTGGGCGACCGCGGGCAGCTACGTGCCCGAGTTCTCGCAGGCCATGGTCAAGCTGAGCAAGGGCGCGATGACCGACACCCCGGTCAAGAGCCAGTTCGGCTGGCACATCCTCAAGCTCGAGGACGTGCGCGACACGCAGTTCCCGCCGCTCGACGAGGTCAAGCCGCAGATCCAGCAGCGCCTGTCGCAGCAGAAGCTCGCCAGCTTCCGCGACGAGCTGAAGAGCAAGGCCAGGACCGACTACAAGTTCAACTGAGCCGCACGAGCGCCTGCCACGCCAGCAGGCCGCCGATGAGCACCGGCTGGTGCAGCATGTAGAAGCTCAGGCTCCAGCGACCCAGGGTCGCGAGCGGACGCAGCGGGCGCGGGAGCGCACCGCCGATCCAGCCGGGGCGGCGGCGCGACACCCAGTCGCCCGCCGCCAGCCCCCAGGCCATGACGCCCAGCCAGGGCAGCAGCGGCACCCAGTCCTCGGTGATCGGCTTGCGGGTCACGAGGCCGACCCAGTTGGTGAGCCGGCTGTCGAAGAAGGGATGCTGGATGAACTGCGGCAGCAGGATCGCCGCCAAGCCGAGCGGCCACAGCCAGCCGCCGGTCCGCGCGCCGAACCGGCACAGGATCAGCATCAGCGCGATGCCGTGCAGCACGCCGAAGCTGATCCAGCTCTTCGGGAACATCAGCGCGCTGCCGGCGCTGACCAGCAGCGCGCAGCCCGCCACCTGCATCCAGCGCCGCCAGAAGCGCGGCCAGTCCTGGCCCTGGGCCACTGCCAGCGCCTGACCGAAGCCGGCGCAGAACAGGAACAGGCTGACGATCGTCGTGCGCTGGTGCAGCCAGAACGGGTCGCGGTAGAAGTTCGCGTCGATCAGGCGGAAGTAGGCCAGGTCGAAGCAGAAGTGGAAGATCGCCATCCAGACGATGGCGAAGCCGCGCAGGGCATCGAGCCGCGCGTGGCGCCCGCCCGCCTTGCCCATGCTCAGCGCCGCGGCGCGCCGAGGCTGCCGGGATAGAAGACGCGGAAGTCGTGGAGTTCGTAGACGAAGGTGCCGGCCTGCACGGCCGGGTCGGCGTCGATCCAGCCGCGGGCCTGCTCCAGCGACTCGGCCGCCAGCACGATGAAGCCCTTGTCGGCGTAGCGCGCGCCGACCTGCAGTCGGCCTTCGTCGCGCAGCTTCTTCAGGTTGGCCGAATGCTCGCGAAAGCGCGGCTGCTCGTGCGGTGGCCGGGCAGGGTCCCAGGCCGGACCGGTGCGGAACTCGACGACGAACAGCGGCAGTGCTGGAGCCGCGGCTGCCGCGGTTGCCGGAGCGGCCTCGTTGGCCCGCACAGCCGGCGCCGCCGCAGCGACCAGCAGCCCGATCGTCAGTGCCAGGGCGCGCGTGCGCATCGGCATCCCCTCAGCCGAGCCAGCGCCGCGCGTTGCCGAACATGCGCATCCACGGGCTGTGGGCGCGCAACTCGCCGCGGGTCCAGCTCATCTGCGCGTTGCGGAGTACGCGCTCGGGGTGCGGCATCAGCGCGGTGTAGCGGCCGTCGGGGGTCGTCACCGCCGTCAGGCCCTCGGGGCTGCCGTTGGGATTGGCCGGGTAGGCCTCGGTCGGGCGGCCGGCGTGGTCGACGAAGCGCATCGCGCGATGCACGGCCTTCGCATCGCCGCGCTGCGAGAAGTCGGCGTAGCCCTCGCCGTGGGCGACCGCGATCGGCAGGCGGCTGCCGGCCATGCCGGTGAAGAAGATCGACGGCGACTCCAGCACCTCGACCTGGCTCAGCCGCGCCTCGAACTGCTCGCTGCGGTTGCGGGTGAACTTGGGCCAGGCCCGCGCGCCCGGGATGATGGGAGACAGCGCCGCCAGCATCTGGCAGCCGTTGCACACGCCGAGCGCAAAGCTCTGCGGGTGCGCGAAGAAGGCCGCGAACTGCTCGGCCAGCTTGGCGTTGAACAGCACCGAGCGGGCCCAGCCTTCGCCGGCACCGAGCGTGTCGCCGTAGCTGAAGCCGCCGCAGGCAACGAAGCCGCGGAACATGTCGAGCCGCGCACGGCCCGACTGCAGGTCGCTCATGTGCACGTCGTAGGGCTCGAAGCCGGCCAGGTCCATCGCATAGGCCATCTCGAGGTGCGAGTTGACGCCCTGCTCCCGCAGGATCGCCACCTTGGGCCGCGCCAGGTTCAGGAAGGGTGCGGCGACGTTCTCGGCCGGATCGAAAGTCAGGTGCAGGTGCAGGCCGGTGTCGTCGACCGCGCCGGCCGCCGCATGCTCGGCATCGGCGCAGTCGGGGTGGTCGCGCAGCTTCGCGATGCGCCAGCTCACCTCGTCCCAGGCCTGGTGGAGCTCGCGCAGCGGCGCGCTGAAGACGGCCTTGGTGTCGCGCCAGACCTCGACCACGCCGCGCTCGTTGGGCTTGCCGATCACGTGGCTGTGCTTGCTGAGACCGGCCTCGCGCAGGACCTGCATCACCGCGTCGCGGTCGCTGCTGCGGACCTGGATCACGGCGCCCAGTTCCTCGGCGAACAGCGCCCGCAGCGTCAGCGCATTGCGGCGCTCGGCCGTCTGGCCGGTCCAGTTCTTGGCGTCGCCCCAGTCCATGCGGCTGTCGGAGACGCCGTCGCCTTCGGTCACCAGCAGGTCGACGTTGAGCGAGACGCCGCGGTGGCCGGCGAAGGCCATCTCGCAGACCGTGGCCCACAGGCCGCCATCGCTGCGGTCGTGATAGGCCAGCAGCCTGCCGTCGGTCCGCAGGCGGTTGATCGCCGCGACCAGGGTCTTCAGCAGCGCCGGCTCGTCGAGGTCGGGCGTCGCATCGCCGACCTGGCCGAGCGCCTGCGCGAGGATCGAGCCGCCGAGCCGGTTGCGGCCCTGCCCCAGGTCGATCAGGATCAGCGTCGTGTCGCCCGGCTGCAGCTGAGGCGTCAGCGTGCCGCTGACGTCGGCCAGCGTCGCGAAGGCGCTGACGATCAGTGACACCGGCGCGGTGACCTGCTTCGCCTCGCCGCCGTCGGTCCAGCGCGTGCGCATCGACAGGCTGTCCTTGCCGACCGGCACGCTGATGCCCAGCGCCGGACACAGCTCGAGGCCGACTGCCCGCACGGTGTCGTACAGCGCGGCGTCCTCGCCCGGTTCACCGCAGGCCGCCATCCAGTTGCAGCTGAGCTTGACGCGCGCCAGCTCGATCGGCGCCGCCAGCAGGTTGGTGATGGCCTCGGCCACCGCCATGCGGCCGGCGGCCGGCGCATCGATCACGGCCAGCGGCGTACGCTCGCCCATGGCCATCGCCTCGCCGCGCAGGCCGGCGTAGTCGGCCAGCGTCACCGCGCAGTCGGCCACCGGCACCTGCCAGGGACCGACCATCTGGTCGCGGTGCGACAGGCCGCCGACCGTGCGGTCGCCGATCGTGATCAAGAAGCGCTTGCTGGCCACGGTGGGGTGGCGCAGCACGTCGAAGGCAGCCTGCTCCAGCGCGACGCCGGTCAGCGCCACCGGCGCGAAGGCGCGCGCGACGCGCTTCACGTCGCGGTGCATCTTGGGCGGCCTGCCCAGCAGGACCTCCATCGGCATGTCGATTGGGCGGTCGGCGCCGGGGCCAGCATCCAGCACGAGCTGCTTCTCCTCGGTCGTCACGCCGACGACGGCATAGGGGCAGCGCTCGCGCACGGCCATCGCGTCGAACAGCGGCAGGCTCTCGGGTGCAATCGCCAGGACGTAGCGCTCCTGGCTCTCGTTGCACCAGATCTCCTTGGGCGCCAGGCCGCTCTCCTCGACGGGTACCTTCGACAGGTCGAAGCGCGCGCCCCGGCCCGCGTCGTGGACCAGCTCCGGGAAGGCGTTGCTCAGGCCACCGGCGCCGACGTCGTGGATCGCCAGCACCGGGTTCAGCGCGCCGAGTGCCCAGCAGTGGTTGATGACCTCCTGCGCACGACGCTCGATCTCCGGGTTGCCGCGCTGCACCGAGTCGAAGTCCAGCGCCGCGGTGTTGCTGCCGGCCGCCATCGAGCTGGCGGCCCCGCCGCCCATGCCGATGCGCATGCCCGGGCCGCCGAGCTGGATCAGCAGCGTGCCGGCCGGGAAGGCCTGCTTGTGGGTCTGGCCGTCGCTGATCGTGCCGACGCCGCCGGCGATCATGATGGGCTTGTGGTAGCCGCGGCGCTGGCCGTCCACGGCCTGTTCGTAAACGCGGAAGTAGCCACCCAGATTGGGCCGGCCGAACTCGTTGTTGAAGGCCGCGCCGCCGAGCGGGCCTTCGATCATGATCTGCAGGGCGCTGGCGACATGCTCGGGCTTGCCATAGCGTCGTCCCCCCGGCTCGCGTTCCCACGGCTCGTCGGTGCCCGGCAGCAGCAGGTTGGACACGCTGAAGCCCGCCAGGCCGGCCTTGGGCCGCGCCCCGCGTCCGGTCGCGCCCTCGTCGCGGATCTCGCCGCCGGCGCCGGTGCTGGCCCCGGGGAAGGGCGAGATCGCGGTCGGGTGGTTGTGCGTCTCCACCTTCATCAGCACGTGGGCCGTCTCGGCCCGCCGGCCGTAGACCGGCGCGTTGGTGTAGCCCTGCGGCCCCCAGCGCTCGATCGGCCCGCCTTCCATCACCGCCGCGTTGTCGCTGTAGGCGACGATGGTGTGCTGCGGTGCCGTCGCGTGCGTGTGGCGGATCATCTGGAACATCGAGTGTTCCTGCCCCTGCCCGTCGATCGTGAAGCGGGCGTTGAAGATCTTGTGCCGGCAGTGCTCGCTGTTGGCCTGCGCGAACATCATCAGCTCGACATCGGTCGGGTTGCGCTTCAGGCCGGTGAAGGCCGCGACCAGGTAGTCGATCTCGTCCTCGCTCAACGCCAGACCGAAGTCGCGGTTGGCGTCATCCAGCGCCGCCCGGCCGCAGCCGATGACGTCGACCGTCTCCATCGGCTTGCCCGGCTGGGCGTCGAAGAGGCGCACGGCGGCCTCGCGCTCGAAGGCCACGCTCTCGGTCATGCGGTCGTGCAGCAGCGCGGCGACCGCCGCACGCTCGTCGGCCGGCAGCGAGCGGGCGCCGCCCAGCAGGCCGCCCTTGATCGTCAGCAGGTATTCGGTGACGCGCTCGACGCGGCGGATGCCCAGGCCGCAGTTGTGCGCGATGTCGGTGGCCTTGCTGGCCCACGGGGACAGCGTGCCCAGTCGCGGCATCACCAGCACGCGCTCGCCGTCGGTCGGGCCGGTGTAGTCGTCGCCGTAGTGCAGCAGGGCCTGCAAGGCGTCGCGCGCCTGCGGCGAGAGCGCCTCCTCCGCGGCGACCCAGTGCACGTAGCGCGCATGCACCGCCGCGACCCGCGGCGCCACCGCCTGGAGCCGGGGCAGCAGCGCCTGGGCGCGGAAACCGGACAGCGCGTTGCCGCCGTCGAAGCAGAGAAGGGTCGGAGGGCTCATGAGGCTCGCGGCTGTCGCAGCGTGATCTGCGGGCGTGGCGTGAGGTTTCGGCAGGCGGTGCGAGCGGGGGTCTCTCCCTCTCGCGAGCCCCGGATTTTAAGGGGCCGGTGAGATAATCCCGGCATGTCGATCACGATCAAGAGCGCCACCGACGCCGACGGCATGCGCGTCGCCGGGCGGCTGGCTTCCGAGGTGCTGGACATGCTGACCGCGCATGTCAAGCCGGGCATCACCACCGACGAGCTGGACCGCCTGGCCCACCGGCACATCGTCGAGGTCCAGGGCGCCGTGCCCGCGCCGCTGAACTACGCGCCGCCGGGCTACACGCCCTACCCCAAGTCGATCTGCACGTCCATCAACCACCAGGTCTGCCACGGCATCCCGAACGACCGGCCGCTGAAGAACGGCGACATCGTCAACATCGACGTCACCGTCATCAAGGACGGC
>CAZUUU010000048.1:0-19442 GCA_964622685.1 uncultured Methylibium sp.
ACATGCGCCGCGAGGGCTACGAGCTGGCGGTCAGCAAGCCGCGCGTGGTGTTCCACGAGGTCGACGGCGAGCGCCAGGAGCCGATGGAACTGGTCACCGCCGACGTCGAGGAACAGCACCAAGGCGGCGTGATGCAGGCGCTCGGCCTGCGCAAGGCCGAGCTGGTGAACATGGAGCCGGACGGCATGGGCCGCGTGCGCCTCGAGTACCGCATCCCGGCGCGCGGCCTGATCGGATTCAGCAACGAGTTCATGAACCTGACCCGCGGCACCGGCCTGATCAGCAACATCTTCGACGGCTACGAGGCCTACAAGGGCGAGATCGGCGGCCGCAAGAACGGCGTGCTGATCAGCATGGACGACGGCGAGATCGTGACCTACGCGCTCGGCAAGCTCGACGACCGCGGCCGCATGTTCGTCAAGGCCGGCGATCCGGTCTACGAAGGCATGCTGGTCGGCATCCACAGCCGCGACAACGACCTGGTCGTCAACGCGGTGCGCCAGAAGCAGCTGACCAACTTCCGCGTCAGCGGCAAGGAAGACGCGATCAAGATCACGCCGCCGATCGAGCTGTCGCTCGAGTACGCGGTCGAGTTCATCGAGGACGATGAGCTGGTCGAGATCACACCCAAGAGCATTCGGCTTCGCAAGCGGCACCTCAAGGAGCACGAGCGCAAGCGCGCGAGCCGCGACGCTGCATGACGCACCGCAAGGCCGTCGCGCTGATGATCCTGGTGACGCTCCTGTGGAGCATCGCCGGGGTCGTGACGCGCCACCTGGATGCGGCGCGCAGCTTCGAGGTGACGTTCTGGCGCAGCCTCTTCAACGCGCTGGCGCTGGCCGTCGCGCTGACGGCGATGCGCGGGCCGGCGCTGTGGCGCGGACTGCTGCAGGCACCCTGGCCGGTGTGGGTCTCGGGCCTGTGCTGGTCGGTGATGTTCACGGCCTTCATGGTCGCGATCACGCTGACGACGGTGGCCAACGTGCTGGTCACGATGGCGATCGGGCCGCTGATCACGGCGCTGTTCGCGCGCGTCTTCCTGCACCACCGCCTGCCGGCGCGCACCTGGGCCGCGATCGCGGTCGGTGGCGCCGGCATCGCCTGGATGTTCGGTCGCGAAGCCAGCGAAGGCCTGTCGGTCGTGGGCACGCTGGTCGCACTGGCGGTGCCGCTGGCGGCGGCGACCAACTGGACGCTGCTGCAGCACATCGGCCATGGCGCCGGCGACCCGGAGGGCGAGGGCGCGCCGCAGGACATGCTGCCCGCCGTGCTGATCGGCGCCGTGATCTCGGCGCTGACGACCTTGCCGCTGTCGTGGCCCTTCCAGGCCTCGGCGCACGACCTGGGCCTGCTGGCCATGCTGGGCGTGGTGCAGCTCGCGATTCCCTGCCTGCTGGTCGTGCGCCTGACGCGCGAGCTGCCGGCGCCCGAGATCGCGCTGCTGGGCTTGCTGGAGGTCGTGTTCGGCGTCGCCTGGGCCTGGCTCGGCGCCGGCGAGCATCCGGGCGCCAGCGCGCTGACCGGCGGAGCGCTGGTGCTGGGCGCGCTGGTGGCCAATGAACTGCTGGCGCTGAAGCGCCGGACCTGAACAGGGGCTCGATCGTGAATGCTCGTCCGTTGCCGCCGCTGGTCCGCGACTCCCAGGTGCTGGCCGAGGTGCGCGGCACGATCGGCCTGGTCACGCTGAACCGCCCGAATGCGCTGAACGCGCTGTCGCTCGGCATGATCCGCGACCTGACGATGCTGCTGCGCCACTGGGCCGGCGATGCGGCGGTGCAGGCGGTGGTCGTGCGCGGCGCGGGCCGCGAGGGCAAGGCGCCGGCCTTCTGCGCCGGCGGCGACATCCGCTTCTTCCACCAGGCGGCGCTGGCGGGCGATCCGCGGCTCGAGGACTTCTTCAGCGAGGAGTACGCCCTCAACCACCTGATCCATCGCTATCCCAAGCCCTATGTCGCGCTGATGGACGGCGTGACGATGGGCGGCGGCATGGGCATCTCGCAGGGCGCGCGGCTGCGCGTCGTGACCGAGCACAGCAAGCTCGCGATGCCCGAGACCCACATCGGCCTCTTCCCCGACGTCGGCGGCGGCTCGTTCCTCGGCCGTTGCCCGGGCCACGTTGGCGAGTACCTCGCGCTGACGGGGCAGGTGCTCGGCGCCGGCGATGCGATCGCGCTCGGCCTGGCCGACGTGATGCTGCCGTCGGCCGAGCTGCCGGCGCTGGTCGAGTCGCTGTGCGACCAGCCGCACGGCAGCGACGAGGCCCTGCTGGCTGCCGTGCGCGCGCGGGCGCAGGCCGCGCCGCCGGCCACGCTGGACGCACGGCGCGCCGCCATCGATCGCCATTTCGCGCAGTGCGACGTCGCGGCCATCGCGGCCTCGCTCGCGGCTTCGCTCGAAGCTGACGACGGCGGCTGGGCGCGCCACACGCTCGCCGCCCTGCGCCAGCGCTCGCCGCTGATGCTGGCGGTGACGCTCGAGCAGGTCCGGCGTGCCCGCACGATGAGCCTGGCCGAGGACCTGCGCATGGAGCGTGACCTGGTGCGCCACTGCTTCCACTTGCGGCCCGGTGCCGCCAGCGAGACCGTCGAGGGCATCCGCGCGCTCGCGGTCGACAAGGACCATGCGCCGCGCTGGAACCCCGCGCGCATCGAGGACGTGAGCGTCGATCAGGTCGCGGCCTTCTTCACGAGCCCCTGGCCGGCCCACGCGCATCCCCTGCGCGACCTCGGCTGACGGGCAGCCGCGCGCTAGCGCAAACCCGCTGATTCGCGCCGCGCGCCCGCGGCTAGCATGGTCCGCACCCAGGGCCAGGAGGCGGAGCATGGTGCAGCAACTGAGCGGACTCGACGCGGCCTTCCTCTATCTCGAGACGCCGCAGATGCCCATGCACGTCGGGGCGCTGCACACCTTCAGCCTGCCGGCGGGCTACGCGGGCGACTTCGTCGCCGACGTGCGGCGCCACCTGCGCGAGCGTGCCCACCTGGCGCCGCCGCTGGGCCGCAAGCTGCTGCCGCTGCCGATGAACCTGGCGACGCCGGCGTGGACCGACGCCAAGGTCGACTTCGACTGGCACGTGATCGGCCTCAAGCTGCCGCGGCTGGCGCGCGGCAGCAACGGCATGGCCGAGGCGCAGGCCCTGGTGTCCCGGCTGCACAGCCACCTGCTCGAGCGCGACCGGCCGATGTGGCGCTTCCACGTGCTCACCGGCTTCAAGCCGCTGGCCGACGGCTCGCCGGTGTTCGGCCTCTACACGCAGCTGCACCACGCCGCGGTCGACGGCCAGGCCGCGGTGGCGCTGGGCCAGGCCATCCTCGATCTCAGTGCCGACGGCCGCGCCATCAACATGCCCAGCGAGCGGCCGGCCAGCGTCGCGCTCGGCATGGCCGAGCGCCTGGGCGGCGCGCTGGCCCACCAGATGAAGCAGATCGCCGACCTGGCGCAGGCGCTGCCGGGGACCGCTGCCGCGGTCGGCAAGGCGGCGGGCCAGGTGGCGGCGAGCGGTGCGAAGGACGCGATGCTCGACGCCGCGCGCAAGGCGGCCAGCCGCTGGGTCGAGGTGCAGGACGCCAAGGGCCGCAAGCTCCAGGGTGGCATGCGCAACCTGAAGATCGCGCCGCGCACGGTCTTCAACGTCACCGTCGGCCGGCGCCGCGCGTTCGCCGCGGTCAGCCTGTCGATGGCCGAGCTGAAGGTCCTGCGCACGGCTTTCGAAGCGACGCTGAACGATGTCGTGCTGGCCGTGTGCAGCGGGGCCTTGCGCCGCTACCTGCAGGCGCGCAAGGCGCTACCCAAGGAGTCGCTGATCGCCGCGGTGCCGATCTCGCTGCGCGCCGCCGGCGACACGAGTGCCAGCAACCAGGCCTCGATGTCGGTCGTGAGCCTGGGGACGCATCTGGCCGCGCCGGCCAGGCGGGTGGCTCACGTCAAGGCCGCGACGGCCGCGATGAAGTCGGCCCTGGTGGACCTGAAGAGCGTGATGCCGACGGACTTCCCGACCTTGGGCGTGCCCTGGCTGCTGACCGGCATGGTGGCGCTGTACGGCCGCACGCGCCTGGCCGACCGCATCCCGCCGATCGCCAACGTGACGATCTCCAACGTGCCGGGGCCGGCGGTGCCGCTCTACCTGGCCGGCGCCCGGATGCTGAGCAACCACCCGACCTCGATCGTCGTGCACGGCGTCGCGCTGAACATCACGGTGCAGAGCTACAACGGCTCGCTCGAGTTCGGCTGCATGGCCTGCGCCAAGGCCATGCCCGACGTCGCGCTGTTCGCGCAGGCGCTGCACGAGAGCCATGCCGAGCTGCTGGCGCTGGCGCACAAGACCCAGGCCAGGCCGGCGGCGAAGCAGGTCGCCGCGAAGGCCGCCAGGGCGCCGGCCCGCAAGCTCGCGAAGAAGGCGGCCAAGGCGCCGCCGCGCAAGCCGCGTGCCCCGGCAACCGCCTCTAGACCGGCCCGGTAGGATCGGGGCGTTCGTTTCCCTCGACGATTCCATGTCCTTCTTTCCCGGCTCCGACGCCCATTCCGTCCCGACCGAAGTCAAGGCGCCTTCGCCCTTCCTGCTGATGCTCGAGGCGCGCGCGCCCTGGGAGTACGCGGCCCTGTGGCTCAGCAGTCCGTGGCTGCGCGAGTTGCCGCGCGGCGACGGGCATCCGGTGCTGGTGTTCCCCGGCCTCGGCGCCAACGACCTGTCGACCTACCCGTTGCGCAACCTGCTAGCGGTGCTGGGCTACACGCCCTATCCCTGGAACTTCGGCTTCAACTTCGGGCCGCGACCCGGCGTGCTGCGCGGCTGCGCCGAGCTGACGCGCGAGTTGCGCGACAAGCACGGCCAGCCCGTCAGCCTGATCGGCTGGAGCCTGGGCGGCGTCTACGCGCGCGAGGTCGCCAAGCTCGCGCCCGAAGCGACGCGCTGCGTCGTCACGCTGGGCACGCCCTTCGCCGGCCCGCCGAAGGCCAACCACGCCTGGCGCGTCTACGAGTTCCTCAGCGGCCAGAAGATCGACGCCCCGCACGAGCTGCGCGACCAGATCCACATCGCGCCGCCGGTGCCGACCACGTCGGTCTACTCGCGCAGCGACGGCGTCGTCGCCTGGCCCTGCAGCCTGAACGAGGACGGGCCGCTGACCGAGAACATCGAGGTCTTCGCCAGCCACGTCGGCCTGGGCCTCAACCCGCTGGCGCTGACCGCTGTCGCCGACCGCCTGACCCAGGACCCGGCGCGCTGGCGCAAGTTCGACCGGCCCGGCGCGCTGGCCTGGCTGGTGAAGCACGGCCCGGCCAGGCCGGCCTGAGCATGCAGGTCCAGGCCGGCTCGACCACCCTCGAAGTCGAAGTCCACGGTCCCGACAGCGGCGAGCCGCTGCTGCTGATCATGGGCCTGGGCATGCAGCTGATCGCCTGGCGCGAAGGCCTGGTCGAGCAGCTGGTGGCGCGCGGCTTTCGCGTGATCCGCTTCGACAACCGCGACGTCGGGTTGTCGCAGCGCTTCGACCACCTCGGCAGGCCCAACCTGATGTGGCAGACGCTGCGCTACCTGGCGCGCCTGCCGGTGCAGGCGCCGTACAGCTTGCGCGAGCTGGCGGCCGACACCGTGGCGCTGCTCGATGCGCTGGGCATCGCCAAGGCGCATGTCTGCGGCGCATCGATGGGCGGCATGATCGCCCAGCGCGTCGCGGCGGACTACCCGGAGCGCGTCAAGAGCCTGACGCTGATGATGACCACCTCGGGCGCGCGGCACCTGCCGCAGCCGACGCGCGCCGCGCGCGCAGCCTTGCTGGCGCGTCCCGCGGCGCCGACCGCCGACGCCGTGCTGGACCACTACGTGCGACTGTTCCGCGTGATCGGCAGCCCCGGCTACCCGGCCCCCGAAGAAGAGCTGCGCGCCACGCTGCGCCGCAGCCTGGAGCGCGGCGGCCTGAAGAGCGCCCCCGGCGTCGCCCGCCAGCTCGTCGCGATCGCTGCCGACGGCGACCGCACGCCGCTGCTGGGCCGCATCGCCGTGCCGACGCAGATCATCCACGGCCAGGCCGACCCGCTGGTGCCGCTGGCCTGCGGCGTCCAGCTCTCGCAGGCGATCAAGGGCGCGCAGTTCGACGCCGTCGAAGGCATGGGCCACGACCTGCCGGCACCGCTGTGGCCGCTGTTCGCGGACCGGATCGAGCAGGCAGCGCGGCGGGCCGGGATGATCGGCGCATGACGAGCGAATTTCGCGCCGCGGCTTCGCCGTGGCGGTTGTCGGTCGCTCCGATGATGGACTGGACCGATCGCCATTGCCGCGTCTTCCATCGCCTGTTGAGCCGCCGCACGCGGCTGTACACCGAGATGGTGACGACCGGGGCGCTGCTGCACGGCGATGTGCCGCGGCACCTGGACTTCGATGCGCGCGAGCATCCGGTCGCGCTGCAGATCGGCGGCAGTGAGCCCGACGACCTGGCCGCCTGCGCGAAGCTGGGCCAGCGCTGGGGCTACGACGAGATCAACCTCAACTGCGGTTGCCCCAGCGAACGCGTGCAGCGCGGCGCCTTCGGTGCCTGCCTGATGGCCGAACCGGCACTGGTGCGCGACGGCGTGAAGGCCATGCTCGACGCGGTGAGCATCCCCGTCACGGTCAAGCACCGCATCGGCATCGACCGCGGCGAGAGCTACGACTTCGTGCGCGACTTCGTGGGCACGGTGGCCGAGTCGGGCTGCACGGTCTTCATCGTGCACGCGCGCAACGCCTGGCTGAAGGGCCTGTCGCCCAAGGAGAACCGCGAGGTCCCGCCGCTGCGCTACGAGACGGTGCACCGGCTCAAGCGGGACTTTCCGGGGCTCACGCTCGTGCTCAACGGCGGCGTGAACAGCGACGCGGTGATCGCCGACCAGCTGCAGCAGGTCGACGGGGTGATGATCGGCCGCCACTCGTACCACGAGCCTTGGGCGATGGCAGCCTGGGACGCGCGCTTCTTCGGCGAGGAGCCGCCGCCGACTGCAGCTTCGCGCAGCGCTACCGAGTCGGCCTGGGTCGACTACCTCGAAAGCCTGCACGCCGCCGGCCAGCCCTGGATGAGCGCGATGCGCCACGCGATGGGCCTGTGGAACGGCGTGCCGGGCGCGCGCCGCTGGCGCCAGGTCTGGAGCGACCATCGCCTGCGCGGGGAATCGCCGCGCGCCGTGCAGGCCCGCGCCGCCGAGGCGCTGGCCCAGGTGCTGGCCGAGACCTCGACGGGTTGACCCCGCTGCTCAGGCGCGCGCCGGCCGTGTCGCCAGCACGACGCCGGCCAGCGCCAGCCCAAAGGCGGCTGCCTGCGCCAGGCTGAAGCGCTCGCCGAGCAGAAGCACACCGACCGCCGCGGCGCTGACCGGCAGCATCACCGTGAAGACGCCGGCCGAGGCGGCGGGCACGTGCTTCAGGCCGGTCATCCACAGCCACACCGCGACCATGCTGGCGGCCAGCGAATAGAACAGCAGCAGCGCCCAGTGGCCGGGGGCGACGCCGCCGAAGTCGAAGCCGAAGGCCTGCCACAGGCCGAAGGGCGTCACGAGTGCCAGGCCCCACAGGTTGACCAGCGCGCTGATGCGCTTGGCCGACACCTTGCCGGTCAGCCGCTTGCCGATGACGACGTAGCTCGCCTCGCAGCAGACGGCGCCGACCAGCAGCAGGTTGCCGATCAGGGAGCTGTCGGCGGCGCCGCCCGCCGGCTTGCTGGCCGACACCAGCGCGATGCCGGCGACGGCACAGCCGATGCCGGCCAGCACCGGCGCCGTGATGCGCTCGCGCAGGAAGGCCCAGGACATCAGCGCCACGACCGCCGGGAGCGCGGCCATGATGACGCCGGCGGCCAGCGCCGAGCTGCGCGCCACGCCGAACAGCATGCAGATCGAGAACAGGAAGTTGCCGAGGAAGCTCTCCCAGAACAGCAGCCAGCGGTCGTGCGCGTTCAGCGGGGCCTCGTCACCGTCGCGTCGCACCCAGTGCGCCATCGCGACCGCCGCGATGCCGAAGCGCAGCCAGGCCAGCAGGAAGATCGGGAACACCAGCACCAGCAGCTTGGACAGGCCGACATAGCTGCCGACCAGGGCCATGCTCGCGGCCAGGCTGGCGTAGGCCGTCCACGGAGTGCGCAAGCGGGGTCCTCGGGCGATGTGGGGTGATGACGACGGCGGCATCAGGGCTGTGCGGCCGCGGTGCATTGTGCCGGCGCATCATGGGCATGCGGCTTGCGTCGCATGCCGCCGTGCCCCGCATCCGACATCGAATCACCGCCAAGGAGGAAGCATGAATCCCATCCGTCGCCATCTGACGATCGCGCTCGCGGCGAGCTTGCTGCTGCCGTTCGCACTGCAGTCCGCGCAAGCGCAGGCCCCGGCATCGACCGCGCCCAAGCCACAGGTCGTGATCCTCGCGACCGGTGGCACGATCGCCGGCGCCGGCGCGTCGGCGACCAACAGCGCGTCCTACCAGGCCGCCAAGGTGCCGGTCGACAAGCTGATCGCCGGCATCCCCGAACTGGCCGACGTGGCCCAGGTGCGCGGCGAGCAGGTGTTCCAGATCGCCTCCGAGAGCTTCACCAACGACAAGCTGGTGCAGCTGGGCAAGCGCGTGTCGCAGCTGCTGCGCGATCCGGCCGTCGCCGGCGTCGTCGTGACGCACGGTACCGACACGCTGGAGGAGACGGCGTTCTTCCTGAGCCTGGTGATCCGCAGCGACAAGCCGGTGGTCGTCGTCGGCTCGATGCGGCCGGGCACCGCGATGTCGGCCGACGGCATGCTCAACCTCTACAACGCCGTGGTCGTCGCCGCCGATCCCAGGTCGCGCGGGCAGGGCACGCTGGTCGTGATGAACGACGAGATCCACGCCGGCCGCGACGTGGCCAAGCGGATCAACATCAAGACCAGCGCCTTCGGCAGCCAGTGGGGTCCGCTGGGCATGGCGGTCGAGGGCAAGACCTACTGGTTCCGCACGCTGGCCAAGCGCCACACGACGAAGAGCGAGTTCGACATCGAGGCCATCGACAAGCTGCCCGAGGTCTTCATCGTCTACGGCGCCGGCAACATGAGCCTCGAGGCCTACGAGGCGGTCAAGCGCTCGGGCGCCAAGGCGGTGGTGCACGCCGGCACGGGCAACGGCTCGGTGGCCAACTATGCGGTCGACGCGCTGCGCGGCCTGCGCTCGGGCGGTGTGCAGGTGATCCGGTCGTCGCGCGTGGCCGACGGCTTCATCGTGCGCAACGCCGAGCAGCCGGACGACAAGTACGACTGGGTCGTGGCCCACGACCTGAACCCGCAGAAGGCCAAGATCCTGGCTGCGGTAGCGCTGACGAAGACGACCGACTCCAAGGAGCTGCAACGCATCTTCTGGGAGTACTGAGCCAGCTCGCCTTGATGCCGTCGAGGGCCTGTTCCCGTTCGGGCTGAGCTTGTCGAAGCCCAGCGCGGGGCTTCGACAAGCTCAGCCCGAACGGCCTTGCAACTCAGAAAGCACAGCCGTAGCGCGCGTGCTCCCAGTCGCTGACGTGGCGCGCGTACTCGATCCACTCGGCGCGCTTGAGGCGCACGAACTCGCCGTGCAGGGTCTCGCCGAGGGTCGCGTGCAGCAGCTCGCTGGTCTCGAGCGCATCGACGGCCTCGCCCAGGCCCTGGGGCAGCAGGCCGATGCCGCGGCGGCGGATCTCGGGCAGGCCCAGCTCGAACAGGTCGTCGGTGCAGGCCGGGCCGGGGTCGAGCCGGCGGTCGATGCCGTCCAGGCCGGCGGCGATCAGCCCGGCCGTCGCCAGGTAGGGGTTGGCCGAGGCATCGGGCACCCGCCACTCGAAGCGGCCGGGCAGGGTGCGCACCAGCGCGGTCCGGTTGTTGGGGCCGTGCGCCACGTAGGCCGGCGCCCAGCTGGTGCCCGACAGCGACTCGCCGACCACCAGGCGCTTGTAGCTGTTGACCGTGGGAGCGGCCAGCGCGCACAAGGCGGCGCTGTGCGCCAGCACGCCGCCGATGAAGTGGCGCATCGCTTGTTCGTCGTCGAACAGGCAACGCTCGCCGTCCCACAGCGAGACGTGGAAGTGCAGCCCGCTGCCCGGCTGGTTGGCGAAGGGCTTGGGCATCATCGAGAACACCGCGCCGTGCTGCTCGGCCAGGTGGTGGGCCGCCAGCTTGAAGAGCATCAGGTGGTCGGCGCTGCGCAGGGCCTCGTCGTGGCGGAAGTTGAGTTCGTACTGGCCGTGCGCGTCCTCGTGGTCGATCTGCAGGACCTGCAGTCCGGCGGCCTCGAGCGCCTCGCGCAGCGCGTGCAGGAAGCCGGTCTGGCGCGGCAGGCTCTTCAGGTCGTAGCTGGGCTTGTCGAGGCGGTCGGCCTCGTCGGCGGGTTGGTAGCGGCTGCCGGCACGATCGCGCCGGAGCAGGAAGAACTCGGGTTCGATGCCGGTCTGCAGCGCCCAGCCGCGCCCGGCCAGTCGCGCCACCTGGCGCTTGAGGACCTGGCGCGGGCAGGCGTCGAAGGCCTGGCCCGCCACGAAGCCGTCGCCGACGATGCGTGCGACGCCGGGCATCCAGGGCAGGGCCTGCAGCGTGCCGGCATCGCCGCGCGCGTAGTACTCGGCCCGGGGACCGGTGCGCGGCAGCGCCGTGCCCCAGATCGACGGGCCGGCAAAGCCCGCGCCGTCGCGCAGGACCACGTCCAGCTGGTCCAGCGGCACGAGCTTGCCCTTGGCGACGCCGTGCACGTCGGTGAACTGCACCAGCAGCGTGTGCACGCCCTGGGCGGCGAGCGACTCGCGCGCCGGGGCGGCGAAGGCAGCGGGTTCGATCTTCACGCGATGAGACTCAGGCCTTGATTCACGGGTTGAGGCGCAGCCAGGTCGTCTTCAACTCGGTGTACTTGTCGAAGGCGTGCAGCGACTTGTCGCGGCCGTTGCCGCTCTGCTTGTAGCCGCCGAAGGGCACGGTGATGTCGTCCTCGTCGTACTGGTTGACGTGCACCGTGCCGGCACGCAGCGCGCGCGCGACGCGGTGGGCGCGGTCGATGTTGGAGCTCCAGACGCCGGCCTGCAGGCCGTAGCTGGAGTCGTTGGCCATGCGCACCGCCTCGGCCTCGTCCTTGAAGCGGATGATGGACAGCACCGGGCCGAAGATCTCCTCGCGGGCGATCTTCATGTCGTTGCGCACGCCGTCGAAGACCGTCGGCTCGACGTAGTAGCCGCCGGTCTCGGCCCGCGCCTGCGCGCCGCCGGCCAGCAGTCGGGCGCCCTCGGTCTGGCCGGCATCGATGTAGCCCATCACCGTGCGCAGCTGGCCGTCGTCGACCAGCGCGCCCATCACGGTCTTCGGGTCCAGCGGGTCGGCCGGGCGGTACTTGGGCGCCTCGGCGGCGACGCGCTTCGCGAAGTCGTCGGCGATGCTCTCGTGGACCATCAGCCGCGAAGGCGCATTGCAGCTCTCGCCCTGGTTGAAGAAGATGCTGCCGGCCACCGTCTTGGCGCAACGATCGAGATCGTCGAAGTCGGGGAAGACGAGGAAGGCGCTCTTGCCGCCGAGCTCGTTGTAGACGCGCTTCAGGTTGCTGCGGCCCGCGTACTCCAGCATCTTGCGACCCACGCGCGTCGAGCCGGTGAAGCCGATCGCGTCGACGTCGGGGTGCAGCGCGAGCGCCTCGCCGGCCTCGTGGCCGTAGCCCGGCACGACGTTGAAGACCCCCGGCGGCAGGCCGGCGGCCAGGGCCAGCTCGGCCAGCTTCAGCGCGGTCAGCGGGCTCTTCTCGCTGGGCTTCAGAACCACGGAATTGCCGGCCGCGAGCGCGGGGCCAAGCTTCCAGGCCGCCATGATCATCGGGTAGTTCCAGGGCACGATCACGCCGATCACACCCATGGCCTCGCGCTGGATCAGCGCCAGCGCGTTGTGACCCGTCGGCGCGATCTCGTCGTAGATCTTGTCGACCGCCTCGGCGTACCAGGCGATCGTGCGCGCCGTGGAGGGCACGTCGACCGACAGCGAGTACTGGATGGGCTTGCCCATGTCCAGCGTCTCGAGCAGCGCCAGCTCTTCCTTGGCCGCGAGGATCTTCTCGGCGAAGACCTGCAACGTCCGCTTGCGCTGCGCCGGCGAGCGGCGCGCCCAGCGGCCGTCGTCGAAGGCCGCGCGGGCAGCCTTCACGGCGAGATCGATGTCGGCCGCCTGGCCGCGCACGACGCGGCCCAGCACGCGGCCGTCGACCGGGGAGATGCAGTCGAAGCGTTCGCCACCGACGGCGTCGTGCAGGTCGCCGTCGATGAAGCTGCGGCCGTCGAAGACGGTCTTGGCGGCGCGTTCGCGCCAGTCGATCGTGGCGGCCATGCTCAGAAGCTCACGACCACCGCGGCGCCGAACAGGTGGTTGGTCTTCTTGTAGCTGCCGTCCTTGACGTCGATGAAGACCGCCTGGTTGGCGCGGTCGAGGCGGTACTCGGCCTTGAAGGTGGTGTTGAGGTTGAACAGGTAGCTCAGGCCGAAGGAGACCGCGGTGCGCGTCGCGCCCTTCTCGGTGTCGGGCTGGATCCACGAGCCCGTGCCTTCGTCGAAGACGTAGCCGGGGCCGATGCCGTTGCGGTCGTCGGCGAAGTTGTAGCCCAGCAGGCCGCCGCCGTTCTTGTCGTTCTTGATGTAGTCGGCGCGCAGGATGCCCTCGAGGCGCGGCGTGAACTTGTAGGCCGCGAGGCCCGACAGGCCGTACCAGCGTGCGTCGCGCAGTTCGCCGGTGACCGGGTCGGCGGTGACGGCGGCGTTCTTCTGCTGGCCGTAGCTGACCTGGCCCTGGACCGTCCAGTCGCCGCGGATGAAGTAGGCGTCGAACTCGAACAGGTTCGCCGCCGTGTTGCGCAGGTCGTAGGGGTTACCGGTGACCGGGTTGCCGGTACCGTCGTCGGCGCGGAGGTTGGCCAGCTTGCCATGTACGCCAGCGAAACCGAAACCCTGGAATTCTCCGCGCGAATAGTCGACCCGATAGACAAGCGCCGAACCCTTCTCGCCAGCCTGATTCTTCGTCGCGTTGACCTGCGCGAACATGCTCTTGACGATCCACTTGCCGCGGGTGATCTCCAATCCTGCGCCGGTGTAGCCGTAGGGCAGCGTCGTATCGAACAGGAGGTTGTGCGTGATGAGCTTGTTCAAGGGTGGCTGGACGTACTCATAGCCAGACCAGTCAGGCACCTGACCGGCGATGAAACGCGTCTGCAAATCTCCCAGCGGCAGCGACACGGACGCTTCGTGAACAATACTTTTGCCATCGATGAACGTCCCAATGCCGCGTTGCGGCACCAACGTCAGGCGCCAGCGGGTACCGCTGTCGGTTTCTTTCAGGAAGTCGATCGAGACCGCTCCGAAGTAGGAGTTGTCAAAGCTGTAGGGATCGTCGGCCGCCGAATTCAAGAACTGGAAGCCGCTGCGGTTCTGGTTCTTGTTGTAGATGTAGGTCGGGTCCATGTAGCCGCTGATCTTGAGGCCCTTCAGGCCCGAGGCGTCGCGCGCGTCCTCCAGCGCCTCGGTCTTGACGGCGATGCGGTTGAACTCGGCCGCCTGCTCGGGCGTCATGCCCCACTGCGCAGAACCCGCCGGCACCGCGGGCTTGGCGGCCTCCGCAGCCTTGAGCTTGGCCTCGAGCTCGGCCACGCGGTTCTTCAGCGCCTGCAACTCCTTCAGCACCTCGGCATTGCTCTGGGCCATCGCGGCCGGGAAGGCGCTGGCCAGGGCGAGGGCGAGAGCGGTGTGTTTCCAGGTTCTCATGTCGTGGGCTCCTCTCTTGAAGATCGTTCGGGTTCGTGGATGCGGTGGGGCCGGTCAGCCGCCGGCGCGTTGCGCAGCGGCCATGGCCAGGGCGCGCTGGCGCTCGGCGCGGGCGATCAGGTAGCTGGCGGTCAGCACGCCGATGGCGACGACGGCGATGATCACGGTCGCCATCGCGTTGACGCTCGGGTTCACGCCCAGCCGGGCGCGCGAGAAGATCACCAGCGGCATCGTGGTCGAGCCGGGACCGGACAGGAAGGCCGACAGCACGACGTCGTCGAGCGAGATCGTGAAGGTCAGCAGCCAGGCCGAGAACAGCGCCTGCGCGATCATCGGCAGCGTGACGAGGTAGAAGACCTGGTGCGGCCGCGCGCCGAGGTCCATCGCGGCCTCCTCGAGCTGCGGGTTCAGGTCCTGCAGGCGGGCCTGGATCACGACCGTGGCGTAGGCCATGCCCAGCAGCAGGTGGCCGAGCCAGATGGTCAGCATGCCGCGCTCGGGGAAGCCGAGGGCCCGCTGCACCGACACCAGCATCAGCAGCAGCGACAGGCCGACGATGACTTCGGGCATCACCAGGGGCGCATTGACCATGCCCGAGAACAGCGTGCGCCCGGTGAAGCGACGGTACTTGACCAGCGCGAAGGCTGCCAGCGTGCCCAGCACCACCGAGCCGCAGGCGGTGAAGAAGGCGATCTGGAGGCTGAGCCACAGGCCGCCGACCATCTCGCGGTCGGCCGGCAGCGCGGCGTACCACTTGAGCGTGAAGCCGCTCCAGACGCTGGGGATCGGCGAGTCGTTGAACGAATAGATGACCAGCGCGATGATCGGCAGGTAGAGGAACAGGTAGCCGGCGCCCAGCCAGCCCAGGCCGAAGCGGCGCGCGAAGCTCGCGCCGAAGAATGTGCGGCGCGCCGTCATGTCCGCTTCTCCTGGGCCTGCGCCTGGTAGCGGTTGAACAGCGCCAGCGGCACGAGGATCAGCAGGACCATCACGACCGCGACGGTCGACGCCATCGGCCAGTCATTGTTGCTGAAGAACTCGTCCCACAGCACGCGGCCGATCATCAGGGTCTGCGGACCACCGAGCAGCTCGGGGATCACGAACTCGCCGACGCAGGGGATGAAGACCAGCATCGAGCCGGCGATGATGCCGGCCTTGGAGAGCGGCACCGTGATCTTCCAGAACGCCGTCGCGGGCGTCGCGCCGAGATCCTGCGCGGCCTCGAGCAGCCGCAGGTCCATCTTGGACAGGTTGGCGTACAGCGGCAGGATCATGAAGGGCAGGTAGGTGTAGACCATGCCCACGACCAGGGAGAAGGGCGTGTTCATGAACTTGCCCTCGGCGGCGATCAGGCCGGCCGCCAGCAGCACGTGGTCCAGCCTCAGCGCGATCAGCAACTCTGAGACCCAGCCGTTCTCGCCCAGCAGGCCCTTCCAGGCATAGACGCGCAGCAGGAAGGACGTCCAGAACGGCAGCATCACCAGCATCAGCAGCGCCGGCTGCAGCGTGGCCTTGGCGCGCGCCATGAAGTAGGCGAAGGGGTAGCCGATGGCCAGGCACAGCACGGTGGTGACGGCCGCGTACTTGACGCTCGACACGTAGGTCGCGAAGTAGAGGTCGTCCTGGGTGATGAAGACGTAGTTGGACAGCTTGACGGTGAGCTGGAGCAGGCCCTCCTTCAGCGTCAGCACGTCCTTGAAGACGACGCCCTCCATCTCGGACACGCTGATCTTCAGCACGATCAGGAAGGGCGCGAGGAAGAAGGCCAGCAGCCACAGGTAGGGCAGGCCGATCACGACCGTGCGGCCGTGGCTCAACCAGGTCCACAGGGCGCTCAGGCGTCGCATGCCGGCCTCATTGCGTCAGCACCACTTGCGCGGACGGCGTCCACGAGGCCCAGGCGGCGTCGCCCCAGGTCAGTTCGTCGTCGCGGTGGCGGTCGACGTTGCTCTGGCTGATCTTGAGCACACGGCCGCTGCGCAGCTTGAGGTGGTAGACCGTGAAGCTGCCGAAGTAGGACAGGTCCTGGACCGTCCCGTGCACGCGGTTGTGCGGGCCGGCGGGCTCGATGCGCGCGAGGCGGATCTTCTCGGGTCGCACGGCGACGCTGACCGCCATGCCCTCGGTGCCGGTGATGCCGTGGCCGACCAGGTGGCTGCAGTCCTCGCAGTCGATGACGACGCGGTCCGGGTGGTCCTCGGTGAGCTTGCCGTCCATCAGGTTGACGTTGCCGATGAAGTCGGCAACGAAGCGCGTGGCCGGCGTCTCGTAGATCTCGCTCGGCGCGCCGACCTGCAGCACGCGCCCCTCGCTCATCACCGCGATGCGCGAGGCCATGGTCATCGCCTCTTCCTGGTCGTGGGTGACCATCACGCAGGTGACGCCGACCTCCTCGATGATGTTGACGAGCTCGATCTGCGTCTCCTCGCGCAGCTTCTTGTCGAGCGCACCCAGCGGCTCGTCGAGCAGCAGCAGCTGCGGCCGCTTGGCCAGGCTGCGCGCCAGAGCGACCCGCTGCTGCTGGCCGCCCGACAGCTGGTGCGGCTTGCGCTGCGCGTACTTGCCCAGCTGCACGAGCTTGAGCATGGTCTCGACGCGCTCGACCATCTTGTCCTTGGCCATGCCCTCGCGACGCAGGCCGAAGGCGATGTTCTCCCACACCGTGAGGTGCGGGAAGAGCGCGTAGCTCTGGAACATCATGTTGATCGGGCACTCGTAGGGCGGCATCTTCGCCAGGTCCTGCCCGTTGAGGAGGATACGTCCGGAGGTCGGCGTCTCGAAGCCGGCCAGCATGCGCAGCAGCGTCGTCTTGCCGCAGCCCGACGAGCCGAGCAGCGCGAAGATCTCGCCCTTGGCGATCTCCAGGCTGACGTGGTTGACGGCGACGGCGCCGCCGCCGAAGTCCTTGACCACGTCCTGGATCTGCAGGAAAGCCTGTGCTGCCGCGCTCATGCTCGCTCCGGCGCAGGCTTCAAAGACCGGTCTTGAAGCTCGTGTACAGCCTCGTCATCGTGCGGCGGATGTCGTTGGACAGCGCGTCCGGCGCCTGCATCTTCTTCATCTCGGCGTCGGGCAGGAAGACGGTCGGGTTGCTGGCGACCTCGGGCTTGATGAACTTCTTCGATTCCTTGTTCGGGTTGGCGTAGAAGACCTTGTTGGTCAGGCTGGCGCTGACCTCGGGGCGCAGCATGTAGTCGATGAACTTGTGCGCATTGCCGGGGTGGGGCGCGTCGACCGGGATCACCATCACGTCGAAGAACAGGATGCCGCCGGTCTTGGGCACCAGGGCCTCGATCTTCTGGCCGGTCTTACCGTCGATGGCGCGCTGCTTGGCGATGTTGATGTCGCCCGACCAGCCCAGGGCCAGGCAGATCGAGCCGTTGGCCATGTCGTTGATGTAGCCCGACGAGCTGAACAGCGTCACGTAGGGTCGCACGGACTTGAGCAGCGGCGCCACGCCGGCGTAATCGGCCTGGTTCTTGGAATAGGCCGGCTTGCCCAGGTAGTGCAGCGCGGCCGGGATGATCTCGGTGGCCGAGTCCAGGAAGCTGACGCCGCAGCTCTTGAGCTTGGAGATGTACTCGGGCTTGAACACCAGGTCCCAGACGTTGTCCGGCATCGGCGTGCTGCCGAGCGCCGCCTTGACCTTGTCGACGTTGATGCCGACGGTGGTGAAGCCCCACAGCCAGTTGACCTGGTACTGGTTGCCCGGGTCGAGCTTGGCCAACTGCTCCTGCAGCGCCGGATCGAGGTTCTTGTAGTTGGGGATCTTGCCCTTGTCGAGCTTGGCGAGCAGGCCGCCGTCGGCCTGGATCTTGGCCCAGTACGAGGACGGCACGACGATGTCGTAGCCGGTCTTGCCCGCCACCAGCTTGGCGTGGACGATCTCGTTGTTGTCGAAGTTGTCGTAGCGGACCTTGATGCCGGTTTCCTTCTCGAAGTTCCTGAGCGTGTCCTCGGCGATGTAGTCGGACCAGTTGTAGACGTTGAGGACCTTCTCCTCCTCCTGGGCCCGCACGCCGGCCGAGGTCAGCGCAAGGACGGTGAAGGCAAGGGCGCTCAAGGCACCGACGGGCAACAGCTTCATGATGGGCAGTCCTCCAGGTTGAAACCGATCAAGGGTGTCAGGAAAATCCGGTAACGCACAGCTTGTCCGAACCGCCGACCGCTCGCCATGCGGTCAGACCCAGCCCCGGGCCTGCACGTCGGCCCAGGTCAGGTCCAGGCAGCGGCGGATCAGGGCCATCATCTCGTCGATCTGCTCGCGCGTGATCACCAGCGGCGGCGCGATGATCATGCGATCGCCGACGGCCCGCATGATCAGGCCGTTGCCGAAGCAGTGACCGCGGCAGACCATGCCGATCTCCAGGTCGCTTGCAAACGGCGTGCCTCGGTCCTTGTCCTTGACCAGCGTGATGGCGCCCATCAGCCCGCAGGTCTCGGCATCGCCCACCAGCGGGTGCTCGGCCAGGGCGGCGTACTGCTGCGCCAGGTAGGGACCGGTGTCGGTGCGGACCTTCTCGACCAGGCGCTCGCGCTGGATCAGGCGGATGTTGGCCAGCGCCACCGCGCAGGCCACCGGGTGGCCGCTGTAGGTGTAGCCGTGGTTGAACTCGCCGCCCTGGTCGATCAGCACCCTGGCGACGCGCTCGCCGACCATCACGCCGCCCAGCGGGATGTAGCCCGAGGTCACGCCCTTGGCGAAGGTCATCAGGTCGGGGCGGGTGCCCATCGTCTCGCAGCCCCACCAGTGACCGGTCCGACCGAAGCCGCAGATCACCTCGTCGGACACCAGCAGGATGCCGTACTTGTCGCAGATCGCCTGCACCGCGGGCCAGTAGGTCTCGGGCGGGATGATCACGCCGCCGGCGCCCTGGATGGGCTCGCCGATGAAGGCGGCGACGCGCTCGGGCCCGACCTCGAGGATCTTCTTCTCGAGCCAGGACGCCGCCAGGCGCCCGAACTCGGCGCGCGACAGCCCCTGCGGCCGGCCGAGCTCGTACCAGTAGGGCTGCTCGATGTGCACGATGTCGGGGATCGGCAGCCCGCCCTGGGCGTGCATGCCGCTCATCCCGCCCAGCGAGGCGCCGGCCATCGTCGAGCCGTGGTAGGCGTTGTTGCGGCTGATGATGACCTTGCGCCCGGGCTGGCCGAGCACGTCCCAGTAGCGGCGCACCATGCGCACGACGGTGTCGTTGCCCTCGGAGCCCGAGCCCGAGAAGAAGACGTGCTGGAACTGCGGCGGCGTGACCTCGGCCAGCAGCTCGGCCAGCTCGATGGCCGGGGGCGTCGCGGTCTGGAAGAAGGCGTTGTAGAAGGGCAGCTGCTCGAGCTGCGCGGTGGCGGCGTCGATCAACTCCTGGCGGCCGTAGCCGACGTTGACGCACCACAGGCCGCTCATCGCGTCGAGGATGCGCTGACCGTCGCTGTCGCGCAGGTAGATGTTGTCGGCCTGCGTGATGATGCGCGAGCCCTTCTTCGCCAGCGCGTTGAAGTCGGAGAAGGGATGCAGGAAGTGGGCGGCGTCGGCGGCCTGCCAGGCCTGGGTGTCGCGCGCCTGGCGCGGATGGAGGACGGCGTTCATGGCGGATTCCTTGTCGGCGGGTCGAGTCGGGGTCAGACGTGGAGCAGCAGGTGCTCGCGCTCCCACGGCGAGATCACCTTCATGAACTCGGCGTACTCGATCTCCTTGACCTCGGTGTAGACGGTGACGAAGGC
>CAZUUU010000049.1:0-18869 GCA_964622685.1 uncultured Methylibium sp.
GGATGATGTTCTTGCGCGCCTGCGGCTTGTCGTCGGGCGCCACCGCGTCCTCGAGGTCGAGGAACACGATGTCGGCGGCCGACGCGGCGGCCTTCTCGAACATCGCCGTGTTGGTGCCGGGCACGGCCAGCTCGGAGCGGTGCAGGCGCGGCGTGGCCTGGTCGATGATGGTGAAGCTCATGGCAGCAAGTCCTCGATGATGGAAAAAGGGGAAAGCGGAGAAAGGCCGTGGCTCGCCCGGCGCGTCAGCCGGTGGCACCCAGGCCGGCGGCCGCGCAGTTGATCGACAGCAGGAAGGCGGTGCGCACGTCGTCGTCGCCCCCTTCGCGCAGCGCGCGCAGCAGCTGCACCTGTTCGCGGCTGACCTGGTTCATGGTCTGCAGCCGCCGCGCCAGGCGGCGCCGGTGCTGCGGAAAGCGCTCGGCCAGCGCGCCGGCGCCGGACACCTGCAGCACCGTCTCGCAGGTGAGGCGGTACTCGGCCTCGATGGCGCTGAAGATCGCGTCGCGCACCGCCGGGTCGGGCACCAGGCCGGCGAACTCGCGCGCGATGTCCAGGTCCACGGTCAGCAGCGACTTCTCGACCTCGTCGATCACCGTGCGGAACAGCCGCGCCTCGCGGAACATGCGCTGCAGCAGCTCCCGCCCGCGCGCCTTGCGCACCTCGATGAAGGCGGCGAGCCCGCTGCCCAGGCCGTACCAGCCGGTCAGCATGTGGCGGTTCTGGGTCCACGCAAAGACCCAGGGGATGGCGCGCAGGTCGGCCAGGGTCCTGGCCTGCGTGCGGCGCGCCGGGCGCGAGCCGATGTTCAGCAGCGCCAGTTCCTCCAGCGGGCTCGAGCCCTGCAGGTAGGCCAGCATCTGCGGGTGTTCCATCAGCTTGCGGTAGGCCGTCCACGAGACGCCGGAGATCGCCTCCATCGCCTCGTCGAACTCGTGCTTGGGCACCAGCGCGGACTCGCGCTCCGACAGCAGCACGTGCTGCAGCACCGACGAGGCCAGCAGCTCGACCTGGTAGTGCGCCGTACCGCGGTTGGCGTACTTGTACGAGACCACCTCGCCCTGCTCGGTGCTGCGGAAGCCGCCGCGGATCGACCCGGCCGGCAGCGAGGCGATGGCCCGGCCGGTGGGCGCGCCGCCGCGGCTGACCGAGCCGCCGCGGCCGTGGAAGAAGGCGATCTTGACGCCGAGCTCCTCACCCAGCCGCGTCATCGTCGCCTGCGCCTTGCTCAGCTCCCAGTTGGCGGTGAAGTAGCCGCCGTCCTTGTTGGAGTCGGAGTAGCCGATCATCACTTCCTGCACGTTGCCGTGCTGGCGCAGGCTGCGCTGCACCAGCGGCACCGCCAGCAGCTCCTTCAGGATCGCCGGCGCGCGCCGCAGGTCGGGGATGGTCTCGAGCAGCGGCACGATGGGCAGGGTGCAGCGCTCGGTGGCCTGCGCGTCGTTGAACAGGCCGGCGTGCTTGGCCAGCAGGTAGACGCCCAGCACGTCGGCGGCGCCGTGGGTCATGCTGAGGATCAGCGTGCCGAAGGCCTCGCGGTCGACCTGGTCGCGCAGCTCGGCCACGGTGCGGAAAGTCGCCAGCGTCTCCTGCGCCTCGGGCGACAGGCCCTGCGGGGGCAGCGAGTGGCCGGGCACGATGGGCGCGGCCAGCGCGGTCAGCAGCCAGTCCTTCCACGCGGGCGTGTCGGCCGCCGGCGGCTCGGCCCCGGCCGACCAGGCACGGTACAGCTCGGCCAGGGTCGCGTTGATGCGGATCGTGTTCTCGCGGATGTCGAGCCGCACGGTCGCGAAGCGGAAGGTCCGCACCTCGCGCAGCAGCGGTGCCAGGAAGGACTTCGCGAGCGGCTGCGCGCCGGACTCGATCATCGCGCGGTGCATCGCGTCGATGTCCTCGATCAGCCGGTCGGCGTGCGCGTAGCCCTTGCCGTCGGTGGCGGCTTCGTGTCGCTCGCTGCCGGCGATGGTGGCGTCCAGCCGGGCCAGCATGCAGGCGATGAACTGGCGGAACAGCTCGCCGGGATTGCGCGCGGCGATCTTGTCGCCGTCGGGCTGGGCCGCCAGCGCCGCGCCGACCGCGTCGCGAAAGCTCTCGGGCAGCGCGGCCTGGCGCTCGCTGATGCTGAGGTTGCGCGCCAGCTCGGCCAGGCGCGTGCGGTAGCGGCGCAGGCTCGCGAGCCGCATCTGCCACAGCGTGTTGCGCGTCACCTGGTGGGTGACGAAGGGGTTGCCGTCGCGGTCGCCGCCGATCCACGACCCGAAGCCGAAGACCACCGGCAGCTCGAGCGTCTCGCCGGGGAACTGCCTGGCGAACGCGGCCTCGATGCGGCCGTAGAGCTGGGGCACGACGTCGAACAGGTTCTCGTCGAAGAAGTACAGGCCCCAGGCGACCTCCTGGTCCACCGTCGGCTTGTCGAGCTTGAGTTCGCCGGTGAGCCACAGCAGCTCGACCTCGTCGCTGATCGCGCGCGTCAGGTCCTCGCGCTCGCGGTCGGTCCAGCGCGGCGACTCCAGGTCGAACAGCTTCAGGTAGATGCGGCGGTGGCGCTCCAGCACCGTCACGCGCTTGGCCTCGGTCGGGTGTGCGGTGATGACGGGGCGGATGCGCAGGCTGCACAGCGCCTCGCGGATCTGGCGCGCGTCCAGCCCCGCCTCCACCGCGGCGTGGAAGACATGCGCGAAGGTGCCGCGCACCTGGGCGTGGCCGCGCGAGCGCTCGACCTCGCGGCGGCGCCGCATGTCGCGGTTCTGCTCGGCGATGGCGAGCAGCTGGAACCAGATCGCCTGCGCCTGGATCGTGCGGGCCAGCAGGCGCGTGCTCATGCGCTCCTGCGTCGGCTCGCCGCGCAGCACGCGCGCGACCTCGGGCTCGTGACGCTCGATGACGCCGATCAGCGCGGCGCGCAGCAGCTCCGACCGCGCCAGCGAGTCGGCGCGCTCGGCGCCGGCCGCCGACTCGTCGGGGTCGGCCAGGTCGGGGCGGGACAGGGGCGGGGACATGATGGGTCGGGGAATGGGTTCAGGCGATGCCCTTCGACAGGCTCAGGGCGAACGGAGCGGGTTGCGGGACCGTTCGGGCTGAGCTTGTCGAAGCCTGCTGGCACCGCGCACTCATTGCACGCGCGACAGCGCCTGTCCGACCGTGGCGCCCAGCTCGGCCGCGCTCGGTGCCACGAGCAGGCCGTAGCTGCGCATGATCTCGGCCTTCTCGCCGGCGGTGTCGCCGACGGCCGAGATGATGGCGCCCGCATGGCCCATGCGGCGGCCCTTGGGGGCGGTCAGCCCGGCGACGTAGCCGACCACCGGCTTCGTCATGTTGGCCTTGACCCAGGCCGAGGCCTCGGCCTCCTGCGGACCGCCGATCTCGCCGATCATGATCACGGCCTTGGTCTCGGGGTCGGCCTGGAAGCGCTCGAGATGGTCGAGGAAGCTCGAGCCGTTGATCGGATCGCCGCCGATGCCCACGCTGGTGGTAACGCCGATGCCGAGCTGCTTCATCTGCGCCGCGGCCTCGTAGCCCAGCGTGCCCGAGCGCGACACGATGCCGACGTTGCCGCGCTGGTAGATGTTGCCCGGCATGATGCCCAGCATCGCGCGGCCGGCGCTGATGATGCCGGCGCAGTTGGGGCCGACGATGGTGGTGCGCTGCTCCTTCGAGTAGCGGCGCAGGTAGCGCTTGACGCGCATCATGTCCTGGGCCGGGATGCCGTCGGTGATGATGCAGACCAGCTTGAGGCCGGCGTCCGCCGCTTCCATCAGCGCGTCGGCCGCGAAGGGCGGCGGCACGAACAGCAGGCTGGCCTCGGCGCCCGTGGCCTTGACGGCGTCCTTGACGGTGTTGAACACCGGCCGGTCCAGATGCTTCATGCCGCCCTTGCCGGGCGTCACGCCGCCGACCACGTTGGTGCCGTAGGCGATCATCTCCCTGGCGTGGAAGGTGGCCTTGTCGCCGGTGAAGCCTTGCACGATGACGCGCGTGGTTTCGTCGATCAGGATGCTCATGGGTTCTCCTCGTGATCCTCGGTGTCCGTTCGCCCTGAGCCTGTCGAAGGGCCTGCGCGAGGCTTCGACAAGCTCAGCCCGAACGGCTCCTTGCTTCAGGCAGGCACGTGCTCGCGCGCGGCCTGCACGGCCTTCTGCGCGGCTTCGGCCAGCGAGTCGGCGGTGATGATGGGCAGTCCGCTCTCGCGGACGATCTTCTGGCCGGCCTCGACGTTGGTGCCGGCCAGCCGCACGATCAGCGGCACGCGCAGGCCCTTGGCGGCCTGCACCACGCCCTGGGCCACCCAGTCGCAGCGGTTGATGCCGGCGAAGATGTTGACCAGGATGGCCTTGACGTTGCGGTCCGACAGCACCAGGTTGAAGGCGGTCTGCACGCGCTCCGGCGAGGCGCCGCCGCCCACGTCGAGGAAGTTCGCCGGCTCGCCGCCCGCGTACTTGATCATGTCCATCGTCGCCATCGCGAGGCCGGCACCGTTGATGATGCAGCCGATGTCGCCCTCGAGGCCTACGTAGTTGAGGCCGTGCTGGTTGGCGCTCGCCTCGCGCGGGTCTTCCTCCTGCACGTCGCGCATCTCGGCGATCTGGCGGCGCCGGAACAGCGCGTTGTCGTCGAAGCTCATCTTGGCGTCGAGCGCCAGCACGCGCTGGTCCTTGGTGACGACCAGCGGGTTGATCTCGACCATGGTCGCGTCGAGGTCGCGGAAGGCGCGGTAGCAGCCCATGATCGCCGTCACCGCCTGTGCGACCTGCTTGATGTTCAGGCCCAGGCCGAAGGCGATCTCGCGCGCCTGGAAGGGCTGCAGGCCGACGGCCGGCTCGACCTCGATCTGCAGGATCGACTCGGGCTTCTCGTGCGCGATCTCCTCGATCTCCATGCCGCCCTGCGCCGAGGCGATGACGCGGATGCGCTCGATCTTGCGGTCGAGCACGAAGCCGAGGTAGAGCTCGCGCTCGAAGGGCTCGGCCTGCTCGACATAGAGCCGGCTCACCACCTTGCCCTGCGGCCCGGTCTGGTTGGTGACCAGCGTCGCGCCCAGCATCGCCTTCGCGGCGGCGGCCACCTCCTGGTAGGTGCGGCACAGCTTGACGCCGCCGGCCTTGCCGCGGCCGCCCGAGTGGATCTGCGCCTTGACGGCCCAGTGCCAGCCGCCCAGCTCGGTGGCGGCGTAGACGGCCTGGTCGGCGCTGTAGGCCACGCTGCCGCGCGGCACCGGCACGCCGAAGCCGGCGAGCAGCTCCTTGGCCTGGTATTCGTGGATGTCCATGTCTGTCTCCTTGGTGTCGTGAATGCTTCAGGTCAGCCCAGTTTGGCCTTCACGCGCTCGTGCACGCTCTCCGCGAGCGGCCGGCACTCGGCCAGCAGGGCCTGCAGTTCGGTCAGTGCGCCGTCGACCCAGGCGCGGTCCTTGATCTGCGGGGCGTTGATCTGCACGTTGAGCGCCGCGCTGCGCAGCGCGGCCCACGAGGCCAGCACCCCGACGCCGACATCGCTGATGACGTTGAGGTTGCCGTGCTCGACCGCACGCTCGGCCAGGCGCACGCCCTCGGCACAGGCGCGGGCGCAGGCCAGCGGCGCCTCGGTCGCGGCCTTGAGGCCGGCCTGGATGGCGAGGCTGCGCGCGGCCTTCTGCTCGTCGGTGTCCTTGGGCAGCTTGTAGCCGGCCATCAGCGAATCGAAGGCGGCGACGTCCTCGGCCACCATGGCGGCCAGCCGCGTGCGCAGCGCCTCGGACTCGGCCAGCAGCTGGCGCATCTGCGGCTCGACCGCCTCGTAGCCCTTCTTGCCGATGGTGAGGTTGGCCACCATCGAGACCAGCGCCGCGCCCATCGCGCCCATCACCGCGGCGGCACTGCCGCCGCCGGGCGTGGCCTTGCCGCTGGCCAGTTCGTCCAGGAAGCTCGCGGTGGAAAGTTCTTCGATCATCGTGGGTCCTCAACCGACCATCGTCTTGGCGATGGCGTAGATCTCCTCGCCGTCGAGCACCAGGTCCTGCTGCTCGAACATCTTCGCGACGCAGGCGCGGTGCAAGGCGATCTTCAGCGCGCCGAAACCGATCGCGCCGAACACCGTCTTGCCGTGGCGCTGCGCGCCCTTGTCCATCATGTCGATGCCCTCGATGCCGAGCGTCGGCGTCGCGTTGGCGTCGGACAGCAGCTCGAGGTGCTTGTGGTCCTTCCACGCACCCTCTTCCAGCAGTTGCACGCCGGCGGCACCGGTCGCGAACACCACCTGCGCGCCCTCGATGGCGCGGGCCCGCGCCGCGTTGTCCGGGGCCTCGATCGCCTCGACCTCGAGCTTGAAGCGCTCGGCGATCGCCGCGGCCGCGGCCTGGGCGCGCGCCAGCGTGCGGCTGGTGATCGCGACCCGCGCGCCCTCGCGCGCCAGCATCACGGCCGCGCGCTGGCCCACCGGCCCCGTGCCCGCCAGCACCACGGCGCGCTTGGCCGCCAGCGAGCGACCGTGCGCGAGCCACGCCACACCCGCCGCGGCCGTGGTGTTGGACCCATTGCTGTCCAGCATCACCGAGACGCGGAAGTTGGCGAAGAACTTCTTGCGCACCGCCTTGAACAGCGCCTCGCCCGCAGCCATGTCCGAGCCACCGACGAAGATCGCGGTGTTCTTCTTGTCCTTGGGCGCGCGCGTGAAGATCGCGCCGTCGACCAGGCCGCCGACATTGGCCGGCGTGATGCCGCCGTAGGCCGTCACGTGGTCGGCGCCGCCGTCGTAGGCCACGACGTTGTCGAACACCGCCGGGTGCGGGTCGGTGTCGAACTGGTAGAGCAACTTCTTCATGGTCGTGCGTCCCGCGTCAGGTCACGAGGTGTTGAGGTTTGCCGGACGCCCACGAGTCGATGTTGTCGATCAGCTGGTCGGCCAGGTACTGCATCGCGCCGTCCGAGGCCCAGGCCACGTGCGGCGTGAGGATGAAGTTCGGCCGGCGCACGTCGAGCAGCGGGTGGCCGTTCTTCGGCGGCTCGGTCGTCAGCACGTCGAAGCCGGCGCCGGCGATCAGGCCCTCGTCCAGCGCGCGGATCAGCGCCGCCTCGTCCACCAGGCCGCCGCGCGAGGTGTTGATCAGCAGCGCGCTGCGCTTCATCGCCTTCATCTGCTCGTAGCCGATGAGGTTGCGCGTGCCGGCCGTCAGCGGGCAGTGCAGCGAGATCACGTCGCTCTCGGCGATCACCTGCTCGAAGGGCGTGAACGCTACGCCCGGCATCTTGGGCGGCTCGTGGTCGGCGAACAGCACCTTCATGCCGAAGCCGCGCGCGATGGCCGCGGTGCCCTGGCCGATCGCGCCCTCGCCGATGATGCCCAGCGTCGCGCCGTGCAGGTCGCCGATCGGGTGGGTGAAGAAGCAGAACTGGTCCGACTTCTGCCACACCCCCGCCTCGACGTCCTGGCGGTAGGCCAGGATGCTGCGGCGCAGGTTGAGGATCAGCGCGAAGGCGTGCTCGGGCACCGTGTGCACCGCGTAGTTGCGGATGTTGGCGACGGCGATGCCGTGCTCCTTGCAATAGGGCACGTCGATGACGTCGTAGCCGGTCGCGGCGACCGCGATCATCTTCAGCTCGGGCAGCTGTTTCAGCGTCTCGCCGCGCAGCGGCACCTTGTTCGTGATCGCGACCGTCGCGCCCTTGAGTCTGGCGACGAGTTCGTCGACCGAGGTCTTCTCGTGCTCGACATAGCTCGAGGCCTGCGCCGGCTTGCGGACCCGCGCCTTCAGCGAGGCGCGGTCCAGGAACACCACGGTGTGGGTCATGTCGGCCTCCGAGCTCAGTGAGCACCTTCCGTCGAACCCATCGACTGCGAGGCGTACACCACCTCGCTGCGCGCGACCTTCTTCTTCGGCACGTTGTCGTGGGTGCGGAAGTACTTCTGCGCCGCCGCCACGCCCGAGCCGGGCTCGACCTTGATGCCGACGTCGAGCATCGCCATCTCGGTGCCGGCCAGCGCGCCCAGCACCATCAGCTCGTTCAGGTCACCGAGGTGGCCGATGCGGAAGACCTTGCCGGCGACCTTGCTCAGGCCCGCGCCCAACGACAGGTTGTAGCGGCGGAAAGCCACGTCGATCACGTGCGCGCCGTTGATGCCCTCGGGCACGACGATCGCCGACACGGTGTCGGAGTACCACTTCGGCGCCTTGGCGCACAGGCCGAGCTTCCAGCCGTCCAGCACCGCGGCGCGCACGCCGCTGGCCAGGTAGGTGTGGCGCCAGAAGATGTTCTCCAGGCCCTCTTCCTTGATCATCGTCAGCGATTCGCGCAGGCCGTAGAGCATCGGCAGCGCCGGCGTGTACGGGAAGTAGCCGGTGCCGTTGGCCTTGATCATGTCGCCAAAGTCGAAGAAGCAGCGCGGCGCCTTCGAGGTCTCGCGCGCGGCCAGCGCCTTCTGGCTGGCGCAGACGATGCCCAGGCCGGCCGGCAGCATCAGGCCCTTCTGCGAGCCGCTGACGCAGATGTCCACGCCCCACTCGTCCTGGCGGAAGTCGATGCTGCCCAGCGAGCTGACCGCGTCGACCAGCAGCAGCGCCGGATGCTTGGCATCGTCGAGCGCCTTGCGCACGCCGGCGATGTCGCTGGTGACGCCGGTGGCGGTCTCGTTGTGCGTGGCGATCACCGCCTTGATCCTGTGACCCTTGTCTTTCGAGAGGATCTCGGCGTACTTCTCGACCGGCACGCCCTCGCCCCACTCGCAGTCGACCGTCTCCACCTGGAAGCCCAGGCGCGTGATCATGTCGATCCACAGGTGGCTGAACTGGCCGAAGCGCGAGGCCAGCACCAGGTCGCCGGGCGACAGGGTGTTGGTCAGCGCCGCTTCCCAGCCGCCGGTGCCGGTGGCCGGAAAGATGATGGGCGTGCCGGTGGTCGTCTTGAAGACCGCCTTCAGGTCCTCGAGCACGCTCTTGGTCAGGTCGGGGAACTTGGAGGAGCGGTGGTCTTCCATCGACACGACCATCGCGCGCTGCACGCGCTCGGGCACGTTGGTCGGTCCGGGAACGAAGAGGAAATTGCGGCCTGCCATGGAGGTCTCCTGCGTTGGAAGAATGAAAGAGGGAAAGGGGAGCGGACTCAGCCCTGGAAACGCGGGCCGTAGACGGGGAAGCGCCGGGTCAGCGCGCTGATGTCGGCGGCGACGCGCGAGACGACGGCCTCGTCCTCGGGCGCCTCCAGCACGTCGGCCATCAGGTTCGCGATCGTCGTGGCTTCGGTCGTGCCGAAGCCGCGCGTCGTCATCGCCGGGGCACCGATGCGGATGCCGCTGGTGACGAAGGGCTTCTCGGGGTCGTTGGGGATCGCGTTCTTGTTGACGGTGATGTGGGCGCGGCCCAGCACCGCCTCGGCGGCCTTGCCGGTGATCTTCTTGGCGCGCAGGTCGAGCAGGAAGACGTGGCTGTCGGTGCCGCCCGAGACGATGCGCAGGCCGCGCGCCGTCAGCGCCGCGGCCATCGCCTTCGCATTGAGCTTGACCTGCTTCTGGTAGGCCTTGAAGTCCGCGCCCTGCGCCTCCCTGAAGGCCATCGCCTTGGCGGCGATCACGTGCATCAGCGGGCCGCCCTGGATGCCGGGGAAGATCATCGAGTTCAGCGGCTTCTCGAACTCGGCGCTCGACAGGATCAGGCCGCCACGCGGGCCGCGCAGGGTCTTGTGGGTGGTCGAGGTGACGAAGTGCGCGATGCCGACCGGGTTGGGGTACTCGCCGGCGGCGATCAGCCCGGCGTAGTGCGCCATGTCGACCATCAGGTAGGCGCCCACGCGGTCGGCGATGTCGCGGAAGCGCTGCCAGTCGATCACCCGCGAGTAGGCCGAGGCACCGGCGACGATCATCTTCGGCTTGTGCGTGGCGGCCAGCTCGGCGACCTGCGCGTAGTCGAGCGTCTCGGTCTCGGGCTCCAGGCCGTAGGACACCGACTTGTAGATCTTGCCGCTGAAGTTGACGCTGGCGCCGTGCGTCAGGTGGCCGCCGTGGGCCAGCGACATGCCGAGGATGGTGTCGCCCGGCTGCAGCATGGACATGTAGACCGCGGCATTGGCCTGCGAGCCCGAATGTGGCTGCACGTTTGCATATTCGGCACCGAACAGCGCCTTGGCGCGATCGATCGCCAGCTGCTCGGCGACGTCGACATGCTCGCAACCGCCGTAGTAGCGCTTGCCCGGGTAGCCCTCGGCATACTTGTTGGTCAGCACCGAGCCCTGGATGCGCATGACGTTCGGGCTGACGTAGTTCTCGGAGGCGATCAGCTCGACGTGATCCTCCTGGCGGTGCAGCTCCTGGGCCATGGCGCGGGCCAGCTCGGGGTCGGCGTCGGCGAGTCGCAGGTCAAGATCGAACACGGTGGTCTCCAGCGGTTGATTGGGGGGCCCGCGATGCCGTGCTTGCAGCGCCGCGAACCGTGAAATCAGTCTAGGAGCGGCCACCGGAAATGACTCATTAGTCTTTTTAGGTCGAGGCCGCAGAAAGACCAATAAGCGCCGCGGCGGCCGCGCCTAACATCGGCCGCACGACGCCCGCACCGCGCCGGCCCGCCCGGTCACCCCGACGAGCCTCCGGCCCCCACCGATGTCCTCTGCGAACGCTTCCTCCCTGCTGCGCAAGATGTTCGACGCCGCTGTCGCGGCCGCCGCGCCGGCGCTGTGCATGGCCCCGCACCTGCCCCCGCCGCCGCGCGGCCGCACCCTGGTCATCGGCGCCGGCAAGGCCGCCGCCTCGATGGCCCAGGCGCTCGAGGCGCTGTGGCCCGACGACCTGGGAGGCATGGTCGTGACCCGCTACGGCCACCGCGTGCCGACGGCGCGCATCGAGGTCGTCGAGGCCGCGCACCCGGTGCCCGACGCCGCCGGCCGCGCCGCCGCGGCGCGCATGCTGGCCATGGTGCAGGGCCTGAGCGCGGACGACCTGGTGATCTGCCTGATCTCCGGCGGCGGCTCCTCGCTGCTGGCACTGCCGGCCGAGGGCCTGACGCTCGAGGACAAGCAGGCCGTGAACCGCGCGCTGCTCAAGAGCGGCGCCAACATCACCGAGATGAACTGCGTGCGCAAGCACCTGTCGGCCATCAAGGGCGGGCGCCTGGCCGCCGCCTGCGCGCCGGCCCAGGTGCTGACGCTGACGATCTCCGACGTGCCCGGCGACGACCCCTCGGTGATCGCCTCCGGCCCGACGGTAGCCGACGCGACGACCTGCGCCGACGCGCTGGCGATCCTGGCCAAATATGCAATCACGGAGCCGAAAGCCGCGATCGAACACATCCGTCGCGGCCACGACGAGACGCCCAAGCCCGGCGACCCGAGGCTCGCGCGAGCCCGCCAGGTGATGATCGCGACGCCGCAGATGTCGCTGGAAGCGGCCGCCGAGGTGGCGCGCGCGGCCGGCGTGACGCCGCTGATCCTGGGCAATGCGCTCGAAGGCGAGGCCCGCGAGATGGCCATGGTCCACGCCGGCATCGCGCGCCAGGTGCTGCGCCACGGCCAGCCGGTGGGCGCGCCCTGCGTGCTGCTGTCCGGCGGCGAAGGCACGGTCACCGTGCGCGGCCAGGGCCGGGGCGGGCGCAACGTCGAGTTCCTGCTGGCCCTGGCGGTGGCGCTGGACGGCGAGGCGCGCGTGCACGCCATCGCCTGCGACACCGACGGCATCGACGGCACCGAGGACAACGCCGGCGCCCTGCTCGGCCCCGACACGCTGGCGCGCGCCCGCGCCGAAGGCCTGCACGCGCCGGCCTTCCTCGCCAACAACGACGGCTATTCCTTCTTCGCGGCGCTGGGCGACCTGGTCGTCACCGGCCCGACGATGACCAACGTCAACGACTTCCGCGCGATCCTGATCCGCTGAAGCCGCGCCTTCAACCACTCCACAGACAGAGACAAGCCATGGCCTCCGACATCGAAATCGCCCAAGCCGCGACCCTGCAGCGCATCACCCGGGTGGCGGCCGACAAGCTCGGCATCGGCGACGAGCACCTCGAGCCTTACGGCCACTACAAGGCCAAGATCTCGCTCGACTACGTCGATTCGCTGAAGGACAAGCCCGACGGCAAGCTGATCCTCGTCACCGCGATCAGCCCCACGCCGGCCGGCGAGGGCAAGACCACCACCACCGTGGGCCTGGGCGATGCGCTCAACCGCATCGGCAAGAAGACCCTGGTGTGCCTGCGCGAGCCCTCGCTCGGCCCGGTGTTCGGCATGAAGGGGGGTGCTGCCGGCGGCGGCCACGCCCAGGTGGTGCCGATGGAGGACATCAACCTCCACTTCACCGGCGACTTCAACGCCATCCAGCTGGCCAACAACCTGCTGGCCGCGATGCTGGACAACCACATCCACCACGGCAACGAGCTCGACATCGACGTGCGCCGCATCGCCTGGAAGCGCGTGCTCGACATGAACGACCGCGCGCTGCGCGACATCACCTGCTCGCTCGGCGGGCCGGGCAACGGCTACCCGCGCGAGGACGGCTTCGACATCGTCGTGGCCTCCGAGGTGATGGCGATCTTCTGCCTGGCGACCTCGATCAAGGACCTGAAGGAGCGCCTGGGCAACATCGTCGTCGGCTACACCAAGGCCCAGAAGCCCGTGACCGCGCGCGACCTCAAGGCCCACGGCGCGATGACCGTGCTGCTGAAGGACGCGCTCAAGCCCAACCTCGTGCAGACGCTCGAGAACAACCCCGCGATCCTGCACGGCGGCCCCTTCGCCAACATCGCGCACGGCTGCAACTCGGTGATCGCGACGCAGACCAGCCTCAAGCTCGCCGACTACGTGGTCACCGAGGCCGGCTTCGGTGCCGACCTGGGCGCCGAGAAGTTCATCGATATCAAGTGCCGCAAGTCCGGGCTGCGGCCCGACGCGGTGGTGATCGTCGCGACCATCCGCGCGCTCAAGTTCCACGGCGGCGTCGACGTCAAGTCGCTGAACACCGAGAACCTGGACGCGCTGGAGAAGGGCATCGCCAACCTCGAGCGCCACGTCGCCAACGTTCGCGAGCACTACGGCCTGCCCTGCGTGGTCTCGATCAACAACTTCAGCTTCGACACGCCGGCCGAGCTGAAGCTGCTGCAGGACAAGATGGCCAGGCACGAGGTGCCGGTGATCGTGGCGCGCCACTGGGCCGAGGGCGGCAAGGGCGCCGAGGACGTGGCCCGTGCGGTGGTCGCCATCGTGGAGAAGGTCGAGGGCCGGGGCCAGAACACCAAGGGCTTCCAGTTCGTCTACGACGAGTCGCTGCCGCTGATGGACAAGATCACCGCGATCGCGACCAAGATCTACGGCGCGGCCAGGGTCAATGCCAGCGGCAAGGTCGCCGGCGAGATCAAGAAGCTGCAGGAGGCCGGCTACGGCCACTATCCCGTCTGCGTCGCCAAGACCCAGTACTCGTTCTCGACCGACCCCAACGCCAAGGGCGCGCCCAGCGGCCACACGCTGGACATCCGCGAGGTGCGGCTGGCCGCGGGGGCCGAGTTCATCGTCATGGTCTGCGGCGACATCATGACCATGCCGGGCCTGCCCAAGGTCCCGTCGGCCGAGAAGATCGACCTCGACGACGACGGCAAGGTGGTCGGCCTGTTCTGAGCCGCCGCCTGGGAACGCCTGCCATGAGCGCGACGGTGAAGAGCCTGCTGGCCGCGGCGCGCACGCCGCTGACGCTGGTGCCCGCGGCCGGCAGCGGCGCGGCGACGCCGCCGCGCGCGCGCCGCCCGGTGCGCAGCGACGACCTGGCCGGCTGGCTGGCCTTCGCCGACGGCCTGCACGCGCAGACCATCGACATGGGGCTCGATCGCGTGGTCGCGGTGCGCGACGCGCTCGCGCTGAAGCCCGCCTTCCCGGTCATCACCGTCGCCGGCACCAACGGCAAGGGCTCGACCTGCGCGATGCTCGAGGCGATGCTGACCGCGGCCGGCTACCGCGTCGGCGTCTACACCTCACCGCACCTGGTGCGCTACAACGAGCGCGTGCGCATCGCCGGCGCGCCGGCCAGCGACGCGCTGCTGAGCGCGGGCTTCGCCCAGGTCGACGGCGCGCGCGGCGACATCCCGCTGACGCCCTTCGAGTTCGGCACGCTCGCCGCGATGTGCGTGTTCACCGAGGCCGACCTCGACGTCGCGGTGCTCGAGGTGGGGCTGGGCGGCCGGCTCGACGCGGTCAACGCCTTCGACGCCGACTGCAGCATCGTCACCAGCATCGGCATCGACCACGTCGACTACCTCGGGCCGACGCGCGAGCTGATCGGACGCGAGAAGGCCGGCGTCTTCCGCGCCCAGCGCCCCGCCGTCTGCGCCGATCCCGAGCCGCCGCTCACGATCGCGCAGGAGGCGCAGCGCGTCGGCGCGCGCCTGCTGCAGAGCGGCCGCGACTACCGCATCGCGCGCCACGCCGCGCACTGGACGCTGGCCCGGCCCGGCCGCGAATGGCGCGATCTGCCGTGGCCGGCCCTGGCCGGCGAGGTGCAGATCGACAACGCGGCCGCCTGCCTGATGGCGCTGGACACGCTGTCCGCACGCCTGCCGGTCAGCGAGGCCGAGTGCCGGCTCGGCCTGCAGCAGGTGCGGCTGGCGGCGCGCTTCCAGCGCTGGCGGCCGTCGGCCGGTGGCCCGGAAGTCGTGCTCGACGTCGCCCACAACCCGCATGCGGCCGTGCGGCTGGCCGCCACGCTGGCTGCTGCCCCGCCGCGCGGACGCACGCTGGCCGTCTTCGCGATGCTGCGCGACAAGGACATCCCCGGCACGGCGCGCGCGCTCGAGGGCCGCGTCGACGCCTGGTTCGTCGCCGGCCTGGCCGAGAAGCGCGGCAGCAGCGCCGCAGAGATGGCGGCTGCGCTGGATGCGGCCCGGGTCTCCGTCGGCGTGCGCCTGTGCGCGACGCCGCTGGACGCCTTCCACCAGGCGCTGGCCGCCGCCGGCGCCGACGACCGCGTACTGGTCTTCGGCTCCTTCGCCACGGTGGGCGCCGTGCTGCGCGAGCTGGAGGCCGGCGGCGCGCGTCCTGCCTGAACGCGGCGTCGTCCTACGTCGCGTCGGCCGCGGTTCCGATGGCGTGCAAGGCTCGCCACGCGCCCAATCGTTCCATGACTGCCCAGCTCACCGTTGTCGCCGCCCCCGCTTCGCCGGCCAGCGTGGCGAAGGATCTGCCGCGCGAGTGCGCCTTCCGCGTCGACTGCGAACTCGTCTACGAGACCGACGGCCCGACCGACTTCGTGTTCCTGCTGCACGCGCTCGACAAGGGCGAGCAGCGCGTCGCCGGCGAGTCGATCGACTTCCACGCCCGCACGCCCTTCCACGTCTTCGCCGATCCGACGCAGGGCCACCGTTTCACGCGCGTGCACCTCGAATCCGGCTCGCTGCGGCTGCTGTACCGAGCGCTGGTCCGGAAGCGCATTCCTGCGCGCGACACCGACGCCCCCGAGCACGCGATCCACGACCTGCCCGACCACGTGCTGCACAACCTGGCGCCCACGCGCTACTGCGAGTCGGACCTGCTGGGCCGCGCCGCGTACAAGCTGTTCGGCGAGCTGCCGCCCGGCCACGGCCGCGTGCAGGCGATCGCCGACTGGATCCACGACAACATCGAGTACGCCATCGGCTCGACCGGCCCCACCACCACGGCGCGCGAGGTCTTCGTGCAGCGCGCCGGCGTGTGCCGCGACTTCGCGCACCTGGGCGTGACCTTCTGCCGCGCGCTCAACATCCCGGCGCGGCTGGCGGTCGGCTACGCGCGCTTCGAGGAACCGCCGCCCGACTTCCACGCGATGTTCGAGGCCTGGCTGGGCCACCGCTGGGTGCTGTTCGACCCGACGCGGCTGTCGCCGGTGGACGAGCTGGTGCGCATCGCCAGCGGCCGCGACGCCAAGGACGTGGCCTTCGCGACGCTGTTCGGCCCCGCCCGCATGCTGAGCATGAACCCGCGCGTCGAAGCGGTGGGGTCTGGCAGCATCGGTGCATGACGAACGCGACGCTGTCGACCCGGGCCCTGTGGATCTACGCCGCTGCCGTGCTGGCGCTGGTGGTGGTGTCGGGCATCCGGCCTCACGAGACCGGCACCTGGCTGATGGAGGTGGCGCCGGCGCTGATCGCGCTGCCGCTGCTGCTGGCGACGCACCGGCGCTTTCCGCTGACGACGCTGGTCTACGTGCTGATCGCGCTGCACTGCGCGGTGCTGGCATTGGGCGGCCACTACACCTACGCGCGCGTGCCGCTGGGCTTCTGGATGCAGGACGCGTTCGGCTTCGAGCGCAACCACTACGACCGCATCGGCCACCTGATGCAGGGCTTCGTGCCGGCGATGATCGCGCGCGAGATCCTGCTGCGGCTGACCCCGCTGCAACGCGGCGGCTGGCTGTTCACCCTGGTCACCGCGGTGGCCCTGGCGATCAGCGCCTTGTACGAGCTGATCGAGTGGGGCGCGGCGGCCGCGCTGGGCGCCGGCGCCGACGACTTCCTCGGCACCCAGGGCGACCCCTTCGACACGCAGAAGGACATGTTCTGCGCCTGGCTGGGCGCGATGGCAGCGCAGCTGCTGCTGGCGCGCTGGCACGACCGCCAGCTGCGGGCGCTGGCCGCGTCGCTCCGGTGACACCCAAGTAGGGAGCGCTTCCCGCACCGCGGGCCGGCCCGCGGGCCTAGGATCGATCCCGTCCCTCGGACAAAGCCGGTCCCCCCGGAACGGTCATCGTCATCTCGCCCGGTGCCACGCCAATGGCTCCGGGCGTTTTTTTGCTCAGGCGGCAGGCTGGCGCTGCAGGCCGGCAGCCGCCGGCAGCGGCGCGGCCAGCAGCGCATCGATGTCCAGGATGCCGCTGCCGAAGGCACCGGGCTGCCAGGGCACGCCCGGCGGCAATTTGGTCGTGGCGCGCGCCAGCGTCGCGAAGGCCTCGACGCGCTGCCAGGGCTGCGGGTAGGCCGCGGCCAGCGCGTCGCGGTGCCGCCGCAGCCACAGCGCCGCCGCGCCGCTGGCCAGCGCCGACGCGTAGGACGTGCCGTCGCCGCCCCCGCCGTAGCCGAAGCCGCCACCGGCCGAGGCGTTGGCGCGGCGCAGGTCGGCGGCCGGCGCGCTGAAGTCCACCTCGGGGCCGAAGCTGCTGTTGGTCCACGGGCGCCCGGCGTCCGTCACGCCGGCGATCGCGAGCGTGCGGTTCAGCCGCGCCGGCGCGACCACCGGGTCGACGTAGTTGCCGGCCGCGCAGACGACGATGACGCCGGCTTCGTAGGCGCGGTCGATGGCGCGCTTCAACTCACCGACCACCACCGCCAGCGCGATGCCCAGGCTGACGTTGACGACGCCGGCGCCGGCCGCGACCACGTGGTCCAGCGCCTGCGCGAACTCGCGCTGCGCGTGGTTGATGATCACCGAGTCGGTGATGCGCACCGGCAGCAGCGGCACGCTCGGCGCGGCGCCGTGGAAGGCCCCGCCGGGCGCGCCCGGCGCGTGGCCGCAGATCGTCGCGCCGATGCGCGTGCCGTGGCCGGCGTTGGGACCCTGCAGGTTGTCCTGGCCGGGACCCAGCTCGGCCGGGAACATCGACACCTCGCCCTGCGGCGGCGACGGGAAGAAGGTCGCGGCGCGCGCCGTGTCGACCCAGCTCGTGCCGCCGAAGCCGAAGGCCGGGTGGCGCGTGTAGCCGGTGTCGATCTGGCCGACCAGCACGCCGCCCCAGTCGATCGCGCCCGCCCCACCCAGCCGCGCCCAGGCCTGCGGCGCCTTGACCATCGCGAGATGCCAATCGACGCCCGGCGCCGCCGAGGCCGGGCGCAGCACCGGGCGCTCGGGCAGCAGCCACTCGTCGCGCTGGCGCAGCACGGCGATCGTCTCCTCGTCGGACAGCGGCTTGATGTCCTCGACGCCCAGCACCTGCAGCAGCGGGCCGGCGCCGATGTTCGGGTACTCGATCTCGAGCGCCCGCACCAGCGGCCCGCGGATCAGCGCCTGGCGCGCGCCGAAGGGCGTGAGCCGCACGTCCAGACCGGGCAGGTAGCGGCGCAGGCGTCTCTCGACCTCGCCGGTGGAACGGCCGTCGGTGGTCAGGGCGAAGTTGCTCATCGGCGTCTCCTGCTGCGGCCTCGGTTATAGCGAGCGCGGCGACATCGCGCCTCCCCAGCTTGATCGACGCGCTGCGGCATCATCGACGGCATGCCGGCCCCGACCCTCGACGACCTGCGGCGCTACGCCGTCGCGCGCAGCCTGTTCGCCCCCACCACGCTGCCGCGCGCCATCGAGCGCCTGGGCTTCGTGCAGGCCGACCCGATCCGCGCGCCGGCCCGGGCCCAGGACCTGACGCTGCGCCACCGCGTGCGCGACTACCGCGCCGGCGACCTGGAGCGCCGCTACCCGCGCCTCGCGATCGAGGAGGACTGCCTCGTCAACTACGGCTTCCTGCCGCGCATCCACCTGGCGCTGATGCACCCGCGCACGCCCAAGCGCGCCTGGGACGCCGCCACGCGCAAGCGCGCGCAGCAGCTGCTGGACTACATCCGCGAGCGCGGGCCGACCCACCCGCGCGAAGCGATCGCCGCCTTCGACCACGGCCGCGTGCCGGGCTACTGGGGCGGCACGCTGAACGCGACCACGCAGCTGCTCGACGGCCTGCACTACCGCGGCCTGCTGCGCGTGGTGCGGCGCGACAGCGGCACGCGCGTCTACGCGGCCGTCGAGCGCGAAGCCGATCCACGGCCGCCGGCCGAGCGGGCGCGCGCCCTGCTGGCACTGATCGTCGAGAAGTACGCCCCGCTGCCGGCGCCCAGCCTGACCTACCTGACGCGCCTGCTCGAGTACGGCGCGCCGCAGTGGCGCCCCGACCTGCAGGCGGCGCTGCGCGACTCGAAGGCGACGCTGCCCTCGGCCACGATCGGAGGCCTGGCCTGGTACTGGCCGGACGGCGACGACCCGCGC
>CAZUUU010000050.1:0-18423 GCA_964622685.1 uncultured Methylibium sp.
GGGCGTTTCGGTGATTTTGTTGAAGAAGCCCCATGCGGCGCCTTCTTCGGCGCTCATGGAGCGGCCGGTATAAAGCAATTCGCTCGCGCGACCGTGGCCGATGATGCGCGGCAGGATTGCGCACGCGCCCATATCGCAACCGGCGAGGCCGACGCGCGTGAACAGGAAAGCCGTCTTGCTGCGTGCCGTGCCGATGCGCAGGTCCGAGGCCATCGCCAGGATCGCGCCGGCACCGGCGCAGACGCCGTCGATCGCCGCGATCACCGGCTGCGGGCAGGCGCGCATCGCCTTCACCACGTCGCCGGTCATGCGCGTGAAGGCCAGCAGGTCGGGCATGGGCATGCGTGTCAGCGGGCCGATGATCTCGTGCACGTCGCCACCCGAGCAGAAATTGCCGCCGGCACCCTGCACCACCACGGCCTTCACGTCGTCGGCGTAGGCGAGGTCGCGGAACAGTTCGCGCAGCTCGGCGTAGGAGTCGAAGGTCAGCGGGTTCTTGCGCTCGGGCCGGTTCAGCGTCAGCACGCCGACACCGGCGGCATCGACGCGCCAGCCGAAGTGCCGGGCCGCGTGGCCGGCCAGCGCACGGCGGTTGCCGGTGGCCAGGGGTTCGGCGATGGGTCGGGTCATGTCGGGCTTCCTTGGGCGAGGTGGTGTTTCAGCACGGCCAGCTGCGCGTGCATCGCGGCCTTCTGCTCGGGGGTCCAGCCGGCGAACAGCTCGACCACCCAGCGCTCGTGCGTGGCCGCCATGCGGCGGAACAGCTTGCGACCGGCCGGCGTCAGCTGCACCGAGAACGCGCGCCGGTCGGTGGGGTGCGGCGCGCGTACCACCAGGCCCTCGGACTCGAGCTGGTCGGTGATGCCCGTGACGTTGCCGCCGGTGACCATCAGGCGCTGGGACAGCTCGCGCATCGTCAGGCCCTCGGGCTGGCGCTCCAGCTGGGCCATCAGGTCGAAGCGCGGCAGGGTCGTGCCGAACTCGGCGGCCAGGCGCTTGCGGATCGCGTCCTCGATGCGCGTGGTGCACGACAGCCAGCGCAACCAGAGCTTGAGCGCCTGGTGGTGTTCGTCGATGACGCGCGACTCGAGGTCGGTGTCGGGCGCCGCTTGCGGCTCGTCTCGCTTCATGTCACATCACCTCGCCGCCTGCCACCGCGATGGCCTGCCCGGTGATGGCGGCGCTGTCGGCCCGCATCAGCCACAGCACGGCCTGCGCGACCTCTTCGGGCCGCACCAGGCGACCCTGGGGGTTGTTCGATGCCAGCGCCGCGCGGGCCGCCGCCTCGTCGCGGCCGGTCTTGCGCACGATGGTCGCGACCGCGTCGCGCACGATCTCGGTGTCGGTGTAGCCGGGGCAGACGGCGTTGACCGTGACGCCGGTCTTCGCCAGCTCCAGCGCCGCCGCGCGGGTCAGGCCCACCAGCCCGTGCTTGGCGGCGACGTAGGCCGCCACGTAGGCATAGCCCTTGAGGCCTGCCGTGCTGGCGACGTTGACGATGCGGCCGAAGCCGCGCTCCACCATCGCGGGCAGCACCTGCTGCTGGCACAGGAAGGCGCCGGTCAGGTTGACGTCGAGCGTGCGCCGCCACTGGGCGGTGCTGGTCTTCGCCAGCGGCGTGCTCTCGACCGCGCCGGCGTTGTTGACCAGCAGGTCGATCGGTGCGCGTTCGCGCGCGGCCGCGAAGGCCCGCACCACCGAGGCCTCGTCGGCGACGTCGCAGCTCACGCAGGCCGCCGCATCGCCGAGTCCGGCGGCGACCGCCTGCAAGGCATCGACGCGGCGCCCCACCAGGCTCACGCGAGCGCCGGCATCGACGAGGGCGCGCGCGATCGCCGCGCCGATGCCGCTGCCGCCACCCGTGACGACGGCATGACGGCCCTGGAGCGAAGTGCCGTCCATCGTCAGACACCCAGCGCCAGGTTGGCCTGCTCGAGCGCGCCCAGCCCGGCCGTCTGCGCCGCCAGCTGCCGTTCGCGCTCCAGGTTGCGTTCGAGCTGCGCCTTGCCCGACAGGTAGCGCACCGGCCACATCAGCCCCGGGCCGTCGGTGACGCCGAGGCGCGCCGCCTCGTTGAGCGTCCAGGCCGGGTTGGCCAGGTGCGGGCGCGCCACCGCGCACAGGTCCGCGCGGCCGGCGGCGATGATGCCGTTGACCTGATCGCCCTCGGTGATCGCGCCGACGGCCATCGTCGCGATGCCGACCTCGTTGCGGATGGCTTCGGCGAAGGGCGTCTGGAACAAGCGGCCGTAGACCGGCCGCTGGGCCTTGCTGACCTGGCCGCTGGACACGTCGATCAGGTCGCAGCCCGCGGCCTTGAAGGCGCGCGCCATCTCGATGGCGTCGTCGGGCGTGGTGCCGCCCGGCACCCAATCGTGCGCCGACAGCCGCACCGACATCGGCCGCTCGGCCGGCCAGGCGGCGCGCATCGCGGCAAACACCTCCAGCGGATAACGCAGCCGCTTGGCGAGCGTTCCGCCGTACTCGTCGCTGCGCTGGTTGGTCAGCGGCGACAGGAAGGCCGACAGCAGGTAGCCGTGCGCGCAGTGCAGCTCGAGCCAGTCGAAGCCGGCCGCGCAAGCGCGCCGGGTGGCGGCCAGGAACTCGGCCGTGATGCGATCCATGTCGGCACGCGTCATCGCGCGCGCCCAGTCGCTGACGCCGTCCAGGTACTGCTGCGGCGACGCGGCCAGCAGCGGCCAGTTGCCTTGGCTCAATGGCTGGTCCTCGCCCTCCCAGGGCACGCGCGTCGAGCCCTTGGGGCCGGCGTGGCCCAGCTGCAGCGCGATCTTCGCGCCGGTGCTGCCGTGCACGAAGTCGACGATGCGCGCCCAGGCCGCCTGCTGCGCGTCGTTCCACAGCCCGGTGCAGGCCGGCGTGATGCGCGCCTCGGGCGAGGGGCAGGTCATCTCGGTGAACACCAGGCCGGCGCCGCCCATCGCGCGTGCGCCCAGGTGCACCAGGTGGTGGTCGGTCGGCAGGCCGTCGACGGCGGCGTACTGCGCCATCGGCGACACGACCACGCGGTTGGCCAGGGTCAGGCCGCGCAGCCGGAAGGGGGTGAACATCGGCGGGACCGGCGCCGCGTCGGTCGTGGCCACGTCGGCCTGCTGCGCCGCCTGGCCGGCCAGCCAGCCCTCGACGCCGCCGACGTAGCCGGCGTCGCGCAGCCGCAGGTTCTCGTGCGAGATGCGCTGCGAGCGCGTCAGCAGCGAATAGGCGAACTGCTCGGGCGCCAGCCGCGCGTGGCGCTCGACGTTCTCGAACCACTCGGTCGAATTGCGCGCCGCGTTCTGGATCTTCAGCACCTCGATGCTGCGGGCGGCCTCGTAGGCAGCCAGTGCGCCGGGCAGGTCGCCGGGGCGCGCCTCGATGTCGGCGGCCAGCGCGATCGCGTCCTCGAGCGCCAGCTTGGTGCCCGAGCCGATCGAGAAGTGCGCGGTGTGGGCCGCATCGCCCATCAGCACCACCGGGCGCTGGCCGTCGGCGCCGCCGGCCGGATGCACCCAGCGCCTGCAGACCACGCGCGGAAAGCGGATCCACGCGGCCGAGCCGCGCAGGTGCGCCGCGTTCGAGATGAGCTGGTGGCCTTCCAGCACCTCGGCGAACAGTCGCTCGCAGAACGCGATGCCCTCCTCCTTCTCCATCTGCTCGAGGCCCGACGCGCGCCAGACGGTCTCGGGCGTCTCGACGATGAAGGTCGAGTGCGTCGCGTCGAAGCGGTAGGCGTGGGCCTGGAACCAGCCGTGCGCGGTGCGCTGGAAATCGAAGGTGAAGGCCTCGAACAGCCGCTCGGTGCCCAGCCACACGAAGCGGCAGCGCCGCAGGTCGACGTCGGGCTCGAAGGTCTGCGCGTACTTCTGGCGGATGCGGCTGTTGAGGCCGTCGCTGGCGATGATCAGGTCGGCGTCGACGGCCGCATCGTCGCCCTCGGTCTCGAAGCGCAGCTCGACGCCGAGCTCCAGGCAACGCTCCTGCAGGATGTTCAGCAGGCGCTTGCGGCCGATGCCGCAGAAGCCGTGGCCGCCGGAGCGGATGCGCCGTCCCTGGAAGCGCACCTCGATGTCGTCCCAGTGGTTGAAGGCGTCGAGGATGCGCTGCGCCGTGGGGGCGTCGGCGCGCTGCAGCGCCCCCAGCGTCTGGTCCGAGAACACCACGCCCCAGCCGAAGGTGTCGAAGGGGCGATTGCGCTCGGTCACGACGACCCGGCGCGCCGGGTCGGCCTTCTTCATCAGCAGTGCGAAATACAGCCCGGCCGGGCCACCGCCGATGCAGGCGATGCGCATGGTGTCGTCCTTTCGCGGCCGGGACCGGCCGCACTTGCCGGATGGAATTTAGGAGTGTATTGTTTAGGTGTCAAGCAAATCGACCCACCCCCCGCCGCCGGGATGACCCCTGGCGCGGTCGGTGCTACTGTGCGCGCCATCGTGACGACGACACCGCCGAAGCTCTGGGACATCTCGCCGCCGGTCAACCCGGAAGCGCCGGTCTTCCCGGGCGACACGCCCTATTCGCAGACCTGGACCGCCGAGATAGGCCCCGGCTGCCCCGTCAACGTCAGCGCGATCACGCTGAGTCCCCATGTCGGTGCGCACGCCGACGCGCCGCTGCACTACGACCCGAAGGGCGCGACCGTCGGCAGCCTGCCGCTGGAACCCTACCTCGGCCGCTGCCGCGTGATCCACGCCTGGGGCTTCCAGGGGCCCGGCGCGCGGCACAGCGACCGCCTGATCCGCTGGCCGCACCTGTCGCATGCGATCGACGAGCGGCTGCCGCCGCGGGTGCTGGTGCGCACCTACGAGCGCGCGCCGATCGACCGCTTCGACACCGCGCTGGCGGCCTTCGCACCCGAGACCATCGAGCGCCTGGCCGACCTGGGCGTGCAGCTGGTCGGCATCGATACCGCCAGCATCGATCCCGCCGCGAGCAAGACGCTCGACAGCCACCAGGCCATCCGGCGCCGCGGCCTGCGCGTGCTCGAGAACCTGGTGCTCGACGAGGTGGCCGAAGGCGACTACGAACTGATCGCCCTGCCGCTGAAGCTGGTGACGGCCGACGCGTCGCCGGTGCGCGCTGTGCTGCGCGAGCTGCCGATCGAAGAGCGGCCGCGGCTGGCGCTGCCAGCGCCCGAGGATCCGGCCTTCGTCGACACGCCCTTCGAGAACACCCGCCCGCTGGACCTGGAATGAGCACGTCGGGCCGCCCCAAGTGCGAATGCTCCCGCTCGGCGGGACAGGCCGCAGGCCGAAGGGTGTCCCAATGAGCGCGCCGACCGACCGCGCCGCCTGCCTCGCGCTCGATCGCGCCGATGCCCTGGCGCCGCTGCGCGATCAGTTCGAGCTGCCCGAAGGCCGCATCTACCTCGACGGCAACTCGCTCGGCGCCCTGCCCCGCGCGGCCGCGGCGCGCGTCGCCGAGGCGGTGCGCGGCGAATGGGGCCAGGGCCTGATCGAGAGCTGGAACCGGGCCGGCTGGATCACGCTGCCGCAGCGCGTCGGCGACAAGATCGCGCGGCTGGTCGGTGCGGCACCCGGCGAGCTGGTCGCGGCCGACTCGACCTCGGTCAATCTCTTCAAGGTGCTGAGCGCCGCACTCGCGCTGCAGGCTGCCGACGCCCCGCGGCGCCGCGTGATCGTCTCGGAGCGCAGCAACTTCCCGACCGACCTGTACATCGCCGAGACGCTGGCGCAGGAACGCGGCCTCGAGCTGCGGCTGGTCGAGCCCGACGAGATCGCCGCGCAGCTGGACGGTGACCTGGCGGTGCTGATGCTGACCCAGGTCAACTACCGCAGCGGCCGGCTGCACGACATGGCGGCGCTCAGCGCCGCCGCCCACGCCGCGGGCGCGCTGACGGTCTGGGACCTGGCGCATTCGGCCGGCGCGCTGCCGGTGGACCTGAACGGCAGCGGCGCCGACTTCGCCGTCGGCTGCGGCTACAAGTACCTGAATGGCGGCCCGGGCGCGCCGGCCTTCGTGTGGATGCACGCGCGCCACGCGGCGCGCATGGACCGCGAGGGCCTGCGCCAGCCGCTGTCGGGCTGGATGGGGCATGCGGCGCCGTTCGAGTTCACGCCGCACTACCGGCCCGCCGCGGGCGTGCAGCGCTACCTGTGCGGCACGCCGGCCATCCTGGCGCTGACCGCACTGGACTGCGGCGTCGACACGCTGCTCGCGGCCGAGCCGGCGGGCGGTATGGGCGCGCTGCGCGCCAAGTCGGAGGCGCTGTGCGAGCTGTTCACGGCGCTGGTCGAGTCGCGCTGCGGCGGCCACGGCCTGGCGCTGGCCTCGCCGCGCGAGGCCGCGCTGCGCGGCAGCCAGGTCTGCTTCAGCCACCCGGAGATCGGCTACGCGGTGGTGCAGGCGCTGATCGCGCGCGGCGTGGTGGGCGACTTCCGGGCCCCGGACATCCTGCGCTTCGGCTTCACCCCGCTGTACACGCGCTTCGTCGATGTCTGGGACGCGGTCGAGCATCTTCGGCAGGTGCTAGAAGCCGGCGAGTGGCGGCGGCCCGAGTTCAAGCGCAGGCAGGCCGTCACATGACCCGTCCCGAGGACATCGTCCGCGACGAGAAGGCCCAGCTCGACTTCTCGCGCAGCATGAGCTATGGCGACTACCTGCAGCTCGACGCGCTGCTGTCCGCGCAGCAGCCGCTGTCGCCGGCGCACGACGAACTGCTCTTCATCATCCAGCACCAGACCAGCGAGCTGTGGATGAAGCTGATGCTGCACGAGCTGCACGCCGCCATCGCCGCGGTCGCGCGCGACGAGCTGCAACCGGCCTTCAAGATGCTGGCGCGCGTCAGCAAGATCATGGAGCAGCTGGTCCACGCCTGGGACGTGCTGGCGACGATGACGCCGCCCGAGTATTCGGCCGTGCGGCCCTACCTCGGCGCGAGCAGCGGCTTCCAGAGCTGGCAGTACCGCTGCATCGAGTTCGCGCTCGGCAACAAGAATGCCGCGATGCTCAAACCCCACTCCCACGCGCCCCGGCGGCTGGCCGAGGTCGAGGCCGCGTGGCGCGCGCCCTCGCTCTACGACGAGGCCCTGCATCTGCTGGCGCGCCGCGGCCTGGCGCTGCCGGCGGACGTGCTGGAGCGCGACTGGACCCAGGCCTACGTGGCCCGCCCCGAGGTCGAGGCCGCCTGGCTCGTCGTGTACCGCGACCCGCAGGCGCACTGGGACCTCTACCAGTTCGCCGAGGAGCTGACCGACCTCGAGGACGCCTTCCGCCTGTGGCGCTTCCGGCACGTGACCACGGTCGAGCGTGTCATCGGCTTCAAGCGCGGCACCGGCGGCACCGGCGGCGTCAGCTACCTGCGCAAGATGCTCGACGTGGTGCTGTTCCCCGAGATCTGGACGCTGCGCACCAGCCTCTGAGCTGGGCCTGTTGACAGTCCTGGACCATGTACCTGCAGCGCACGCCCGCCGCCCCGCTGAGCGCACATGTCGCCTGCCTGTGGGCCAGCGAGCGCGGGGCGCTGGCGCATGCGCGCGAGCGCATCCTGCCGAACGGCTGCGACAACGTCGTCATCGCGATGCACGACGCGCCGCTGCGCCGCTTTGCCGACGAAGCCGCGGCGCGCAGCCAGCCCATCGGCCTGGCCCTGTGGCAGGGCGCGCACGACGTGGCGGTGCTGCGCGATACCGCGGCGCCGGCCAGCGTGATCGGCATCAGCTTTCGCGCCGGCGGAGCCGCCGCTTTCGCCGGCCTGCCGATGGGCGGGCTGGCCAGGCGCGCCGTGGCGCTCGACGCGCTGTGGGGGCCGGCCGCCCGCGAGCTGCGCGAGCGCCTGCAGCAGGCGCCCGGCGCCGCGGCCCGGCTGGCGTTGCTGGAGCGCTGGCTGCGCAAGCGCCTGGAGCGCGCCGCGCCCGCCGACCCGGTGGTGCAGCAGGCACTGGCCTGGTTCGCGCGCGAGCCCACGCTGGCCCAGGTCGAGCGGGTGCGACGCGCCACCGGCTGCTCGCCGCAGCGCTTCATCGCGCGCTTTCGCGATGCCGTCGGGCTGACGCCCAAGCGCTATGCGCGCGTGCTGCGCTTCCACACGCTGGTGCAGCAGCTCGGCGCCGACCGCGCGACGAACCTGGCCGCGCTGGCGCTCGATGCCGGCTATGCCGACCAGGCCCACCTGGCGCACGAGTTCCGCCGGCTCGGCGGCCTGACGCCCGGGGCCTACCGTCCGGTGGCCGCCGACCGGCCGACCCACGTGGCGATCACCGGCTGAACCGCCCGCCCCGGGGCCCGAGAAAAATCTACAAGACGCCGGCGGCCGGCCGAGGCAAGCTGGCTGCATCGCCAACGCGCCGACTCCGGAGATCGCCATGACCGACGCCACCCCCTCGCCCATCCACGAGGTCTTCGCCTACCTCTGCGTCGCCGACAGCGCCGCCGCCATCGACTTCTACCGCCAGGCCTTCGGCGCGACCGAGCGCTTCCGCCTCGTCGAGCCCTCCGGCCGCGTCGGCCACGCCGAGTTGCAGCTGGGCCCGGTGGTGCTGATGCTGTCCGACGCCTTCCCGGAGTTCGGCATCCACGCGCCGTCGGGCGGCGCGCTGCCGCCGGTGCGCATCCACCTGCATGTGGACAACGCCGACCGGATGATCGCCAGCGCGATTGCGGCCGGGGCGACGGCACTCGGCGAGATCTCCGACGCCTTCTACGGCGAGCGCGGCGGCCGCGTTGTCGACCCCTTCGGCCACGTATGGCTGATCGGCCACTCGATCGAGGACGTCAGCCCCGAGGAGATGCAGCGCCGCTACACCGAGATGATGAACGGCTGAACCCGCACGCGTTGCCGGTCGTTACCGGCCCGCGGCGCCGCGTCGCGTTACCCTTGGGTGATCCCGCTCATCCGAGGAAGTCATCGATGGCCGTGAGTCCCTACGACAACCGCCTGGGCGCCGACGAGCTCGACGTCCGCATCACCGACCTGCTGGTCGCCAGCGCCGACTCCAGCGATGCGCTGATCGACGGCTCGGTGCAGGAAACACTCAAGCTGCTGCGCGAGCGGCTGCAGATGGACGTGCTCTTCGTGTCCGAGTTCGTCGACGGCAAGCGCGTGTTCCGCTTCGTCGACGCCGCCGCGCCCGATTCGCCGATCAAGACGGGCGGCTCCGGTCCGCTCGACAAGTCCTACTGCCAGCTGGTCAGCACCGGCAAGCTGCCCGAGGCCATCCCCGACCTGTCGGCGCTGGCGGCCGCGCGGCCGGACCTGCCGGCGCTGGCCTTCAGGATCGGCGAGCACCTGAGCACGCCGGTGGTCCTGCGGGACGGCCGCGTCTACGGCACGCTGTGCTGCTTCAGCAAGAGCCCCAACCTGCACGGACGGCAACGCGACCTGACGCAGCTGAAGCAATGCGCCCAGCTGGTGGCGCGCATGATCGACGGCGGCGGGGGTCGTTCGCGCCCGATGCCCGAGAGCGTGCCGGACTGGTCGCTGAGCCCGGTCGATCCGGGCCGCGACGTCTGGAAGCTCTGAGTCGCCGCGCTCAGCGCGCCGCCGCCTCGTCCCGCCAGCCGCCGCCCAGCACCTTGTACAGCGTCACGAGGTTCTGCACCCGCAGTGCCTGCACCTGCACCAGCGCCTGCTGCGCGGCGAACAGCGAGCGCTGCGCGTCCAGCACGTCGAAGTAGCTGCTGGCGCCGTTGCGGTAGCGCAGCTCGGCCAGGTCGTAGCGCCGCTGCTCGGCCGCGGTCTGCGCCGTCTGCGCGCGCAGCTGCTCGCCCAGCGTCGCGCGGCCCGCCAGCGCGTCGGCCACTTCGCGGAACGCGGTCTGGATCGCCTTCTCGTACTGCGCCACCGCGATCTCGCGGTTGACCTGGGCCAGGTCCAGGTTGGACTGGTTGCGGCCCGCGTCGAAGATCGGCAGCAGCAGCTGCGGCGCAAAGCTCCAGGCCGAGTTGCCGCCCTGGAACAGGTCCGACAGGTGGCTGCTCGCCACGCCGACGCTGCCGGTCAGCGAAATCCGCGGGAAGAAGGCCGCCCGCGCCGCGCCGATGTTGGCATTGGCGGCGATCAGCTGCTGCTCGGCCGCGCGCACGTCGGGCCGGCGCACCAGCACCTCGGACGGCAGGCCGGCCGGCACCTCCGGCAAGCCTGCGTCGCCGCCGAGCGCGCGCGCCGCCGGCAGGGCGGCCGGCAACGGCTGGCCCAGCAGCAGGGCCAGTGCGTTCTCGTCGAGCGCGCGCTGGCGGGTCTGCTGTGCCAGCGCGACGCGCGCCGACTCGAGCAGGGACTCGGCCTGGCGCAGGTCGATCTCGGAGGTCGCGCCCTGGTCGAACTTGAGCTTCGTCAGCTTGTACGACTCCTCGCGCGTCGCCAGCGTCTGCTGCGTCACGCGCAGCAGCTCGTCGTCGGCGCGCAGCGTCAGGTCGGCGTTGGCGACGGCGGCGATCAGGCTGATCTGCGCGGCCTTGCGCGATTCCTCGCTGGCCAGCAGCTGGGCCGCCGCGGCGTCGCTCAGGCTGCGCAGGCGCCCGAACAGGTCCAGCTCCCAGGCGCTGACCGAGAGGCCGGCGGTGTAGAGGCTGGTGATGCCGCCGCTCGCATTCGGCTGCCGCGAGCCGGTGAGGCCGGCGTTGACGGTCGGCCACAGGTCGGCGCGGCGCAGGCCGAGCTGGGCGCGCGATTGCTCGATCGCCAGCACCGCGACACGCAGGTCGCGATTGGCGTCCAGCGCCTGCGGGATCAGGCGCGACAAGCGCTCGTCGGCCGAGAAGAAGCGCTGCCACTCCAGGTCGGCGGCGGGCGTGCCGACGGCAGCATCTGCCGCGCCGAAGCTCTGGGGCACCGGCGCGGTCGGGCGCTCGTAGCGCGGCGCCATCGAGGTGCAGGCGGCCAGCAGCGCGGCCACGGCCAGGGCCGGCAGACGAAGGCTGCGCATGCTCATCGTCCCTCCTGCGTGCCGGGCCGCGCCGGGGTCGGCTCTTCCTCGGCCTCGTGCGCCCAGCGTCGGCGCTGGCGCTCGCTGCCCTTGAACAGCCGGCTGACGACGACGTAGAACACCGGGACCAGGAAGACGGCCAGTGCGGTCGCCGTGATCATGCCGCCCATCACGCCGGTGCCGATCGCGCGCTGGCTGGCCGAGCCGGCGCCGCTGGCCAGCACCAGGGGCAGCACGCCCAGGATGAAGGCCAGCGAGGTCATCAGGATCGGCCGGAAGCGCAGGTGCGCCGCCTCGATCACCGCGTCGACCGCGCTCTTGCCGCGCGCATGCAGGTCCTTCGCGAACTCGATGATCAGCACCGCGTTCTTCGCCGACAGGCCGATGATCGTGATCAGCCCGACCTTGAAGAACACGTCGTTCTCGAGCCCGCGGAAGTGCGCGCCCAGCAGCACGCCCAGCACGCCCAGCGGCACCACCAGGATCACCGCGAGCGGGATCGACCAGCTCTCGTAGAGCGCCGCGAGGCACAGGAAGACCGCCAGCAGCGAGAAGCCGAACAGGATGAAGGCGGTCGCGCCCGACAGCTTCTCCTCGCGCGACTGGCCGGTCCACTCGTAGGCGAAGCCGGCGGGCAGCTCGCCGATCAGTCGCTCCATCTCGGCCATCGCCGCGCCGGTGCTCTGGCCCGGCGCCGGCTCGCCCTGGATGCGCATCGCCGGGTAGCCGTTGTAGCGCACCGTCTGCATCGGCCCGGTGACCCACTCGGTCGACGCGAAGGCCGACAGCGGCACCGGCTGGCCGGCCGTGTTGAGGGCGTTGAGCCTGAGCAGGTCCTCGGGCTGCATGCGCGTCGGCGCGTCGGCCTGCACCACCACCCGCTGCAGGCGCCCGGCGTTCGGGAAGTCGTTGACATAGGCCGAACCGAGCGCGGTCGACAGCGTGCCGTTGATCGCCGCGAAGCTGACACCCAGGGCGCTGGCCTTGTCGCGGTCGATGTTGAGCTGCAGCTGCGAGGCGTCCTCCAGCCCGTCGGGCCGCACGAAGGCCAGCAGCGGACTCTTGGCCGCTGCGGCGATCAGCTGGTTGCGCGCGGCCACCATCGCGGCTCGGCCGTTGCCGCCGCGGTCCTGCAGCCGCAGCGCGAAGCCGTTGGCGCGGCCCAGCTCGCGGATTGCCGGCGGGCTGACCGGGAACACCGAGGCGTCGCGGATGAAGGACAGCCCGCCGAAGGCGCGCGCCACCAGGGCCTGTGCCGACTGCGAGGCGCCCTCGCGCTCGCTCCAGTCCTTGAGCGTGACGAAGTTCAGTGCCGCGTTCTGGCCGCTGCCCGAGAAGCTGAAGCCCATCACGCTGGTCATGGCCTTGACCTCGGGCTGCTTGAGCATGTAGCCCTCGACCTGCTTCATCACCTCGAGCGTGCGGTTCTGCGTCGCGCCCGGCGGCAGCTGCACGTTGACGAGGATGTTGCCCTGGTCCTCGTTCGGCAGGAAGGAGGTCGGCAGGCGGTTGAACATCACGACCACCGCCGCGATGATCGCGGCGTAGATGACGAGGTAGCGCGCCGCGCGCTTCAGCATGCGCGCGATGACGCTCTCGTAGCCCTTGGCGGTGCGCGTGAAGCCGCGGTTGAACCAGCCGAAGAAGCCGCCCTTGGCGTGATGGTGGCCGGCCTCGACCGGCTTGAGCAGGGTGGCGCACAGCGCCGGCGTCAGCGACAGCGCGAGGAAGGCCGAGAACAGGATGGAGCTCACCATCACCGCCGAGAACTGCCGGTAGATGTTGCCGACCGCGCCGCTGAAGAAGGCGAGCGGCACGAACACCGACACCAGCACCACCGTCACGCCGACGATCGCGCCCGAGATCTGGCCCATCGCCTTGCGTGTGGCGGCCAGCGGCGGCAGGCCTTCCTCGCTCATGATGCGCTCGACGTTCTCGACCACGACGATGGCATCGTCGACCACGATGCCGATCACCAGCACCATGCCGAACAGCGTCAGCACGTTGATCGAGAAGCCCAGCGCCAGCAGCACCGCGAAGCTGCCCATCAGTGCGATCGGCACCACCAGCGTGGGGATGATCGTGTAGCGGATGTTCTGCAGGAACAGGTACATCACCAGGAACACGAGAATCACCGCCTCGACCAGCGTCTCGACCACCTGGCTGATGGAGATCTTGACGAAGGCCGAGCCGTCGAAGGGGATGGTCACCTTGACGCCCGGCGGGAAGTAGCGCGACAGCTCGTCGACGCGCTTCTTGATCGCGGTCGCGGTCGCCAGCGCGTTGCCGGTGGGCGAGAGCTGCACGCCGATGCCGGTCGAGGGCTCGCCGTTGAGCCGCGTGCGGAATCCGTAGCCCTGGGCACCGAGCTCGATGCGCGCCACGTCCTTGAGCCGTACCGTCGAGCCGTCGGCATTGGCGCGCAGCACGATGTTGGCGAACTGCTCGTCCGAGGTGAGCTGGCCCTTGACGACCACGGTCGCGAAGATCGCCTGCCCCGGCGCGTTGGGCACGTCGCCGATCGTGCCCGAGGCGACCTGCGCGTTCTGCGCCGCGATCGCCGCCGTCACGTCGGCCGACGACAGCCGGTAGCCGACCAGCTTGGCCGGGTCGATCCAGATGCGCATCGCGCGCTCGGTGCCGAACAGCTGCGCCTGGCCGACGCCCGGCACGCGCTGGATCTCGGGCAGTACGCTGCGCGACGCGAAGTCGCCCAGCGCGACCGGGTCGTAGGCCGGGTTGTCGGAGGAGAGGATGACGAACAGCAGGAAGTTCGGGTTGGCCTTGTCGACGCGCACGCCCTGCTGCGTCACCGCCTGCGGCAGCCGCGGGCTGGCGCGGCCGAGGCGGTTCTGCACGTCGACCTGGGCCAGGTCCGGGCTGGTGCCGGGCTCGTAGCTCAGCGTGATCGAGCCGCTGCCGTCGGCCTGCGCGACCGACTCCATGTAGATGAGGCCGGGCGAGCCGTTCATCTCGCGCTCGATGACGCCGATGACGCTGTCCTCGAGCGTCTGCGCCGACGCCCCGGGATAGCTGACGTTGACGACGATCGACGGCGGCGCCACCGAGGGGTACTGCGCGACCGGCAGCTGCGTGATCGCCACGCCTCCCATCACCAGGATGAAGAGCGCGATCACCCACGCGAAGATCGGGCGGTCGATGAAGAACTGGGCCATGCGGGCGGCCCCTTCAGCGACTGGCGGCCGAGGCCACCGGCGCCGCGGGCGCGGATGCCGGAGGAACCGCTGCAGCCGCCGCCACCGGCTTCACCGGACCGGTGCCGCGCAGCTTCTGGAAACCGTCGACCATCACCTGCTCACCGGCCTTCAGGCCATCGAGCACGATCCACTGGCCGCCCTGCGCACCGCCCAGCTTGACCGGCCGGTTGGCCACCATGCCGTCGGCGCCGACCACCTTGACCGTGTCGCCCTGCGGCGAGCGCGTGACCGCCTGCTGCGGCAGCAGGATGGCGTCGGGCGCCTCGGCCTGCTCGAGCTGCACGCGCACGTACAGGCCCGGCAGCAGCGCGCCCTTGGGGTTGGGCAGTTCGGCGCGCAGCGTGATCTGGCCCGAGCTCGGGTCGACCGACAGGTCCGAGAACAGCAGCTTGCCGGGCAGCGGATAGCGGCTGCCGTCCTCGAGCAACACGCGTACCGAGGCCGCATCGCTGCCGCCGGCGCTCTTGAGCTTGCCGGCGGCGATGGCCGCGCGCAGGCGCAGCACCTCGGCCGCCGGCTGGGTGAAGTTGACGTAGAGCGGATCGATCTGCTGCACCAGCGCGAGCTGGGTGGCCTCGCCCTGCCCCACCAGCGCGCCCTCGGTCACCAGCGCACGACCGATGCGACCCGAGATCGGCGACGTGACTGACGCGTAGCCGAGGTTGATCTGCGCCGTCTGGACCGCGGCCTTGCCGGACGCGACATCGGCCTCGGCCTGCTTCTGCGCAGCGACGGCGTTGACGTAGTCCTGCTGGCTGATCGCGTTGGCTTCGAGCAGCGGCTTGTAGCGCTCGGCCTGCGCGCCGGCCTGCAGCAGGTTGGCCTCGGCCCGGGCCAGCGCGGCGCGTGCGCTGGCCAGCGTGGCGCGGTAGGGCGCGTCGTCGATGCGGAACAGCGGCTGCCCGGCCTTGACGTCGCTGCCTTCGCGGAACAGCCGCTGCTGCAGGATGCCCGCCGCGCGGGCCCGCACCTGCGCGACGCGCGAGGCCTCGGTCCGCCCCGGCAGCTCGGTCACCAGGCCAAGCGCGCCCGGCGCGACGGTGACGATGCCGACCTCCACCGGCGGCGGCGCGGCCGCGGTCGCCGGCGTGGCCTGCGGACTGCAGCCGACCAGCAGCACGGCGGCCAGGATCAGGGCGGACACCGCCCCCGACGCCGGGCCGCGCAGCGAGAACGGGGGATCGGCCGCGAAGCCCATCGACGCAGACATGCGAACACCTTTCGAGGAACGGCCGGGGGCGCGGCGGCAGGCGGCCTGCCGGCACCGACATCGGGATGGTGGCCCACCCGGCCGATCGCCGCACTATACATACAGCGATGCATGTATGCTGACGGCTTTACGGATCTTCATCGTCGATGCCCCGCCGCACCAAGGAAGAAGCCCAGGTCACGCGCGACCGCATCCTCGACATGGCCGAGCAGGAATTCCACCGGCGCGGCGTGTCGCGGACCTCGCTGCAGGACATCGCGCGTGCCGCCGGGCTGACGCGCGGGGCGATCTACTGGCACTTCCAGGACAAGGCCGACCTGTTCGACGCGATGATGAAGCGCGTGACGCTGCCGCTGGAACAGGAGATCAAGCGCAGCGACGAACCCGGCCTGGACGACCCGGTGGACCACATCCGCCGCAGCTTCGGCGCGGCGCTGCGCAAGACGGTCGAGGACGCGCAGGCGCGCCGCGTGTTCGAGATCGCCATGCACAAGGTCGAGTACGTCGACGAACTCGAGGCCGTGCGCGAGCGGCGCCTGACGGGCCTGCGGGAGCGCCTGGCCCACGTCGAACGGGGGCTGCGCCTGGCGGCGCGGGCCGGCGACCTGGGCGGCGGCGTCCCGGCGCGGGCGGCCGCCCTGGGGCTGCACTCGCTGATCGACGGGCTGATCCAGAACTGGCTGCTCGACCCCGAGGCCTTCGACCTGCTGCGCGTCGGCCGCCAGACGATCGATGCCTACCTGACGGGGCTGGGGGCTCGCACGCGCTGAGACCACCGGCGCGGCGGCCCCGCGCCCTTCATCCGCGCTTCATCGGTAGAACGCTTCGACCTTGCCCTTGAGCTTGATCATCACCGGCTTGCCCTTGCGGTCGACCGTGCGGGTCGAAGGCACCATGACCCAGCCCTCGCTGAGGCAGTACTCCTCGACGTCGAAGCGCTCCTTGTCGTTGAAGCGGATGCCGATCTGGTGCTCGAAGACCGCGGCCACGTAGTGGGGGCTGCCCGGTTCGATGGACAGGCGGTCGGGCAGCGGCGGGGCGTCTTTGGCGTCGGTCATGGGGAGGCCGTCTCGGGTCGGGTCGGTGTCGCGAGGCCTGCATTCTGGAGGACGCGGCGGACGCGCCGCCTCGACCGCTCGCTACCTCGCCACCCCCGTCAGCCAGGCCTGGCGGATGAGCCGCCCGCACTGCACCGACTCGTAGCCCGGCTGGCCGCCCAGCGCGGCTCGGGCCAGCACGCCGTAGTAGCTGCGGCTCGCATCGATCCACGGGTAGAAGCCGAAGGCCCCGGCGCTGCTGAAGGCGCCGTCGCCGACGGCCGGGTCGCTCTCGACCCAGTGGCCCAGGCCGTAGCGCCAGCTCTCGCTGGCGGGGATGGGCGTGGCCACGGCATCGGCCGGGCAGGTCGCGGGACTGGCACAGACCGACGGAGCTCCCAGCTGGCTGCCCAGGCGCAGCGTGCCGTCGAGCAGCTTGCGCAGGAAGCGTGCGTAGTCGGCGGCCGTGCTGACCGCACCGCCGGCCAGCTGCGGCTGGGTGTAGCTCAGGCCCACATCGGCGCCCAGCTGCGATTGCATCTCGGCGGCCAGCGCCGCATTGCCCAGGCCGCCCAGGCCCAGCCGGCTGGCGTGCTGCTGCATGTGGCCGCCGTCGTAGAAGAAGCGGCCGTCGTTGACCGGCGTGTAGACGCCGTTGCTCAGGTAGTTGACGCAGCCGTCCACGGTCTGCCCGGCCAGGCAGGCCGTGAAGCTCGTGTAGCCGCTGCGGAAGGTGAGGAACTTGACGTCGTCGGCCGTCAGCCCGGCCACGCCGCGACGCTGCGCCACGTAGCCCGCGTACAGCCACTTGGAGGCGGACGCGATGTTCATCGAGCTGGCCGCGGTGTAGGTCGGCGGCCCGCCGGCGCTGGTGTTGACCGAGCCGGAGGCCTGCGCTGCCGTGCGGTCGCCGATCTCCCAGTAGAAGGGGCGGATCGCATTGCAGGCGTTGCCGCTGCTCTGCGCGGTGCTGGTGGCCGCGGCGGCTCGCTGCGTGTCGGTCGGCGGGCCGCCCGGCGGGGGCGACACGACGGGCGCGCCGCCTCCGCCGCCGCAGGCCGCCAGCGCCAGCAGCGCGGCGCCGGTCCAGGCGATCGCCAGCGCGCGCGCGTTCGGGGTGTGGGTGGTCATGCGGCGAGAATAGCGGCCGGGCGCCGCGGGCGCCGGTGTCCAATTGCTTCCTCGCCGCCATGTCCACGATCCTCCAGCACCTCCCCACCGGCCAGAAGGTCGGCATCGCCTTCTCCGGCGGCCTGGACACCAGCGCCGCGCTGCACTGGATGAAGTTGAAGGGCGCGACGCCCTATGCCTACACGGCCAACCTCGGCCAGCCCGACGAGCCCGACTACGACGAGATCCCGCGCAAGGCGATGCTCTACGGCGCCGAGAAGGCGCGCCTGATCGACTGCCGCGCGCAGCTGGTGGCCGAGGGCCTGGCCGCGCTGCAGGCCGGCGCCTTCCACATCTCCACCGCCGGCGTGACCTACTTCAACACCACGCCGATCGGCCGCGCGGTCACCGGCACGATGCTGGTCGCGGCGATGAAGGAAGACGAGGTCCACGTCTGGGGCGACGGCAGCACCTTCAAGGGCAACGACATCGAGCGCTTCTACCGCTACGGCCTGCTGACCAACCCGGCGCTGAAGATCTACAAGCCCTGGCTCGACCAGGCCTTCATCGACGAGCTGGGCGGCCGCGCCGAGATGAGCGCCTTCATGGCGAAGGCCGGCTTCGGCTACAAGATGAGTGCCGAGAAGGCCTACTCGACCGACTCCAACCTGCTCGGCGCGACGCACGAGGCCAAGGACCTGGAACATCTGTCCAGCGGCATGCGCATCGTCAACCCGATCATGGGCGTGGCCTTCTGGCGCGATGACGTCGAGGTCCCGCGCGAGGAGGTGAGCATCCGCTTCGAGGAAGGGCGCCCGGTCGCGCTGAACGGCGTCGAGTTCGCCGACCCGGTCGCGCTGCTGCTCGAGGCCAACCGCATCGGCGGGCGCCACGGGCTGGGCATGAGCGACCAGATCGAGAACCGCATCATCGAGGCCAAGAGCCGCGGCATCTACGAGGCCCCGGGC
>CAZUUU010000051.1:0-18258 GCA_964622685.1 uncultured Methylibium sp.
GAGCTGCCGTTCTTCGCCGCCTCGGCCAGGAAGCCGGCGAGCTTGAGGCGCTGCGCCTCGCCGCCGCTCAGCGTGGGCACCGGCTGGCCGAGCTTGACGTAGTCCAGGCCCACGTCGGCCAGCGGCTGGAGTGCGCGCACCACTTCGCGATCATCCGCAAACAACCGCACCGCGTCGGCGATGGTCAGCTCCAGCACGTCGCTGACGTTCAGGCTCTTGCCGAGCCGCTCGACCTTGATCTCCAGCAGCTCGGCGCGGAAGCGCTTGCCGTCGCAGTCGGGGCAGCGCAGGTAGACGTCGCTGAGGAACTGCATCTCCACGTGCTCGAAGCCCGAACCGCCGCAGGTCGGGCAGCGGCCGTCGCCGGCGTTGAAGCTGAACATGCCGGGGCCGTAGCCGCGCTGCCGCGCCAGCGGCGAGTCGGCGAAGATCGTGCGCAGCGTGTCGAAGGCGCCCACGTAGCTGGCCGGGTTGGAGCGCGCGGTCTTGCCGATCGGGCTCTGGTCGACGAAGACGGCGTCGCTCAGCCAGTCCGCACCCAGCAGGCGGTCGTGGACGCCGGGCGTCTCGGTGGCCTTGCCGAAGTGGCGGGCCAGCGCCGGGAACAGCAGGTCCTGGATCAGCGTGCTCTTGCCGGAGCCGGACACGCCGGTCACGCAGACCAGGCGCTGCAGCGGGAACTCGACGCTGATGTTCCTGAGGTTGTGCTCGCGCGCACCCTCGACGATGAGGCGCGGCGTGCTGTCGGTGACGAGGCGCTGCAAGCCCAGGCCGATGCTGCGCCGCGCACCGAGGTAGGCGCCGGTCATGGTGTCGGCGCGCTTCAGGTCCTCGGGCGTGCCGTCGAAGACGATGCGGCCGCCCTGGCTGCCGGGGCCGGGGCCCATGTCGATCACGCGGTCGGCGGCCAGCATCACGGCCGGGTCGTGCTCCACCACCACCAGCGTGTTGCCGGCGTCGCGCAGCCGCAGCATCGCCTGGTTGATGCGGTTCATGTCGCGCGGGTGCAGGCCGATCGACGGCTCGTCCAGCACGAACAGCGTGTTGACCAGCGAGGTGCCGAGCGCGGTGGTCAGGTTGATGCGCTGCACCTCGCCGCCGCTCAGCGTGCGGCTCTGGCGGTCCAGCGTCAGGTAGTGGATGCCGACATCGCACAGGTACTTGAGCCGCGTGCGCACCTCGTCGAGCAGCAGCTCCAGCGCGTCGTCGAGCATCGTGCTCGGCAGCGTCAGCTCGTCGAGGAAGCGGCGCAGCCTGTCGATCGGCATCAGCATCAGGTCGTGCAGGCTCAGGCCCGGCAAGGCCTCGAGCTGCTCGCGGGTCCACGCCGCACCGACGGGCATCACGCGCTTCTCGGGCGGCAGCACCGCGTCGGCACCGGCCTTCGTGCCCAGGCGCCACAGCAGCGATTCGAGCTTGAGCCGAGCGCCGCCGCAGACCGTGCAGGGCGTGTAGCTGCGGTACTTGGACAAGAGCACGCGGATGTGCATCTTGTAGGCCTTGCTCTCCAGGTACTCGAAGAAGCGGCGGATGCCGTACCACTGCTTGTTCCAGTTGCCCTTCCAGTTGGGCGTGCCCTCGATGACCCAGTCGCGCTGCGCCTCGCTGAGCTGGCTCCACGCGGTGTCGCGCGGGATGCCGGCCTCGCCGCCGTACTTCAGCAGGTCGTCCTGGCAGTCCTTCCAGGCGGGTGTCTGCAGCGGCTTGATCGCACCGCTGCGCAGCGTCTTGCGGTGATCCGGGATCACCAGGCCCCAGTCGACGCCGATCACGCGGCCGAAGCCGCGGCAGGTCTCGCAGGCGCCGTAGGCCGAGTTGAACGAGAACATCGCCGGCTGCGGATGGCTGTAGCGGGTGTCGCTGTCGGGGCTGTGCAGGCCCTGGCTGTAGCGCCAGATCTCAGTGGTGCGCTGCGCTTCGACAGGGCTCTCCTGAGCAGAGTCGAAGGGCTCAGCGCGAACGGAGTCTTCCGATCGGCCTGAGCTTGTCGAAGGCCCTTCGAGCGCATAGACGTTGACGCGCCCGCTGCCGCGCTTGAGCGCCACCTCCAGCGCCTCGGCGACGCGCGACTTCTCGGTGCCGTCGAGCTTGAAACGGTCGGCCACCACGTCCAGCAGCGTGCGCGGTCCCGTCGGCGTCGCCACCTCGCGCTTCGCCTGCACGCGGGTGTAGCCGCTGGCGGCCAGCCACTGCTCGATCTGCTCGTCGCTGGTGCCGGCCGGCAGCTCGACCGGGAAGGTGACGACGAGCCGCTGGCCGGGCGCCGCGCGCTTCAGCAGGTCGGCGTAGATCGACTCCGGGTCGTCCTCGCGCACCGGCTTGGCGGTCTGCTTGTCGAACAGCTGGGCGGCGCGGGCGAACAGCAGCTTCAGGTGGTCGTTCAGCTCGGTCATCGTGCCGACCGTGCTGCGGCTGGTGCGCACCGGGTTGGTCTGGTCGATGGCGATGGCCGGCGGCACGCCGTCGACCGCATCGACCGCCGGGCGGTCCATGCGGTCGAGGAACTGGCGCGCGTAGGCGCTGAAGGTCTCGACGTAGCGGCGCTGCCCCTCCGCATACAGCGTGTCGAAGACCAGGCTGGACTTGCCCGAGCCGCTGGGCCCGGTGACGACGGTCAGTTCGCCGGTGTGCAGGTCCAGGTCGAGGTTCTTGAGGTTGTGCTGGCGCGCGCCGCGGATGCGGATCAGGCCGGGTGGGCGTTGACCGTTGGGCATGGAGGGTCCGGGGGTGAGGCCGAAGATTCTAGGAAGCTCCGGCAGCCGCGTTGCTGCCGTCCCGAAAGCCGGAGCCGGCCACAGGGACGCGACGCGGCGTGCGCTGTCGCCTGCGGGCATCACCCCCTGCCGGCGCGCGGAAGCGCGCTGTACATTGGCCCGACATCGCTGCGCCCGTCATGGAGCCGCCCCCACCCCAGCCCCCGGCGCCCCTCGGCGACGCCGAGCTGCTGGCGCGCTACGAGCGGGCGATGGCCGGCTCGCAGGACGGCTACTGGGAGCGCAACCTGCGCAGCAACCTCAGCTGGTACTCGCCGAGCTTTCGCGCGATGTTCGGCTTCGGACCCGACGAACTGCCGAACGATCGCAACGCCATCAACGCCCGCATCCACCCGGACGACATCGGCGGCTTCCTGGCGTCCTACCAGGCGGCGATCGACAGCGTCGGCAGCTTCGCCTACGAGCTGCGCTTCCTCGACAAGCAGGAGCACTGGCGCTGGGTGCGGGGTCGAGGCTGCGCCTGGGCCGGGCCGGACGGGCAGGCCGAGCTGATCGCCGGGGCGCTGAGCGACGTGCACCGCGAGAAGCTGACGCAGCAGGCGCTGGCGCAGATCACGCAACGCTTCGAGCGCGCCATCGAGGCCGCGAACGAGGCCCTGTTCGAGCGCTGGGCCGACAGCGACAGCTTCTACCTCGCGCCGCGTTTCGCCGAGCTGCTGGGCTACACGCCGGCCGAGCTCGGCACGAGCCGCGCCCGGCTCACCGGGCTGATGCACCCCGACGACCGCGATCGCTTCGAGTCGTGCGTCGCCGGCGGCATCGCCGAGCGCGGCCGCTGGACCATCGACTACCGGATGCGCTGCAAGGCCGGCGTCTACCGCTGGTTCCACTCGCGCGCGATGGCGCAGGAGGACGCCGACGGCCGCGTCCTGGTGACCGGCGTGATGGCCGACATCCACGAGCAGATGACCGCCCGCGAGGCCCTGCAACGCCAGCAGCAGCACCTCGAGGAACTGGTGCAGGAGCGCACGGCCAGGCTCGAGGCGGCCCTGGCGCTGGCCGAGCAGCAGCGTGCCGCGGCCGACCGCGCCAGCGAGGCGAAGTCGCGCTTCCTCGCGCACATGAGCCACGAGATCCGTACGCCGCTCAACGGCGTGCTGGGCCTCAACGAGCTGGCGCTGCGCAGCGCGCAGTCGCCGGCGCAGCGGCGCCACCTCGAGCTGGCGCTGCAGTCGGGGCGCTCGCTGCTCGGGATCATCAACGACGTGCTGGACTTCTCGCGGCTCGAGGCCGGCAAGCTGGCGCTGGCCGACACCCCCTTCGACCTGCCCGCCCTGCTGGCGCAGACGCTGCGCGCGGTGATGCCCACGGTGCGCGGCAAGGGCCTGAACGTGATGTTCGACCACATCGGCGACGTCACGCGGGTGCGCGGCGACCCGGAGCGGCTGCGCCAGATCGCGACCAACCTGCTGGGCAACGCGGCCAAGTTCACCGAGCGCGGCCACCTGGCCCTGGTGACGACCGTGCGGCCGACCGAGCCCGGCCGCTGCGAGGCGGTGATCGAGTTCCGCGACACCGGCCCCGGCATGGACGCGGCGACGCAGGCCCGCGTGTTCGATGCCTTCGTGCAGGGCGACGCGAGCCTGACGCGGCGCCACGGCGGCACCGGCCTGGGCCTGTCGATCGCGCGCGGCCTGGCCGAGGCGATGGACGGCGAGCTGACGCTCGCCAGCACGGTCGGCGTCGGCTCCTGCTTCACGCTGCGCCTGCCGCTGGCGGTCGACGGCGAGGCGCAGCTCTGGCAACCGCAGCCGGGCCGGGCCTGGCTGCTCTACACCCGGCCGATGATCGGCGAGTGGCTGGTGACGCGCTTCGCGCGGCTGGGCTGGCACTCGGTACTGGTGCCGGGCCTCGCGACCGCGGTGGCGCAGGCGCAGCAGACGCCGCCCGCCGATCATCCGGACCTGGTCGTCGTGGCCGAGCACGTGCTGGGCGAGTCGCCGGACCTGGCCGGCCTGCGCGCGGCGCTGCCGGAGGCGCGCATCACGCTGCTGGTGCGGCCGGACTGGGCCCAGCCCGAGGTCGAGCTGGCCGCGCGCGCCCTGGCGATCACGCCCAGCTTCATGCCGCTGACGCCGCACGACCTGCTGGAGATGCTGCAACCGTCGGCCGCCCACGCGGCGCCGCCACCGATCACCCGGCCCGGCGCGCTGCCGAAGCGCGTGATGCTGGTCGAGGACAACCCGGTCAACCGCCTGATCGGCGAGCAGATGCTGGTCGCGCTGGGCCTGGCGGTCGACAGCGTCGACGGCGGCGAGGCAGCGATCGCCGCCTGCCACACGCAGCCGCCGGACCTGATGCTGCTGGACGTGCAGATGCCCGGCCTGGACGGCCACGCGACCTGCCGCCGCCTGCGTGCGCTGCAGCAGGCCGGGACGCTGCCGCCCTTCGCGATCGTCGCGCTGACCGCGCACGCGCTCGACAGCGACCGCGCCGCCAGCCTGGCGGCGGGCATGGACGGCTTCCTGACCAAGCCGATCGTGCTGGAGCAGCTGCGCGCGGAACTGCTGCGCTGGCTGCCGGACGACGACGAGGCCTGACGGCGCCGCGGCCTCAGGCGGGCGTCTTGTCCAGCTGCTCCAGGCCGTCTATCACCGGGCCGAGCAGGCGCAGCACGGCATCGCGCAGGGTCTCGATGTCCGGGGCGGCAGCCCCGGCGTCGCTGGCCGCCTCGAGGGCCGCCGCCGCGCGCTGCAGCGCCGGCATGCCGAGCGCGCCGGCCACGCTCTTCAGGTCGTGGGCGAAGCGCGTGCAGGCGGCCACGTCGCCGGCAGCGCGCGCCTGGTCGAAGCGCGCGGCGAACGTCCGCTCGCGATCGCGGAACATGCCGAGCAGGCGCCGGTAGAGGTCCGGGTTGCTCATCACGTTGGCCAGCCCGGCCCGCACGTCGATGCCCGGCAGCTCCGGCAGCCCGCCGTCGACCGGGTCCGGCGACGGCGCGCGCTTGACCCAGCGCGCCAGCGTCGCGAGCATCTCCTCGGGACGGATCGGCTTCGGGATGTGGTCGTTCATGCCGGCCTCGAGGACCTTGTCGCGGTCGCCGGCCATCGCGTTGGCCGTCATCGCGATCACCGGCAGGTCCTTCAGCGCCGGTCGCAGTCGCAGCGCACGGGTCGCGGCGTAGCCGTCGAGCACGGGCATCTGGCAGTCCATCAGCACGGCGTCGAAGCGCTCCTGCTCGAGCCGATCCAGCGCGTCCTGCCCATCCACCGCGAGACTGACCTCGATGCCGACGCGGCCGAGCATGTCGCGCGCCAGTTCCTGGTTGATGCTGTTGTCCTCGACCAGCAGGACGCGCGCGCCAGCGAGTGCCGCGCGCTGGACTTGCAGCAGGTCCTCGCGCTGCTCGGTGCGGCTGCCGCTCACGCGGGCCTGTCCGACGGCCTCGGCGCAGGCATCGAGCAGGGCCGAGGCCGTGACGGGCTTGGCCAGCAGGGCCGCGACCTGCAGCCGCCGCTGCTCCAGCCGCTGTTGCGCTTCGGAGAGCTTGAAGGCCGTCACCATCAGCACGGCCGGCGCGGCGGCGCGCATCGGCAGCCGCCCCAGTTGCTCGATGCAGTCGATGCCGTCGACGCCGGGCATGCGCCAGTCGAGCAGCACCAGCCGGTAGGGGCGCTCCTGGGTGTCCGCACGGAGCACCGCCTGCAGCGCCTGCGCGCCGTCGCTGGCCAGGTCCGGCTCCATGCCGAACGAGGCGGCCATCCGGCGCAGCAGCTCGCGCGAACCCTCGTGGTCGTCGACGATCAGGACGCGCGCCCCGCGCAGGCCGTCGACCGACGGCGCCCGGACCTCCACGCCCGAGCCCTGCAGGCCGAAGCGCGCGCTGAAGTGGAACACGCTGCCGCGGCCCGGCGTGCTGTCGAGGCCGATCTCGCCGCCCATCAGCGCCACCAGGTGGTGGCAGATCGCGAGGCCGAGGCCGGTACCGCCGAAGCGCCGGCTGGTCGACGCGTCGGCCTGGCTGAAGGGCTGGAACAGGCGCTCGCGCTGCTCGGCATCGATGCCGATGCCGGTGTCGCGCACCTCGAAGCGCAGCACGGCCGCATCGTCCTGCCGCGACTGCAGCCGCACGGCCACCGTCACCTCGCCCTGCGCGGTGAACTTGACCGCGTTGTTGCCCAGGTTCAGCAGCACCTGCCCGAGCCGCGAGGGATCGCCGACCAGCGCGGTGGGCAGGTCCGGCGGCAGGTCGAACAGCAGCTCGAGCCCCTTCTCCTCGGCGCGCATGCCGACCAGGTGGCCGAACTGCTCCATCACGTCGCCGAGCCTGAACGGGATCTGCTCCATGTCGAGCCGGCCGGCCTCGATCTTGGAGAAATCGAGGATGTCGTTGATGATCCCCAGCAGCGACTCGGCCGCGCGGTGCACCTTGTCCACGTAGTTGCGCTGCTTCGCATCGAGGCCGCTCTGCAGTGCCAGCCACGACATGCCGAGGATCGCGTTCATCGGCGTGCGGATCTCGTGGCTCATGTTGGCGAGGAAGTCGCCCTTGGCCCGGTTGGCCGCCTCGGCCCCCTGCTGCGCGCGGGCCAGCTGGTCCGTGCGCTCCTCGACCCGGCGCTCGAGGTCGGCCGCCAGCGCGCGCACCTCCTCCTCGGCACGTCGGCGCACGGTGGTGTCGGCGAACACCGCGACCGCGCCGCTGACCGCCCCGGCGGCGTCGCGCAGGGGGCGTGCGGTCGCGGTCAGCCACAGGCCGTCGTCGGGCCCCTCGCCCGCCCGCCGCATGTAGAGATCCATCTTGTCGACGTTCTCGCCGCGCAGGGCGCGTGACAGCGGCAGCTCGTCCAGCGGACACAGGGTGACGCGGTCCGTGCGGTAGAGGCCGAAGCGTTCGCGCCAGTTGCCCTTGGGGCCGGTGCTCAGCCGGCCGCCGGCGATGGCCTCCGCGGCCGGGTTGGCGAGCACGAGTTCGGCCCGCGGGTCGACCACCAGCACGGAGTCGCCGATGCCGTCGAGCACCTCGCGCAGGATCACGGTCTGCCGCCGCAGCTCCGCGCGCGAGCGACGCAGCCGCAGCACGAAGATCGCGCCGCCGGCCAGCAGCAGCGCGCCGGCGGCCAGCACCGTCCACAGCCAGCGCTGCTGGAGCGTGCGGCGTTCGATCTCGGTGGCCTGCTGCTCGCTGCGACGCTGCAGGTCGGCCAGCTCGCGCTGCCGGGCCTCGTTGCGGAAGCGCTGCGTCAGCTCGAAGATCCGCGTTCCGGCCAGCTCGCGCGCGGCGCGTGCGCTCGTCTCGGTGGCCTCGAGCGTCAGCGCATAGGCCCGTGCGTGATCGCCGTCGGCAGCCGCGACGGCGGCCATGCGCAGCGCGCTCTCGCTCCGGTAGACGGGCAGGTCGATCGACCGGGCCAGGTCGTAGGCCGCCTGGGCCTCGGCGCGCGCCGCCGCGAGATCGCCCTGGAGCTGGCGCAGCACGCTCAGCTCCTTGAGCACGAACCAGCGGCCGATCGGGTTGGGGTGCTCGTCGTAGACCTTGACGGCGTTCTGCAGCGCCGCCCGCGCGCCCGGCAGGTCGCCCTGGAGGCGCAGCTCGACCGCCAGCGCGAAGTGGCCCATCGCCACCGAGAACGGGATGCCGACGGACTCGTACATCTCGATCGCCTGCCGGTACAGGCGCACCGCCAGGGCCCGGTCACCCTGCTTGGTCGCAATGCCGCCCAGACCGCTGGTCGCCAGGGCCTCGGTCAGGCGCGAGCGGCCGGCGATGGCCTGCTCGCGCATGCGCTCGAACTGCTCGCGCGACTCGGGGATGCGATCGCCGAGGTCGTAGGCCATCGCCATGCCGCGGTGGGCATGGGCCAGCGCGAGCGGGTGCCCGCTGGCGCGCGCGATCTCCATCGCCTGGATGGCGATCGTGATCGAGTCGTCCAGGCGGTTGGCGCGCCGGTAGCTCATCGAGGCGCGCAGCAGCGCCTCGCCGAGCAGGTCCGGCCGGTCGACCCCCTCGAGCGCCGCCAGCGCCCGCGGCATGACCTCGTCGAGCCGGCCTACGCGGCCCTGGTTGACGGTGTTCATCGCGATGTTGAGGTCGGCCTCGGCCTGGCCGATGCGGTCGCCGGCCTGCCGCGCGAGCTCGTAGGCCTGTTCCGCATGGGCCTCGGCCAGGTCGGTCAGGCCGAGGTAGCCCTCGACGCGGGCCCGCAGGTTCAGTGCGCGCGCCCGGTCGGCGCGATCGGCGGCGGCCGGCAGCGCGCGCTCGAGCTCGATCGCCCGGGCCCGCGCCGCCCGGGCGTCGTTCTCGGCCAGCAGTCGCACCTCGGCCACCTGGCGGCGCCAGTCGTCGAGATCGAAGGCCGCGGCCACCGGGGCCGCCAGCGACAGCGCCAACCCCAGCAGCAGCCCCCGACGGGCCCACCAAAGACGCCATGCGTTCATGAATCCACTGTAGCGAGCCGGGCCTGCACAACCGGTCGGACACTGCGTGTTCTGGGGACACCGGCCGACGCCGCCGTCAGAACTGCACGACCAGGCTGGTCGCGATCTGCCGGTCGTTGGCCCAGGCGTCGCGCGGTCGCGACGCGCTGCCGAGGTCGGAGCGCCGCAGCGTGCGCGTGAGGTTCACGCCGTCGAGCGACCAGCTGATCCGCGGCGTGACGCGCCAGCGCAAGGAGGCGTCGAGCCAGCCGTGGGCGCGGACCCAGACCTGCTGGGCGCCGAGATCGACCACCGGCAGCACGCCGCTGGCGAAGCGGCTGCGCCAGTTCCAGGCCAGGCGCGCCGACCAGGGCCCGCGCTCGTAGAGCCCGACGAGGTTGGCGCTGTGGCGCGACAGGCCCTGCAGCGGCACCTCGCGACCCAGCTGCCGGTCCGGGGTGCGGCTGTCGACGTGGGTGTAGTTCGCCTGCAGGCCCAGCCCCGACCAGGCGCCGGGCAGTCCGCCGAAGAAGCGCTGCCAGGCCAGTTCGGCGCCGCGGATGCGCGCCGGGTCCGCGTTGCGCGGCCGGCTGACCAGGTAGGTCGCGCCGCCATGCACTTCGGGCTGGGCGCTGCTGACCAGGAAGCCGTCGACCTGCTTCCAGAACAGCACCGCCGAGGCGCCAGCGCCGGCCCCGTCGTCGTGCTCCAGCCCGAGGTCGAGATTGGCCGACCGGATCGGGCGCAGCGCCGGATTGCCGGCGTTGCCCTGGTTCAGGTTCGGGTCGATCGAGTTCGGCAGCAGCAGCAAGGACGGCGAGAGCTGGTTGAAGTCCGGCCGCGTGATCGTGCGCGACGCCGCGGCACGCGCCTGCCAGCCGGGCGCAGGGCGCCAGCGCAGGCTGGCGCTGGGCAGCCAGTCGGTCTCGCGCGAGACGTCGCGGATCGGCTCGGCCGCGCCGCTGCCCACGGCCCGAGCGCCGTCGGTGGTGCGCCGGGTGTGGACGACGCGCAGCCCGAGCCGGCCGTCCAGCGTCTCGGCCGCGCTGCGCCAGGGCAGTTGCGCGTACAGCGCCTCGCTGTCCTCGCGGATGCGCCACAGCGACAGCGGCCCGCCGCCTGCCGGCAGGGGCGTCGCGACGCCGAAGGCCGTGCGCAGGCCGGCTGCGTCGCGCGCGTCGCCCAGCGCGCCGATCACGTGGCCGCTGACGCTGCCGGCGCGCCCGTCGAGGAAGTCCTGGTAGGGATTGGGCAGCAGGCGGCCCGGCACATCGGCACCGTTCGGGCCGGCGAGCGCGACGTCGCCGAAGGCCAGGCCCGGGGTGTTGTCGGCCCGCCGCCGGGCGTGGCGCCAGCCGAACTCGAGGCGCTCGACCGGCGATCCCTCGACCGCGCGCGCCAGGTCGATCCGCGCGGCCGTGAGGTCGCCGCGGAAGGGCCGCGTGCGGTAGGCCAGGCCGGTGTAGCGCCAGCGCGCCGGGTCGTTCAGGTCGGCGCCGTCGACCGCCGTGACCGGCAGCTTGCCGGACAGGTCGTGCGTGAAGCGCGGCGCCGTCGCCGCCAGGGTCGGGCCGGAGAAGTACAGGTGGTTGAAGCTTCGGGTCGTGCTCAGGTCGGCGTCGACCTGCCAATCGTCCGACCGCCAGCGGCCGCCGGCGGCGAACTGGCGCGTGCGGTCGACGGTGTCCCGCGCGAAGCTGAGCAGCGAGACGCCGGCATCGGTCCAGGTGATCGACCGCATCTCGTCGCTGCCCGGAAAGCGCTGCAGGCTGCCGGGCTGGAAGGCCGTGCCCGCCGGCGCGCTGAGGTTGATCTGGTGCGAGTCCTGCCGGGTCTCGAGCTCGGCGAAGTGGGCCTCGGCGTACAGCTCGAGCGCCGGCTCCGGACGCCACTGCAGCAGCGCGCCGGCCGCGCTGCGCCGGCGCCGGCCGATGCTGGTGGTCTCGGAGCTGCTGCCCGGTGCCAGGAAGCTGCCGCCGGCCGGATCGGCGTGGCGCACCGGCGTGCCGGTGCTCTTCTGGTCTTCGCGCCACCCGCGGTCCTGCAGCGCCAGGTTGACCAGCACGCCGAACTCGCCGGCGCCGACCCGCCCGCGGCGGCTGAGCAGCAGCGACGCCTGCCCGGCATCGCGATCGGCGAGGTGGCCGCGCACCCAGCGCCCGGCGACGACGTTGACGTCGCCGTCGAAGTCGAAGGGCCGCCGCGTTCGCAGGTCGATGCTGCCGCCCAGGCCGCCTTCGATGCGCTCGGCCGACGCGGTCTTGTGCACGTCGATGCCGGCCAGCGACTCGGCCGCGAGGTCCGAGTAGTCGAGGCTGCGCCCGCTGCCCGCGGTGAAGATCTCGCGGCCGTTCAGCGTGGTCTCGACCTGCAGCAGGCCGCGCACCGCCGCCAGCGCGCCCTCGCCGCGGTCGCGCGTCAGCTGCACGCCGGTGATGCGCTGCAGCGCGTCGGCCACGCTCAGGTCCGGCAGCTTGTGCAGTTCGTCGGCGACGACGGCATCGACGATGCCCGGTGCGTCGCGCTTGCGCGCCAGCGCCGACTCGGCGCTGCGGCGCGTGCCGGTCACCACGACGGGCTCCAGCGTCTCGGCCGCCTCGCTCTCGGCCGGCAGGACCGGCAGCACGGCCAGGACCTGACAGCACAGCAGCGCGGCGGCGGGCTTCACCCGCCTATGCTGATCCTTGGCCGGCGCCGGCGCAAGCCCGGCACCGGAGCGGTCCGCAAGCGCCACCGGCCCCGAAGGGCCGGTGTGAACGGGATGCCGTGTCGCTTCGCTTCAATCGTCGGCGTAGATGTCGCGGTCCTTGGTCTCGGGCACGAACAGCAGGCCGATCACGAAGGTGCCGAGCGCGATGACCACCGGGTACCACAGGCCGTAGTAGATGTCGCCCGACTGCGCCACCATCGCGAAGGCCGTGGCCGGCAGCATGCCGCCGAACCAGCCGTTGCCGATGTGGTACGGCAGGCTCATCGAGGTGTAGCGGATGCGGGTGGGGAACAGCTCGACCAGCGCGGCGGCGATCGGCCCGTAGACCATCGTCACGTAGATCACGAGGATCGTCAGGATGCCGATGATGGTGAGCTTCTGGGCGCTGAAGATGTCGAGCATCTTGAACACGTTCCACAGGCCTTCCTTGGGCTCGATCGGGATCTTGACCTTCTCCGGGTCGTTGGCGCCCGGGTAGCCGGCCTTGGTGATCAGCTCGGCGGCCTTCTTCGCGAAGTCGGGGTCCTTGGCCGACAGCGGCTCCTCGGTGCCGATCTTCACCGTGGTCACGGTGCCGGCGGGCGCCTCGACCGTGGTGTAGCTCACCGCGTTGCGCGCCAGCAGGGCCTTGGCGATGTCGCAGGACTTGGTGAACTTGACCGTGCCGGTCGGGTTGAACTGGAACGAGCAGTCGGCCGGGTCGGCGTTCACCACCACCGGCGCCGAGGCCTGGGCGCGGTGCAGCGCCGGGTTGGCGGTGGCCGTCATCGCCTTGAACAGCGGGAAAACGGTGAGCGCGGCGATCAGGCAGCCGCCCAGGATGATGGGCTTGCGGCCGATGCGGTCGGACAGCGCGCCGAACACCAGGAAGAAGCCGGTGCCCAGCGTCAGCGACCAGGCGATCAGCACGTTGGCGGTGAACTGGTCGATCTTCAGGATCGACTGCAGGAAGAACAGCGCATAGAACTGGCCCGTGTACCAGACCACCGCCTGGCCGGCCACCAGGCCGAGCAGCGCCAGCAGCGCGATCTTGGCGTTCTTCCACTGGCCGAAGGCTTCGGACAGCGGCGCCTTGGACTGCTTGCCTTCTTCCTTCATCTTCTTGAAGGCCGGGCTCTCGTTCATCTGCAGGCGGATGTAGACCGACACGGCCAGCAGCAGCACCGACAGCAGGAAGGGAATGCGCCAGCCCCAGGCCGCGAAGGCGGTGATCTTGGTCTTGGTGCCGCTGATCAGCACCTCGACCTCGGGGTAGTTGGCGTTGACGTAGATCTGCGTGAACAGGATGACGATCAGCGACAGCAGCAGGCCGAGCGTCGCGGTGGTCTGGATCCACGCGGTGAAGAAGCCGCGCCTGCCCTTCGGCGCATGCTCGGCCACATAGGTCGCCGCGCCGCCGTACTCGCCGCCGAGCGCCAGGCCCTGCAGCATGCGCAGGGCGATCAGGCTGACCGGTGCGGCCCAGCCGAGCACCTCGTAGCCGGGCAGGCAGCCGACGATGAAGGTCGACAGGCCCATGATGACGATCGTGATCAGGAAGGTGTGCTTGCGGCCGACCAGGTCGCCGAGACGGCCGAACACCAGCGCACCGAACGGCCGCACCAGGAAGCCCGCGGCGAAGGCCAGCAGCGCGAAGACGTTGCGCGTCGCCTCCGGGTAGTTGGAGAAGAACTGCGCGCCGATGATGGCCGCCAGCGAACCGTACAGGTAGAAGTCGTACCACTCGAAGATGGTGCCGAGGGACGAGGCCAGGATGACCTTCTTCTCCTCGCGGGTCATGGGTGCTGCCGCAGGGGTTGCGGTGGCGGGCAGGACGGCGGCCATGGAGTCTCCTTGATTGCAAGCGCCGCAGACTGCGACGCATGCCAGGGAGGATCGACGGCGCAGCTTGGTGCGCACTGACGCCAAACCAACGGCCGCTGACGGCTCGCGGGTTAACCCCCGCGACCTGTGTTGCGATGCGGGAGCGGGCTTGCCCGCAACTTACGCGACAGGCTGGCGTCAGCGCGCCCGCGTCGCGCCGGCCTTGATCTGCACGACGTCGTCCCAGTGCGCATCGAGCCAGGGATCGCCGCGCAGGCTGGCCGCGGCCATGTCGAGCGCATCGACGCCCCAGAACAGCCGCGTGCCGGCGGCGTGCGGCACTTCGAGCGTCGGCACGCCGAACACGCCGCGCGCGATCGCGGCTTCGGTGTTGTCGCGCAGCTGCTGCTTGACGGCATCGGACTGCGGATCGCGTCGGGGCTGCAGGCGCGCCGTCAAGTCGGCCAGCCGCGCTGCGTCGTCGGCCGGCGCGCCGCCTTGCCACACGTGGCGCAGCACGGTCTCGCACTGCAGGCGATTCGGGCGGCCGTCGTCGGCGCAGGCCAGCAGCAGCCGCAGCAGCGGCAAGGGGTTGAAGGGGTGCCTCTCCGGCAGCTGCATCGCCAGCCCCTGCCGGTGCGCGAGCCAGGCGACCTGCCGATAGGTCCAGTCGCGCTTGGGGGCGATCTCGGCCGGGCCGAGCTGGCCCCAGTGCTTCAGCAGTCCGGCGAACAGCAGCGGCCGGTACTCGACGACGTAGGAGCAGCCTTCCAGCGCCTGCGGCAGCCGCTCGAAGGCCAGGTGCGCGTACGGCGAAATCGGATCGAACCAGAAGATGATCGGCGTCATCGTGCGGTCGCCGGTACGCCGGCACGCCGCGCGGCCAGCTGCAGCCAGATCGCGCGCTTGGCCGCGTCGTCGAGCCGGCCCCAGGCCACGATCTCGTCGAGCGTGCGCCAGCAGCCCTCGCACCAGCCCGTGGCGGCGCTCATGCGGCAGACGCTGTTGCAGGGCGACGGCACCGGCGTCGCCACGTCGCCATCGCTCATGACGACTGCACCACGTCGGCGACCGGGGCGCCGGTCAGTTGCTGGAGCTGCTGCGGACTCAGGGGGAACACGCCGTTGGGATGGCCGGCCGCGGCCCAGATCTCGTCGAAGCGGAACAGCTCGCGATCGATCAGCGTCACGCAGGGCTGGGCGTGCCCGATGGGCGCGACGCCGCCGATCGAGTAGCCGGTGCGGGCCTTGACGAAGTCGGCGTCGGCGCGCTTCAGTGCGCCGGTGTGCGCGGCCACCTTGCCCTCGTCGACCCGGCGATCGCCGGAGGTCACGACGAGGACCGCCGCATCGTCGTCGCGGCGCCGGAAGATCACGCTCTTGGCGATCTGCCCGAGCGAGACGCCGAGCGCATCGGCCGCCTCCTGCGCCGTGCGGGCCGCGATGTCCAGGAAGCGCGGTGCACGCGGATGGCCCAGTTCCGCCAGCACGCGCGTCACGTGCCGGAAGCCTTCGGGCCGCTGCTCGAGCGTCGCCTCGTTCATGCAGTCGCTTGCGCCACGGGCCGCTTCGCGAGCACGGCATTGGCAACCCGCGAGACCGGCTTGCGGCCCAGCACGCCGGAGATCCAGCCCGCGGTGTCGACCAGCGCATCGAGGTCGATGCCGGTCGCTATGCCCAGGCCGTGCAGCAGGAACACGACGTCCTCGGTCGCGACGTTGCCGGTCGCGCCCTTGGCGTACGGACAGCCGCCCAGGCCGCCGACGCTGGCGTCGAAGACATGCACGCCCATCTGCAGGCAGGCGTGCACGTTGGCGAGCGCCTGGCCGTAGGTGTCGTGGAAATGGCCGCTGACCTCGGCCAGCGGGTAGTGCTTCAACGCGCGCTCCATCGCGGCCTGCACGCGCCGCGGCGTGCCGACACCGATGGTGTCGGCCACGCCGACGTGCTGCACGCCGATCTCGTGCATCAGCCGCGCGACCAGCTCGACGCGGTCCGGGTGGATGTCGCCTTCGTAGGGACAGCCGACCGCGCAGGAGATCGCGCCGCGCACCTTGAGGCCGGCAGCGCGTGCGGCAGCGGTGACCGGGGCGAAACGCTCGATCGATTCGGCGATCGAGCAGTTGATGTTCTTCTGGCTGAAGGCCTCGCTGGCGGCGCCGAAGACGACGATCTCGTCCGGACGCGTGAGGATCGCCGCCTCGAAGCCCTTGAGGTTGGGCACCAGCACGCTGTAGCGCACGCCGGGCAGGCGGCGTAGGCCGGCCATCACGTCGGCGTTGTCGGCCATCTGCGGCACCCACTTGGGGCTGACGAAGCTGGTGACCTCGATCTCGCGCAGGCCGGCGGCCTGCAGCCGATGCACCAGTTCGATCTTGTGTGCGGCGGCGACCGGCTGCTTCTCGTTCTGCAGGCCGTCGCGCGGACCGACATCGACGAGGCTCACTCGACTCGGCAGCATGTGCGTTTCCTCACGAACAACACCCTCGTTGCGTCAGCAGGTGCCCACATTCCCCCATGAACCAGTGTGGGTCCTCCCCATTGTGCGGGATGGGCAGGTGGACCCCCGCAAAGCACCATTCGATCACCTCGCGGAGTTCCCTCGTGACCACCACCACCTTCACCCGCCTCCAGCTCGCCACCCGCATCCATTTCGCGCTGCTGCGCAACCTGGGCGAGGGCATCGACGTCGGCCGCATGCTGCGCCAGCGCGACTATGCGGACGAGGCGCTGAACGTCTGCCGCAGCCTCGACGACGACGGCCTGTACGACCTGGCCGACCGCTTCGAGGAAGCGACGGCCGCCGAGAACGCGAAGGTCCACATGGACGTGGCCGCCAAGGCCGCCCGCGCCGCGCTGGCGCTGATCCCGCGCCGCGGCCCGGTGACGCCGCAGGAAATGCCGTGGTCCCAGCAGACCAGCGGCTTCGGCCTGAACCATGCGCTGGGCGCGCTCGAGCCCTCGGCCCCGCCGCGGCGCTTCTCGGTGTCGGGCTGGCTGGGATTCGGCTCCGCCAGCCAAGAGCGGCACTGAAGGCCGGGCGTCGCTCACGGCGATTGCGCCTCGAACTCGAGCAGCGCTTCGCCCTCGCCGACCTGCTCGCCGGCTGCAAAACGCAGGCCCTTCACGACGCCGTCGCTCGGAGCGGCGAGCGTGTGCTCCATCTTCATCGCCTCCATGACCGCCAGCGGCTGTCCGCGCTTGACGCGATCGCCGGGCTGCGCGAGGAAGGCCACCACCTTGCCGGGCATCGGCGCCGTGAGGCGCCCGCCCTCGGCGGCGCCTTCGCCGGCATGGGCCAGCACGTCGACCTCGCGCGACCGTGCCGAACCTTCTGGCGCGAACACCGCGACGTCCTCGCCGATCGCATAGACCGACAGCAGCAGTCGCCGCTCGCCGAGCAGGACGTCGTAGCGGTCGCGCCCCACCGGCATGGCCGAGAACGCCTGCGCCCGTTCGCCGGTCGTCAGGTGCGTGCTGCCGTCGTGCCGACGTTCCAGGGCCACGCGATGATGGGCGCCGGCATGGTCGATCTCGAAGCGGCGCGTCGCACCGCCATGCAGGCGCCAGCCGTCGCGGCGTGACCAGGGGTCGGCGGCCTCGGCGGCACGCTCCAGCGCGAGCGCATGGGCCGCGACGCCGGCCGCCACGACGTCGATCGGCAAGGCCGGCGCATCGAATAGCGCCGCACGCTCGCGCTCGATCAGCCCGGTGTCGAGGTCGGCCGACGAGAACGACGCGCTCTCCACCGCTCGCCGCAGGAAGGCGACGTTGGTGTGCGGGCCGACGATGTGCGTCGCGGCCAATGCGGCATCCATCCGACGCAGGGCCTGTGCGCGGTCTTCGCCCCAGACGATGAGCTTGGCGATCATCGGGTCGTAGTGCGGCGTGATCGCATCGCCTTCGGCCACGCCGGCATCGACGCGCACCGGCGCCGGCTCGTGAAAGCGCTCGGCGTCGGCGTTGCGGCCGAAGGCCACGTGTGCCGGCCAGCGCAGCACGTCGAGCCGGCCGGTGGACGGCAGGAAGTTCGCGTCCGGGTTCTCGGCGCAGATGCGCGCCTCGATCGCGTGGCCGTGGATCTTCAGCTCGTCCTGCTTCAGCGGCAGCGGCTCGCCGGCGGCCACGCGAAGCTGCCACTCGACGAGGTCCAGCCCGGTGATCGCCTCGGTGACCGGGTGCTCGACCTGCAGCCGCGTGTTCATCTCCATGAAGTAGAAGCGGCCGTCCTGCTCGGCGATGAACTCGACCGTGCCGGCGCCCACATAGCCCACCGCCTTGGCCGCGGCGACCGCGGCCTCGCCCATCTCGCGCCGCCGCTCGGGCGGCATGCCGGGGGCCGGCGCTTCCTCGAGCACCTTCTGGTGGCGGCGCTGCACCGAGCAGTCGCGCTCGAAGAGGTAGACGCAGTCGCCGTGGCGGTCGCCGAAGACCTGGATCTCGATGTGCCGCGGCCGGGTCACGTAACGCTCGACCAGCACCGCGTCGTCGCCGAAGCTGTTGATCGCCTCGCGCTGGCAGGACGCCAGCGCCGCGTCGAACTCGGCGTCGGCGGTGACGACGCGCATGCCCTTGCCGCCGCCGCCCGCGCTGGCCTTGATCAGCACCGGGTAGC
>CAZUUU010000052.1:0-17856 GCA_964622685.1 uncultured Methylibium sp.
GCCGTCGGGCGCATCCTGGGCATCATGTCCACCACCGCCGTTCAGCGGCGCGTGCGTCGTCAGCCTGCTGAACTACCGCGCCACGCTGTTCATGCTGGAGCGCCACAGCGGGCTGGCCGAAGCCGGCGTCTACTCGGTGGCGGTGCAGGTGGCCGAGCTGCTGTGGCTGCTGTCCTCGTCGGTCACGATCTCGGCCTACCACCGCATCGGCGCACCCGACGCCGACCAGGCCGCGCTGACCACGCTGCGCGCGGTGCGCGTCAACCTGCTGGCCACGCTGGTGGCGGCGCCGCTGCTCTACGCCGGTGCGCACGCCGCCCTGCCCGCGGTGCTGGGGCCTGCCTACCAGGGCGCCCTGCTGCCGCTGGCGCTGCTGCTGCCGGGCGTGGCGGGCTACGCGGCGGCGTCCAGTCTGTCGGCCTACTACACCAACCACCGCGGGCTGCCGCAGTGGTCGGCCGCGGTGGCCGGCCTGTCACTGGGCCTGACGATCGCGATCGCCGCCTGGGGCATCCCGCGCTATGGCGCGGCCGGCGCGGCGCTGGCCACCTCGGTCGCGTACACGCTGGCGATCGCGCTGGCGCTGGCGCTGTTCCTGCGCGACGCCGGCCTGGGCTGGCGCGGGCTGCTGTGGCCGGGCGCCACGCGACAATCGCGGCCGGCATGAAGGGCTTGAAGCGACTCCTCGCGGACGGGTGGCAGCGCCTCGTGGCGCCGCGCATGGTCTATGGCCAGCGCAGCGCCGACGGCAGCCTGCGCGTGCACAGCCGCATCGGCACGCACACGCACGTCGAGGCGCGCGGCGCGCTCGAGCTGGGCGACCACGTCTTCATCGGCCAGTTCAACTTCATCGACGCCTCGGGCGGCCTGCGCATCGACGAGGGCTGCCAGATCACCAACCACGTGTCGGTGCTGACCCACTCCAGCCACCGCGCGCTGCGCCTCGAGCGCGAGCGCTACTGGGGCCACGACGCGCCGGCCGGCCTGCAGCGCGAGCCGGTCGTGCTGGGCGCCTGGAGCTTCATCGGCCCGCACAGCACGATCGCGCCGGGCACGCGGTTGGGCCGCGGCGTGCTGGTCAAGGCCTACAGCTACGTGGCCGGCGAGGTGGCGGACTTCGCGGTGGTCGAAGGCCAGCCGGCCCGCGTGGTCGGCGACACCCGCGAGCTCGACCGCGCCTGGATCGAGCGCCACGCCGGCGAGGTCAGCCCCGAAACGCGAGCGGCCTACGAGGCCTGGGTGCGCGGGACGTGAAGAAGACGATCCTGTTCTTCGCGGACGCGAGCAGCGTCCACACCCAGCGCTGGGTGCGCGAGATCGCCGGCCGCGGCTACGACTGCGTCGTGGCGACACGCCGGCCGGCCCCGGTGCCTGGTGCGCGCGAGGTGATCGCCGTGCGGCCCGGCGCCGACGCCGCCGGCTGGCTGCTGGCCTTGCCCGAGGTGCATCGCCTCACGCGGCGCCTCGCGCCGCAGTGGGTGCACGGCCACTACGTCACCTCCTACGGACTGTGGGCGGCCAGCTGTTCGCCGGGCCCCGAGACGCCGGTGGTGCTGACGGCCTGGGGCTCGGACATCCTGGTCACGCCGCGCGAGCCCGGCCTGCGCGGCGGCGCGATGGCGGCGCTGGTCGGCTGGTCGCTCAAGCGCGCGCGCCTGGTCACCGCCGACTCGCAGGACGTGATCGCCGCGATCCGCGGCTATGGCACGACGGCACGCTGCGAAGAGATCCTCTGGGGCGCCGACACCGAGCGCTTCCGTCCCGCGAAGCCGGCGCCCGGCTTCGAGATCGCCAGCCTGCGCGCCTGGGAGCCCAACTACAACATCGCGACCGTGCTGCGCGCCTTTGCGCGCCTGCGCGCCGAGCGTCCGCAGGCGAACGCCGTGCTGCACCTGATGGGCGGCGGGCCCGACGAGGCCGCGCTGAAGGCCCTGGCGGCCGAGCTGCAGCTCGGCGACAGCGTGCGCTTCCTCGGCCGTGTCGGCGACGCGTCGATGATCGCCATGCTGCAGCGCTCGCGCGTCTCGGTCAGCGTGCCGAGCAGCGACGCGACCTCGGTGTCGGTGCTCGAGAGCATGGCCTGCGGCCTGCCGGTGGTCGCCAGCGAGCTGCCGGCCAATCGCCAGTGGCTGGACGCCGATGCCGGCGTGCTGGTGCCGCCGCGCGACGTCGACGCGCTGGCCGCCGCGCTGCTGCGCCTGCACGACGATCCGGCGCTCGCCAAGGCCCAGGGCGAGCGCAACCGCCGCTGGGCCGAGCACCGCGCGTCGCGTCGCGTGCAGATGGACCGCATGGCGGTGCTGTACGACTCGCTCAGGCTCAAGGCCCCGGCGCCCGTCGCATGATGACGATCGTCAGCGTCATCGCCCCCTGCCGCAACGAGCGCGGGCACGTGCTGGCCTTCTGCGACGCCGTCGCCGCGCAGCGCCTGCCGCCCGGCGTGCAGATGGAGGTACTGGTCGCCGACGGCCAGAGCAACGACGGCACGCGCGAGGCCCTGGCCCAGCGCTGCCGCGCCGATGCGCGCTTCCGGCTGGTCGACAACCCCGGGCGCATCGTCTCCAGCGGGCTCAACCGCTGCCTCGAACAGTCGCGCGGCGCGGTCATCGTGCGCATGGACCTGCACACGACCTACGCCGACGACTACATCGCCGAGTGCCTGGCGGCGCTGGAGCGCAGCGGCGCCGCCAACGTCGGCGGCCCGTGGCGGGCCGAAGGCGAGGGCGGCATGCAGCGGGCCATCGCCGCGGCCTTCCAGAGTCGCTGGATCGCCGGCGGTGCGCGCTCGCGCGACCTGGCCTACGAAGGGCCGGTCGACACGGTCTACCTCGGCTGCTGGCCGCGCGCCAGCTTCGACCGCCACGGCCCCTTCGACGAGAGCCTGGTCCGCAACCAGGACGACGAGCACAACCTGCGCCTGGCCCGCGCCGGTGCGCTGGTGTGGCAGAGCGCGCGCATCCGCTCGAGCTACCGCCCGCGCGACAGCCTCGCGGCGCTGTTCCGCCAGCAACTGCAGTACGGCTACTGGAAGCCCTTCGTGATGCGCAAGCATGGCCGCGCGGCCTCGCTGCGGCAGCTGGTGCCCGGGCTGTTCGTCGGGGCCGGCGGCCTGCTGGCGCTGCTGGGCCTGGCCTGGCCGCTGGCCTGGCTGGCGCTGGCCGAGCTGCTGGCGCTCTATGCGCTGTTCGTCGCAGCCTGCTCGCTGGCGGTCGCGCGCGAGGCCGGCATGGACCTGCTGCCGCGCCTGCCGGCGGTGATCGCGGCCTACCACGGCGGCTACGGCCTGGGCACGCTGCGCGGCTGGTTCGACGTGCTGGTGCGCGCGCGCCCGTCGCCCACCTTCGGAGCGCTGACGCGATGAGCGACCCGGCCGAGCGCGAGGCCCAGGCCGTCGCGGAGCGCTACGCGCGTCGCGACGCCGACGCGGATGCGCGTCGCTACAGCCTCTTCGATGCCGCCGCGCTGCAGGCCCACCAGGAGCGCCAGCGCGCCATGCTGGCGCTGTGGCGTGCCCACGGCTGGGCCGGCCTCGCCGGGCGCGACCTGCTCGAGGTCGGCTGCGGCGGCGGCGGCAACCTGCTCGACCTGCTGCGGCTGGGCGCCGAGCCGGGTCGTCTGACCGGCCTGGAGCTGCTGCCCGAGCGCGTGATCGCGGCGCGCGCCGTGCTGCCGCCGGCCGCCCGCCTGATCGAGGGCGACGCGATCGCGGCGCCGCTGGCCGACGCCAGCCAGGACGCCGTGCTGGCCTTCACGGTCTTCTCGTCCCTGCTGGACGATGCGGTCCAGCAACAGCTCGCGACAGCGATGTGGCGCTGGGTGCGCCCAGGCGGGGGGGTGCTGGCCTACGACTTCGCGGTGGACAATCCGGGCAATGCCGATGTCCGCGCCGTGAGCGCGTCGCGCTGGCGAGCGCTGTTTCCGCAGGCGCGCTGCACCGTGCGGCGCCTCACCTTGGCGCCGCCGCTGGCGCGGGCCGCCGGCCGGCTCCACCCCGGCCTGCCGGGACTGCTGAACCTGCTGCCGCTGCTGCGCACCCACCGGCTGTGCTGGCTCCAGAAAACCTAACCGTCATCGAGGGATCCCCGTCATGAAGATCACCGTCATCGGCACCGGCTACGTCGGCCTGGTCACCGGCGCCTGCCTGGCCGAGATGGGCAACCACGTGGTCTGCCTCGACGTCGACGCACGCAAGATCGCGCTGCTGAACGGCGGCGGCATCCCGATCCACGAGCCCGGCCTCGAGGAGGTGGTGCGTCGCAACGCCAGCGCCAAGCGCCTGGAGTTCACCACCGACGTCGATCGCGCCGTGGCGCACGGCACGCTGCAGTTCATCGCGGTCGGCACGCCGCCCGGCGAGGACGGATCGGCCGACCTGCAGTACGTGCTGGCCGCGGCCCGCACCATCGGCGAGCGCATGACCGACTACAAGGTCGTGATCGACAAGAGCACCGTGCCGGTCGGCACCGGCGAGAAAGTGCGCGCGACCATCGCCGCGGCGCTGGCGGCCCGCAAGCTGGAACTCGACTTCGCGATCGTCAGCAACCCCGAGTTCCTGAAGGAGGGCGCGGCCGTGCCCGACTTCATGCGCCCCGACCGCGTCGTGATCGGCGCCGACGACGAGCGCGCCATCCTGCTGATGCGTGCGCTCTACGCACCCTACGTTCGCAACCGCGACCGCGTGATGGTGATGGACATCAAGAGCGCCGAGTTCACCAAGTACGCCGCCAACGCCATGCTGGCCACGCGCATCAGCTTCATGAACGACCTGTCGCGCGTCGCCGAGGCGGTGGGCGCCGACATCGAGCTGGTGCGCCAGGGCATCGGCAGCGACCCGCGCATCGGCACGCACTTCCTGTATGCCGGGGCGGGCTACGGCGGCTCCTGCTTCCCCAAGGACGTCAAGGCGCTGATCCGGTCGGCCGGCGAGGCCGGCCACGAGCTGCAGTTGCTGGGCGCGGTCGAGGCCGTCAACGAGCGCCAGAAGCAGGTACTCGCCGACAAGGTGATCGCGCGCCTCGGCAGCCAGCTGGCCGGCAAGCGCCTGGCCCTGTGGGGCCTGGCCTTCAAGCCCGGCACCGACGACATGCGCGAGGCGCCCAGCCGCGTGCTGATCGACCGCCTGACCGCGCTGGGCGCCGAGATTGTCGCCTACGACCCGGTGGCGATGGACGAGGCCCGCAAGGCGATGCCGGGCCAGGCTGGCCTGCGCTATGCCGACTCGGCCGTCGCGGCGATGGAGGGCGCCGATGCGCTGGTCATCGTCACCGAGTGGAAGGAATTCCGCACACCGGACTTCGAGACCATCCGCGGCACGCTGCGCCAGCCGCTGGTGTTCGACGGCCGCAACCTGTTCGAGCCGGCGCTGATGGCGCAGTTCGGCATCGAGTACCACTGCATCGGCCGCCCGTCCGTGCCGAGCCCGGCGTGAGCGATCGTCCCTTCCTGCCCTTCGCCCTGCCCGAGATCGGCGAAGCCGAGATCGCCGAGGTCGTCGACACGCTGCGCTCCGGCTGGGTCACGACCGGGCCCAAGGCGCGGCGCTTCGAGCAGGACTTCGTGGCATTCCTCGGCGATGCCTCGCTCGAGGCGGTGGCCGTCAACTCGGCGACCGCCGGCCTGCACCTGGCGCTGGAAGGCCTGGGCATCGGCCCCGGCGACGAGGTCATCACCACCACGCACACCTTCACCGCCACCGCCGAGGTGGTGCGCTACCTCGGCGCCGACGTGGTGCTGGTCGACATCGACCCGGCCACGCTCAACATCGACCCGGCCCTGGTCGAGGCGGCGATCACGCCCGCTACCCGCGCCATCGTGCCGGTGCACTACGCCGGCCTGGCCGCGCCGATGGACGCGATCCTCGCCATCGCGCAGCGCCACGGCCTCAAGGTCGTCGAGGACGCCGCCCACGCGCTGCCCGCCACGCACGGCGGCGCGCTGGTCGGCACCCTGGGCAGCGACGCGACGGTCTTCAGCTTCTACGCCAACAAGACCATCACCACCGGCGAGGGCGGCATGGTGGTCTCGCGCAACGCCGAGCTGGTGAAGCGCATGAAGGTCATGCGCCTGCACGGCATCAGCCGCGACGCCTTCGACCGCTTCACGTCCACCGCGCCGGCCTGGGCCTACGAGATCGTCGCGCCGGGCTTCAAGTACAACCTGACCGACATCGCGGCGGCGCTCGGCATCCACCAGCTCAAGCGGGCGCGCGAGTTCCGGCAGGCCCGTGCGGCGATCGCGCAGCGCTACCGCGAGGCGATGGCCGGGCTGCCGGTGCTGGCGCCGCCGGGCGCACCGGACGGCGAGACGCACGCCTGGCACCTGTACGTGCTGCGCCTGGCCGACGACGCCGGCGTGGCGCGCGACCGCTTCATCGAGCGCCTGTTCGCGCTGGGCATCGGGGTCAGCGTCCACTACATCCCGCTGCACCTGCACCCCTACTGGCGCGAGCGCTACGCGCTGCAGCCCGCGCAGTTCCCGCACAGCCAGCACGCCTACGAGCGCATGCTGAGCCTGCCGATCTACCCGCGGATGAGCGAGGCCGACGTGGACCGCGTGGTCGACGCCGTGCGGCAGGCGCTGGCCTGACCGCGGCTCGCGGGGCAGTCGCTAGAATCAGCGCATCACTGCATCTGAGCATCATCGCCATGCGCACCACCCTGGACATCGACGACGACGTGCTGCACGCCGCCAAGGAGCTGGCGCGCCGCGAGCGCAGCACCGCCGGCGTGGTGCTGTCGCGCCTGGCCCGGCGCGCGCTGACGGGACAGTCCGGTCCCGAGGCGGCGCCGCAGCGCGCCGTCCGCACGCCGGCGGTCGGCGGCTTCGAGCCCTTCGCGTCGCGCGGCGTCGTCGTGAGCAACGAGCAGGTCAACGCCTTGCGGGACATCGAGGGCGTCTGAGGCGCTCCAGGCCCGATGCGCGCGCTGCTCGACGTCAACGTCCTGATCGCCCTGCTGGACGCGGCGCATGTGCACCATGCGGCGGCGCGGGACTGGCTCGGCGCCAACCTCAAGCGCGGTTGGGCCTCGTGCCCGCTGACGCAGAACGGCTGCGTGCGGATCCTGTCGCAGCCGGGCTACCCGAGCCCCCTGCCGGCGGCCGAGGTCGCCATGCGGCTGGCCAAGGCCGCCGGCGGCAGCGCGCACGCCTTCTGGGCCGATGACGTAAGCCTGCTCGAGCCGGGCTTGATCGCCTGGGATCGGCTGCTCGGCCCGCGCCAGATCACCGACGCCTACCTGCTGGCGCTGGCGGTGCGCCACGGCGGCCGGTTCGTCACCCTGGATCGCGGCATCGCCATCGACAGCGTGCGCGGCGCCGAAGCCCGGCACCTGCTGGTGCTCTGACGCCGCCCGAGCCGCCACGATGAGCAAGCGAGCCTTCGACCTGCTGGGCGCGGCGCTCGGCCTGCTGCTGCTGGCGCCCCTGCTGGCGGTGCTGGCGCTGCTGATCAAGCGCGACTCGGCCGGACCGGTGGTCTTTCGCCAGCTGCGCATCGGGCGCGGCGGGCAGGCGTTTCGCATCCACAAGCTGCGCACCATGGCCGCCGACGCCGGCGGGCCGCCGCTGACCGTCGGCGCCGACCCGCGCATCACGCGCACCGGCGCCTGGCTGCGCCGCACGAGGCTGGACGAGCTGCCGCAACTCATCGACGTGCTGCGCGGCGACATGAGCCTGGTCGGCCCGCGCCCCGAGGTGCCGGAGTTCGTGGCGCTGTACCCGGCGGCGCTGCGCGAGCGCGTGCTGTCGGTGCGGCCCGGCATCGTCGACCCCGCCTCGCTGGCGTTTCGCCATGAAGCCGAGCTGCTGGCGGCGTCGACCGACCCGCAGCGCGCCTACGTCGAGCAGGTGCTGCCCGAGAAGCTGCGCCTGTCGGCCGACTACATCGACCGCGCGACGCTGTGGAGCGACCTGCGGCTCATCGTGCGCACGATCGCCACGCTGATGGCCACGCAGGCCGCCGGCACGCCGCCGTCCAAAGTGCCGCAGGCCCGGCGATGAATGGCATGCAGGCCTGGCAGCGGCTCGACGCCTTCCTGAGCCGCTTGCGTCCGCAGCGCCAGCCGCTGTCGCTGGCCATCGACGCGGTCGTGGTCGCGGCCTGCTGGCAGTTCACCTACCTGTTCCGCCTGGGCTTCGAGCGCTGGATCAGCGCGCGGCCGGCCTACGACGGCTGGGTGCTGCTGGGCATCGTCGGGCTCTACCTGGCGGTGTTTGCGCTGCTGGGCGTGCCGCGCGGCATGTGGCGCTTCTCGGGCTTCGGCGAGGTCAAGCGCCTGACGATCGCCTGCACGATCGCCGGCGCGCTGGCCGCCACGCTGGTGCTGCTGGCCGGCCTGCGCGAGGTGCCGCGCGCCGTGCTGGCGCTGCACCCCATCGTCGCGCTGATGGGCCTGGCCAGCGTGCGCATCGGCTACCGCATGCTCTACGAGCACATGCGCGCGCAGATCTCCGGCAGCGCCAGCGAGACGCGCCGCGCGATCGTGCTGGGCGCCGGCGACGCGGCGCGGCTTCTGCTGGCCGGCATCCAGCACCAGGGCTGGGTCGTGGTGGGCCTGCTCGACGACGACCCCGCCAAGCAGCGCGGCCGCATCGGCGGCGTGCCCGTGCTGGGCACGCTCGACCGCCTGGCCGAGCTGGCGCTGCTGCAGGGCATCACGCACGTCATCGTCGCGATGCCCTCGGTGCGCGGCGCCGCGCGGCGCCGCGTCTTCGAGCTGGCGGCCAGCGTGGGGCGGCCGGTGCTGACGGTGCCGACGGCGCAGGAGCTGCTGGACGGCGCCACCGTGAGCCGCGTGCGCGACATCGAGCCCGAGGACCTGCTGGGCCGCGAGCCGGTGGTGCTGGACGAGGCCGGCATCGCCGACTGCCTGGGCGGCCGCACCGTGCTGATCACCGGCGCCGGCGGCAGCATCGGCAGCGAGCTGTGCCGCCAGGTCGCGCGCTACCGGCCGGCCCGACTGGTGCTGCTGGAGCTGAGCGAGTTCAACCTCTACACGATCGAGCAGGAGCTCGGCGAGCGCTTCCCGGGGCTGGAACTGGTGCGCCTGATCGGCGACGTGAAGAACCTCGAGCACCTGCGCCAGGTGATGCAGCGCTGGAAGCCGCAAGTCGTCTTCCACGCCGCGGCCTACAAGCACGTCCCGCTGATGGAAGAACACAACGCCTGGGCCGCGCTGCAGAACAACACACTGGGGACCTACCACGCCGCGCTGGCCAGCGCCGAGGCGGGCGTCCCGCGCTTCGTGCTGATCAGCACCGACAAGGCGGTGAACCCGACCAACGTGATGGGCGCCACCAAGCGCGCCGCCGAGATGGTGATCAGCCAGTTGGCGAAGGACCACACGGGCACCCGCTTCATGGCCGTGCGCTTCGGCAACGTGCTGGGCTCGAGCGGCAGCGTGATCCCCAAGTTCAAGGAGCAGATCGCCAGGGGCGGCCCGGTGACGGTGACCCACCCCGAGATCACGCGCTACTTCATGACCATCCCCGAGGCGGCGCGCCTGGTCGTGCAGGCCGCCGCGATCGGCGAGACCGGCCAGGTGCTGGTGCTGGACATGGGCGAGCCGGTGCGCATCGTCGACCTGGCGCGCGACCTGATCAGGATGAGCGGTCACACGGTGGACGAGATTGGGCTGGTGTTCACTGGGCTGAGGCCGGGGGAGAAGCTGTACGAGGAACTGCTGGCGGATGCGGACACGACAATCGAGACAAACTTCAGCCGACTGAGGATCGCGCAACTCGATGCCAACGCAGCCCCGCTCTTCGACGTTGTAAGCTGGCTCGATGAACTAGATGCCAACGATGACGATGTGCGCGCACGTCTCAAGGGCATCGTTGGCGAGTACATGGGATCCGGCAACTAGGCTTCGTACGATGGCTGCTCGGCACTGCAGTGCCATTTACACTGTGCCCGTGCATCGTCTGGTGGCTGCACCTGAACGCTACTCTTGAACAAGCCAAAGCTGCTTATCCTCGCGCCGCGTCTGCCGTATCCAGTGGTTGGTGGAGATCGGCTACGCATCTACAAGATCTGCGAGGCGCTCTCCGCGACCTGTGACCTGACGCTGTTGAGCCTCTGCGACTCACGTCGAGAGCTGCGGCAGCCGATCCCGTCAGACGGGGTGTTCCGAGAGGTTCACCGAGTCTATCTGTCCCCCTGGCGATCTCGGCTGAACGCGCTCCTAGCGCTGGCGTCGCGTACGCCAATGCAAGTGGCGTACTACCGGTCTCGCCGCTTTGCGCGACTGGTGGCGAAGCATGTTGCAGAGCATGACATTGCCTTGGCTCATCTCATTCGCACAGAACCCTACCTGAGGGGCGCCGCCATCCCAACGATCGTTGAACTGACCGACGCGATCTCCCTGAACTACCTGCGCTCGGCCGGCGTGCTCGGCCTCCGGGGGGTCCGGCCTGTCGTCTATGCGGTCGAGCGAAAGCGCTTGCTCAGGGCCGAGAGATCCGCGCTTTCGCGTCATTCGGCGCTTGGGTTGATCTCTACAGTCGATGCCAACTACCTCTTCGGCGAACCCCGGCCCGAGGATGTCGTCGTCTACGGAAACGGCGTCGATATGCCCAAGATCGCTCTGGCACGCTACATGTCGCCTCCCTACGACATCGCCTTCATCGGCAACATGAGCACGTTGCAGAACCTGGACGCAGTGAAGTGGTTTGCCAGTCAGGTGCTTCCGCTGTTGCGTGAGCACGGTGCCTTCCAACTGCGCGTGATCGGTCGGATCGGCGCGCAGGAAAGAAAGTATCTCGAGAGCATTGAAGGCGTCCGTGTGACGGGTGAGGTAGCTTCCGTTGCCGAGGCCGCCAGCGGTTGCTTTGCCGCTGTTTGCCCCATGCGCATCGGTGCAGGGATTCAGAATAAGGTGCTCGAGTACCTTGCATTGGGCCTACCGACAGTGACATCGACGGTCGGCGCTGAGGGCTTGAACGCAGAGAGCGGCAAGCACCTTCTCGTTGCGGACGCCCCTGAGGCGGTCGTACAGCATCTTCTGGAGATTTGGGCAGATCCAGAACTGGCGGCCATGTTGTCGAACGGAGGCCGCACTCTGGTGCAGGGTTCATACAGTTGGGATGTGCAACTTCGCCCGTTGGTCCGCACCGTCGAAAGACTTCTGGCGTCCCGACCGTCCTCAGATAAGGCTAGGTAGCCAAGTCCGATACGGGATGAAGAGTTCCTGTACATACGGATTGGACCAGTACAGATACGCAAAGCCGACACTGGCGGCCGCCAAGGGCAACGTCAGGTAGCGGCGACCCGCCAGCGACAAGACGAGAAAGTAGATCGGTAGCCCATCCAGCGGCGAGAAGAACATCCGCGCTCGCCCGCCAACTTCGAATGAATCGAAAAGGTAGGGGATCGTCAAGGCTGCGATCGCAAGCGCAGCAGCCTCTGGCGAGAAGCGCGCAACAAAGTCTGGTAGTCGCGCGACTACAGTCGCCAACAGCGCGACGCCGAACACGGCTTTCACACTCAGTGTCCGCTCGTCGGCGAACTCGCCCGTGACGTAGACCTCAGGCAGAAACTGGCTCGAGAAAACGGCAAAAAGCGAAGCAAGAAGGCCAAGCACCACGAGTGTGCTCAACCGATGCCGAACGGCGACTCGCAGACTAGCGTAGATCAGGGCCGCTAACGCCACGCCGACGTGCAGCGACATCGCGACCAGGACAAGCAGAAAGGCCTTCGGCTTCGAGCCGCGCGACACGGCTACGGCCCAGAGGAAGAGGCCTGCCGCCAGTCCAGCCCGAACATAGAACATCTGGGCGCTGTAGAAGACGATGAGGCAATAGAACCCGAAGCAGAGGATGGCGACCTTCCGATCAGTGAGGACACGGCTCAATCCGTACCAGATCAGCAGGTTCGACAGGATCGCCGTGATGAGTACGTAGGTGTCAAAGCTGGCGCCGGCGAACCGCAGCGCCAAGGAGTACAAGATCCAACCCGGTTCGACACCGAACGAGAGCACCGTTTGGTCAGAGAACTCTTCGAACCAGAATTGGTAAGTCTCCCAGTCACCACCGGTCTGGTACCGCAGACCGGCAACGACGGTTGACACGACCAGAAGCGGCAGGAAGCTGAGATTGGGATTGATCCGGATACGCGGATGCCCGATGACCGTGGCCGCGTGCACGATGGTCAACGTCGCGATCAACGAGACCAGGACGTAAGGAAGGATTCCCATCTGTTGGCGCAGTCAACGATGCTAAAGAGAGAACGGGAACTTGTATGAAATCTGGTATTCGAGGTTCTTCGGTCGTTCTCGAACGAAGCGTGCCGGCGCGCCTCCGTAGATGCTGTAGGGCGGCACATCGCCCGTGACAACCGAGTTGGCCAGAATCACTGAACCTTCTCCAATGCTTGAGCCCGGCATCAGCATCGCCTTGGCGAACAAGACGGCGTGATCGCCAATCCGAATCGGCTTGGAGTGGTAGTCGAAGTACGGCGCATCGACATCGTGACCGCCTGTGATCAGGCTGCAGCCATACGCGATTGATACGTTTCTACCAATTGTGATTGCGTCACGGTTGTCCAACAAGCAGCCGCGATTGATGACGCTGCCTTCGCCCACCTGAACATGACCTACGCGGTAGAAAGTTGCCGTCGGAGCAATCCAGGAGCCGCGCGCGACCCGAATGCCGAGCGCGCGCAGAACCAGGCGACGCAATGGGTCGAAGAACGCGAGCCGCAAGCTGAGGTTCATGATCAATGCGCTCAGGTGCTTGGTGTGGCGCGCGAGCGTCGGAAGCCCTATGAGGCTGGAGAGAGATCGAGCCCAGCCAGCAACCGCGTACAGAGTGATCGCCCAAGTGGCGCCACTAGCCGTTTGCGCAGAATGTGCGATCAAGATGCGCTGGTAGTCGGAGAACGCTCGAATCGGATGCTTCGTCGAGATTCCGCCGAATGCCATGTAAACGCAGAAGTTCGCCGGCACTACCGCTACGCCGCGCTTGAGCGCTCGCACCAGCAAGTCTGTATCCATCGCGATCCGCTCCGCCCGAAACGGCCCGAGCTGTTGCAGCATGCTCCGCGGCATGAGTGTTGACGGATGCGAGAAGCCGACACCAAATCTTAAGTCGCTCAGCACCCTAGGCTCATAGACGCGTGCAATCTGGCCGTTGCGGATGAGCTTCGTACGACCGACAACGACACTATCCGGATGCTCCTCGCATACCAACGCAGCTTGCAGCAAGGTGTCGGGATGGTAGGTATCGTCGGCGTTGAGGAACGCAATCCAGTCGCCAGACGCCATGGCGAGGCCTTTGTTCCAGGCGTCATGGATACCGGAATCGGGTTCGCTCACGAATCTTGTCGCTAGGCAAGAGGACTCGATGTACGCGCGAGTGCCGTCCGTCGAGGCGCCATCAACAACGATCCACTCGAAGTTGCGATAGCGTTGAGCTTCCAGGCTCGCGGCCGTCCGACGAAGCCCGTCAATGGCGTTGAAGGTCGCCGTGATCACCGAGATGCGAGGGTGATCGGCTGGTGCCCCTTCGTCAGAACTGTCAAGCGATGACTCAGAACTCATGATCGGCAAGCTGGAGCGCGAAGGTCGTTCAAGTGAACATGGTTCGGTTGCCCCCCTGCCGTGCAGGCGTTCCGACGAGGCTTGAACTGTATCGGGACAGCACGTCCGCTGAGTCTCGAAGCCACTCGCTGCTTCGCGGGCTGGATTTCGACAGCCCTCCGTTTTTTCTCGGGAAGCGTACCTCGCTCACGGCTGGCCCAGAACACGTCGATAGGCGGCTACGGTGTCTGCCGCGCATCGATCCCAGGAGAACTTCGAGGCGCGTTCGCGCCCTGCTGCAATCAGATGCCTACGGACCGCTTCGTCCGTCGCTGTAGTTTCCATCGCCGCTGCTACCGCGTCCTCGTCCATCGGATCAAACAAGAGCGCAGCTGCACCGACGACTTCGGGTAGCGAACTCGTTGCGGCGCATGCTACCGGGCAGCCGCTCGCCATGGCCTCCAGTGGTGGAATACCGAAACCTTCATACCTAGAGGGATACACAAGTGCACGAGCGTGACGGTACGCGCGAGCCAGTTCACGATCCGAGCCTACGTGCCGACTGACGGACCCTCGCCGGAGCCCGAGGGAATCGAACTTCGAAAGCTCGGGTGCGCTGAACGGGGGACCACCAAAGACCATCAAGTCAACCTCGTTCCTGAGTAACGATGACCGAGCGTAGGCTTGTAGCGCCGTTTCGAAGTTCTTGTAGCCTCCGCGATGACCCACATAAAGCAGGTAGGGCCGTGCGTGCGGTGACCGGTCGGAGGTGCCCACCGGCGGCGTTGCAAAAGCGTCTGCGTATCCAAGATGCGTTACCGAGATGCGTGTGGGATCGACATCGAAGATCCTCGTGAGATCTCTAGCCGTCGATTGAGAGACGCAGACAATGTGATCGGCGTTAGCGACGCTCAGCCGCTTGTTGCGACTGGTCGGGTCCCGCGGCGAGAACGCTGCGGGAAAGATCTCGTGAATCATGTCGTGCACCGTCAGGACGACCGGTGATTCAATGGGCCTTTTGCTCGATCCACTGTAATAGGTTCTGTGAACCAAGGAGGGCCGAGCGCTGCGAATCAGGCGCGTTGCCCACAGCGAGTTCATGGCCCGGTAGACCCGTCCTGTGCGCGGCAACTTCAGTGGGACAAACGCGCCTAGTCGAGGGACGGCGGCTTGGTTCAGATGCACGTTGAAGTGCACGCCTGCTGTCACGCAGGCTTGATATCCGTCTAACCGGTGCACTCGGGATGCGAGCTCACAGATATAGCGAGAGATGCCGCCGTACTGTTGGAGCGAGAAGATCTGTCCGTCGTAAACGATGTTCCGCGTTGCCATGCTCATATCGATCTATCGTGCCGAGCGGGGCTGCATGAGAGCAGCAACGGATCCGGTCCGACGCGCATTGATCTCATGATCATTAGAGGTCATCAGCCGCGTCACATTGCGTCAACCCTGCGAGCTTCAGTTCATGGTGGACGAGGGCCTGGAAGAGATCGGAGTCGGCAGAAGTGAAGCAGCATAGATCGAAGTAGGGTGCTCCGCCTCCGGCGTCGCGCCGCTGCCTAACGTTAGTCGCAAGATCCCTGGCCAGTGAAGTGGACAACGCCGACGACAAGAGATAGTTGCCGAAGTTGTCGTAGACAACGACATGCCGATAGCCAATGCTCAGCAGGTTGTCGACTGACTCGATGGCTGCCTCGGCGCTAGACGCCCCGATGACTGGATCGAACTCAAAGAAGAGAACAGGGGTGGTCGAAGCGAGGCTCTGCAGTGCGCCCTTCAAGATCGCGAAGTCGAACCCATCAGTGTCCGACTTCACCAGGCGAACGCGACCAAGGTCGACGCTCTTGGCGAAGACTTCATTCATGGTGATGGTGGTGTCAACGATCGTCTGACGTTCAACCGCAGATGCCGGCACCAGGTGTGCAGTACCGTGAGCGGTCTCGACAGCGAAGTGTGCGTGGGTGGTCTGGTCGGGTCTTATGAACTGAGGAACGATGCGGTTCGCGCCGGGAAGAGATGCGAGGTTCTGGCGTAGGTATGGCAGGTAGGCTTCGTTGCCTTCAACGCAAACGATGGGCGCCTCGGACACGCACCTAATGGAGACAGCTGAGTCGCCAATATTCGCACCTATGTCAATCACGACCGCGTCAGCGTACTTCGCGCTGACCAGCGCGGCGACGGCGGGCAGCTTCCTGTCGTAGTTGAGAAACAACTGCTGATACTTGTCCAACGGATGTCCCGGTGGCAGCGTCAGTGTGAACTGGCCGATTCGATGAAGGCGGCTGCGGCGGCTCTGCAAGTGCCACCGCAACCGATGTAGCAGTCCTTGAACGGTCATGACGGCACAAAGGATCGTGAGCTGCGGTGCAGCTTGCCGGCGATCTGCATGCGGAAGACGCTTCCATACAGAACGCAGAGCGTTGTCATAAAGATCGCGGCGAAGCCTAGAACCATGGCGGCCGCCCCCATCGTGTTGGCTAGGTACAGCTTCGCCGGCAACCCAACTGCGACGATGACGACGACCGCCACTACCTGGGGTCTGACGATGCCAACACCGTTCATGAACATCGCGAACGCGTTAGCTAGTGCATCAATGATGGCCCAGAGGCCTAGCGCGTAGACAAGTACCGAGGCAGGTGCGATCTCTCCCGACGTCCAGTAGCGGAAGATGGTTTCACTGAAGGTTGCAAGCAAGGCGGTGGCAATCACGGCATAGGTGAGCGTTAGCTTCATGGCTCCCAGCAACGTCTTTCGGATGAAGGCCCGATCTTCTCGTGCGTCTGCGTCTGCGTAGGCGGGCCAGAGGGGGCCGTTGAAAATGATCATCGGTTGAGTTGCGATGAAGTACATGCGCTGAGTGACGGCATAGGCTGCGACAGTCGATGCCCCAAGGGTGCTAGACAGAATCAAGCTGTCCATGCCCCACCCGATGGCGGTGCCGATCTGCAGCACCAAAAAGAGAGAGCTGATCCTGAAAAGCTCCGGCCCTTCGCATCGCGTCGACGTCAACCAACCTACGACCTTGAACAGTCCACGTCTCTTGAGGCGAAGCCATAACCAGAGCCCCGGCAGCAAGGTCGTCCCCATCGAGCACAAGAGCAGAATCGGCAAGGGCGCTCGGTACAGCGTCGCTGCATAGAGCAACAGCAGACCAACCACGGAGCAGACGAATCCGATGACGAAGACCTCGGAGCCGCGTTGCAGCCCGTGGTAGATCCGCAGCACACCGTTGAGAACGACAGATAGGGCGAAAAGGACAGCGAAGACGACGCTCGTCTCTCGGATCTCATCGGTTAAGGAGGCTGCGTCCGCCTTGACAAGCAGGTGCCACGGTGCAAACCATGCAGCCAGCAGCAGCAGCAGCATGAGGGCTGCCGATAGCAAGGCCAGGACGCCGAGACCTCCACTGATTGTCCGGACCAAGTCGTCGTGGTTGGTCGAGGATGCCGCGCGCGCGACTCGATTCGTCAGGCCGTTGGCAACGCCTAAGTCCAGGAAGCTCATCAACGCTGCCAGACTGGCAATGGTCATCCAAGCGCCGAAGCGATCCGCCCCTAGGTAAGGCACGGTCCAACTCACCGAAAGGATCATGCTTGCCATACCCATAACTCGATGGGCGAAGTTGGCAACCATCGTCAACAAGGCGCGACGGTACCTTTCCGACGATCGACCCTCTTCTGTATCGGTGGGGAAGGGGCGCAGCCGAAGGTTCTGCGTGACTTTGCGCAGGTTCACAGTGTGCCGAAACGGGCATACCTGCTACTCGTGATAGTCATACGCCTGGAACCCCGCCAGCTTCACCAGGCTGTCCCGCTTGGCCGACGCGTAATCCGCCTCGACCATCTCCTTCACCAGCTCCGGCAGCGTGATCTTCGGCGTCCAGCCCAGCTTGGCCTTGGCGTTGCTCGGATCACCGAGCAGTGTCTCCACTTCGGTCGGCCGGTAGTAGCGCGGGTCGACGCGCACGATCACGTCGCCGACCTTGCAGCGCGCCTTGCTGCCGCTGACCGCCGCCACGATGCCGATCTCGGCGTCGCCCTGGCCCTCGAAGCGCAGCTCCACGCCCAGCTCCTTCGCCGAGAACTCGACGAACTGCCGCACGCTGTACTGCACGCCGGTGGCGATGACGAAGTCCTCGGCCTGCTGCTGCTGCAGCATCAGCCATTGCATCTCGACGTAGTCCTTGGCGTGGCCCCAGTCGCGCAGCGCCGACAGGTTGCCGAGGTACAGGCAGTCCTGCAGGCCGAGCGCGATGCGCGCGATCGCGCGGGTGATCTTGCGCGTCACGAAGGTCTCGCCGCGCAGCGGGCTCTCGTGGTTGAAGAGGATGCCGTTGCAGGCG
>CAZUUU010000053.1:0-17576 GCA_964622685.1 uncultured Methylibium sp.
CGAGTCGTCGTGCTTGCCGGCCTTGTGCGCGGCTTCGCCCTCGCTGCGCAAGCTCTTGACCTTGGCCAGGTCGGCGTCGGCGAGCTTGGGCGCCGTGGCGAGCTTGGCGTCGATCGCCTTCATCTCGTTCGGGCAGTTGTGCGCGAAGGCGGTGCCGGCGGCCAGCGCGAACACCAGGGGCAGCAGCTTGTTCATCGGCGAGTCTCCTGTGAGGGGTGATGGAACGGCCCGTGGTCGGGCCGTGGCAGCAATGTAGTCCCGTCGGGGAACCCGAGTCGCGGACCTGCCCATGAGCCGGCAGGCCCGCTCCCTAGAATGCCGCCGATGACCGCCGACGCGCGCCCCGCCTACCGCCGCAAGATGTTCTGGGTCGCGCTGCTGTACTTCAGCGAAGGCCTGCCGCTCGGCGTCTTCTACGACCTGTTCCCGGTCTACTTCCGCCAGCAGGGCGTCGAGCTCGCCGAGATCGGCCTGCTGTCGCTGCTGGGCCTGGCCTGGACGGTGAAGTTCCTGTGGGCGCCGGCGGTCGACTGGGCGCGCCGCCACCGCTGGTGGATCGCCGGTGCCAACCTCGGCATGGCCGCGGTGATGCTGGCCTTCGCGGCCCTCGGCTTCGCGCTCGGTCCCTGGGTGTGGCTGGCGATCGGCGTGTTCACCGTGCTGTCCGCCACCAACGACATCGCGACCGACGGCTACACGATCGAGCTGCTGGACCCGCGCGAGTACGGCCTCGCCAACGGCCTGCGCATCGGCTTCTACCGCGCCGGCATGCTGACCGCCGGCGTGCTGCTGGTCGTCGTCGGCACGCTGGGCTGGCCGGCCGCCTACGCGCTGGGCGCGGTGGTGTTCGGGCTGAACGCAGGGATGGCGCTGCTGGCGCCGCCCGAACAAGCACGCACCGGCGAGGCGCCCGGCAGCGTCGGCAGCGAGTTCGCGCTGCTGCGCGGGCAGCCGCTGTTCCTGGTGGCGCTGGGCCTGGTGCTGCTGGGGCTGCTGTGGCCGGCGTTCGGGCCGCTGTCGCGGGCCCTGGGCTGGACGGTGCTGCAGCCGGTCGCCGCCACCTGGTGGTTCCGCGGCGCGCTGCCGGTCGGCCTGATGTTCGCCGGCGCCGCGCTGCTGGTGCACGCCGCCCGCGGCCCGCAGGCGCTGACGCTGCGCCAGGGCCCGGTGTTCGGCGCCTGGGTCGAGCTGCTGCTGCGGCCGGGCATGGTCGCGGTGCTGGCCTTCATCCTGCTGTTCAAGCTCGGCGACGCGGCGATGGGCTTCATGGTCAAGCCCTTCTGGGTCGACGCCGGGTTCAAGCCCGAGGAGATCGGCCTGGTCAGCGTCAATCTCGGGCTCGCGCTGTCGATCGCCGGCGGGCTGATCGGCGGCTGGTACGTCGACAAGCGCGGCATCTTCCGCGGCCTGTGGGTGCTGGGCCTTTGGCAGGCCGCTTCGAACCTCGTCTATGCGGCCGTGGCCGCGCAGGTGACGCTGATGACGCCGGGCGCGCTGGCCACGGGCCTGGAGGTCGAGCCGCTGCACCGCGCCCTGGTCTACGGCGCCAGCGCCTTCGAGAGCCTGACCCAGGGCCTGGGGACCGGCGCCTTCCTCGCCTTCCTGATGGCGATCACCAGCAAGGAGCGCGCGACCACCGAGTACGCCATCCTCTCCAGCATCTTCGCCTTCAGCCGCTCGGTGGCGGGCTGGGCCGGCGGCATCGGCGCGCAGGAGCTGGGTTATCCGGTCTACTTCTTCCTGACCTTCTGGCTGGCCTTCCCGGCCTACTTGCTGTTGCCTTCGGTTCGCCGCATGCTGGAACGCGACAGGAACTAGACACTCCAAACCGCCATGGACCGCTTCGATCACGCCCCCAGCTACCACTGCAGCCTGTGCGCCGCCTTCGCGCGCCTGAGCACCGGCGACGCCCCGGCGCAGCCCGGCCGGCGCGACTTCGCGGTCGCGCTGCTGGCCGGCGGCCTGGCCGCGCCGGCGCTGGCGCGCGAGGGCGTCGACGTCGGCAAGCAGTCGAGCTTCTCCAAGCTGGTGCCGGCCGAGCAGGTCGAGCAGGCCGCGACCCAGCAGTACGCGCAGCTGCTCGCCGAGGCGCGCGCCAAGAACGCGCTGTTGCCGGCCAGCGCGACGCAGACCGTGCGGCTGCGCGCGATCTCGCAGCGCATCATCCCCTTCACGCCCGACTGGAACGCCCGCGCGCCCGGCTGGAAGTGGGAGGTCAACCTGCTGTCCAGCAAGCAGATCAACGCCTTCTGCATGCCGGGCGGCAAGATCGCCTTCTTCACCGGGCTGATCGAGCAGCTCAAGCTCAACGACGACGAGGTGGCCATGGTGATGGGCCATGAGGTCGCCCACGCGCTGCGCGAGCACGCGCGCGAGCGCATGGGCAAGTCGGCCGCGACCAACATCGGCCTGGAGATCGGTGCGGCACTGTTCGGCTTGGGCGGCGCCGGGCGCACGCTGGCCGGCATGGGCGCTCAGCTGCTGTCGCTGAAGTTCAGCCGCGACGACGAGTCCGAGGCCGACCTGGTCGGCATGGAGCTGGCCGCGCGGGCCGGCTACGACCCGCGCTCCGGCGTCAGCCTGTGGACCAAGATGGGCCAGGCCACCGGCGGCGGGGGCGGCGGCGGCGGAGGCAGCAAGCTGGCCGAGTACGGCTCGACCCACCCGCAAGGCCCGACGCGCATCAAGGACATCGAGGCCAACCTGCCCAAGGTGATGCCCTTGTACGAACGCGCGCCCAAGCCGGCGCAGCGCTGGGACCGGGCTGCGCTCGACGACGGTGACCGTTACGCCACCCGGCCCGCCACGCCCCCCCGCGACACCGCGCGCTGAATCCGCAGTCTCCGGCGACCGGCGCCTCCGCCGAATGGCGGAGGCCGTCGAGCTTGCGTCGTTGCGCCTTCGCTCGCAACAATCCGGTGACCGAGGCGGCCCGACCGATGAGAACCCTTCTGGTGGACGATCACGCGCTGTTCCGCGAGGGCATGCGGCTGCTCCTCGGGAGTCTCGACGCCGCTGCCCAGGTGTGGCAGGCCGACGACGTCCCGATGGCGCTGAAGCTGCTGGAGGATCCGGGGCAGATGGACCTGGTGCTGCTCGACCTGCACCTGCCCGGCCTGAAGGACCTCGAGGCCCTGGAGCTGCTGCGCAGGGGCAACGACAGCGTGCCGGTCGTGGTGCTGTCCGGCGACGATCATCCCGACCGCGTGCCGGAAGCGATCGAGGCCGGGGCGATGGGCTTCATCCGCAAGTCGGCGGCTCCGGACGAGATGATGGCGGCCCTGGCCCGTGTCCTGTCCGGTGGCATCTATTTGCCCCATGCACTGCCGGATCCGCGGGCCCGGGCCGGTGCCTTGCCAGCGGGTCCCCGCGAGCGGCTGCGGCGGCTCGGCATCTCGACGCGCCAGGGCGAGGTGCTGGTCAAGCTGGCCCAGGGCAAGGCCAACAAGGTGATAGCGCGCGAGCTGAAGATCAGCGAGACCACCGTCAAGTCCCACGTTGCCGCAGTCTTCGGCGCGCTTGACGTCCACAGCCGCACCGGGGCTGTCTACGCAGTGGCCCGACTCGGCCTCAGCTTGCAGGACCTCGCCGAGGATCTGGCGCCGTGACGGCCGCCGCCACCGCTGCCTCGGGGGTGCTGCTCACGGCGGAGCGCGTGCACCTGCTCGCCTCGCAGACCAGCGGCGCGGTGCTGGTGGTGCTGATCGGCAGCTGCCTGATCGTTGCGGTGCTGCTGCTGGCGGGCATCCCGAGGCTCGAGGCCCTGGCTTGGATTGCCGTCTTTGTCGGGACCAACGCCTATCGGGTGGCCGTGAGCCGCCGCGTGCTGGCGGGCGCCGTCCCCCGGAACGAGGCGATGCTGCGCCGCTACCTGGCCTTTGCGATCGTCAACGGCGTCTGGGCAGGAGGCTTACCCGCGCTCTTTTTCAGCCGGCTGCCCGACGAGGCGAGCTTTGCGCTGACCGCACTCGTGCTGCTGGCTGCCGCGGGCAGTGCCGCGACCTACGGCTCCTACCCGCGCGGTCAGCAGGCCTACCTGCTGCTGGCGATGCCGCCGCTCATCGTGGCCTGGGGCCTGCATGGCGGGCCGCAGTCCTGGCTGATCGTCGTGACGCTATCGCTCTACACCGCGCTGATGCTGCGCTTCGGTCGCCAGCTCGGCAGCGTCTTCGAGCGCTCGGTCACGATCCGCTACGAGCGCGAGCAGGTCGTGCAGCAGCTGCAGCAGGAGAAGCTCGAGACGGACCGCGCGCGCCGCGAGGCCGAGGACGCCAACCTGGCCAAGTCGCGCTTCCTCGCCAACGCCAGTCACGACCTGCGGCAGCCGGCCCATGCCCTGAACCTCTACTCGGCGCTGCTGCTGAACGAGGCCCGCACCGACCGCGACCGGCACATCGCCCTCAATGTCGCCGAGTCCAGCCGCGCGCTGCGCGAGCTGCTCGACAGCCTGCTCGAGGTCTCCGAGCTCGACGCGGGCGCGATCGCCGTCAGCCCGCGGGCCGTGGCGCTCGGCCCCTTGCTGCGCGAGATCGAGCATGAGGCCCGCGCGCTGGTCGCCGGGCGGCCGATCCGCATCGACGTCGACTCGCCGCCCCTCGTCATGGAAACCGACCCGGTGCAGTTGAAGCGCATCCTGCGCAATCTGGTCCACAACGCGGTGAAGTTCACCGAGCAGGGCCAGGTGCGGCTGCGCGCCGAGACCGGCCGTGGCTGGCTGGAACTGGTGGTCGAGGACAGCGGCCCCGGGATCGCGCCGCAGCACCACGCGCTGGTGTTCGAGGAGTTCTACCAGGTCGGCAATTCGGAGCGCAACCGCGCCAGGGGCCTGGGGCTCGGCCTGTCCATCGTACGGCGCATCGCGGCACTGCTGGGCGGCGAGGTCGGCCTGCGGTCGGAGCCCGGCCGGGGTGCGGCCTTCACGCTGCGTCTGCCCTACATCCAGCGCGAGGCCGGGGAACTGCCCCCCGAGCTCGGCGATCCGGACGACGCCCTGGACCTTGGCGGACTCCGCGTGCTGGTGATCGATGACGATCCCATGGTGCGCGAGAGCATGCGCCTCACCCTCGAGGGCTGGCATGCGCGCGTCGAGCTTGCCGACGGCCTGGTCCGGGCCCGCGAACAGCCCGGCGCGCGCTCCGGCTGGGCGCTGTGCCTGTGCGACCTGCGGCTGCGCGGCGGCGAGGACGGCGTCGAGACCGCCTCGGCGCTGCGCCGCGACCAGCCCGGCCTGCCCGTCATCCTGGTCACGGGCGACACCGAAGCACCGCGCATCGGGCAGGCGGCCGGGTCGGGGTTTGCGCTGCTGCACAAGCCGGTGCCGCCGCGGCTGCTGGCCGACCGGATCCGCGCAGTGCTGCAGGCCGCGGTGGCGCCGTGAATCACTCGCTGCCGCTGCCCGACTGGCTCGCGGGGCCCGGCGCGGACAAGATGCTGGACGTGGTGGTCGTGGGCTCGGGCTACGGCGGCGCCGTCGCAGCGCTGCGACTGGCCGAGAAGGGACACCGCGTGGTGGTGCTCGAGCGCGGCTCGGAGTACCGGCCGGGCGACTTCCCGAACGATATCGCGCAGCTGCCGGCGTTCCAGCGGGCGTCCGGGCCGCGCGGCCCGCTCGGCTCGCCGACCGGGCTGTTCGACTGGCATGTGGGCAGCGGCATGATCGCCCTGGTGGCCAACGGCCTGGGCGGCGGCAGCCTCATCAACGCGGGCGTGATGATGCGTCCGGATGCCGAGGTGTTCGCGCAGCCGGTGTGGCCCGCACCCTTGCGCCTCGACGCACTGCGGGCCGGTGGCGATCTCGCGCGAGCTTATGAACGGGCCGCGGACGAGCTCGGCGGTGCAGCGTTCGCTGATCTGCCCGCGCCCGCGGCCATGCCCCCCGAGCTGCCCAAGTCGGCGGCACTGCGGCGCCTCGCCGAGGCGATGCGGCAGCAGCGGGGCGCCGACACGATCACGATCGGGCCGGCCACTGTCACCATCGACCTGGCGCGCTGCACACGCTGCGGCGACTGCTACAGCGGCTGCAATGTCGAAGGCGCCAAGCGCACGCTGGACCGCGGCTACCTCGCCAAGGCGCAGGCCGCCGGGGCCGAACTGGTGACGCATGCCCAGGTCGTGTCGCTGGCTCCGCTGACGGGCGGGGGCTGGACCCTGAGCCTCGTCGACACCACGCGCACCACGCTTTACAAGGGCCGCGAGGACAGCCTAAAGCGCGCGGTCGAGCGCGACGGTGTCCGGTTGCGCGCGCACGAGGTGGTGCTGGCGGCGGGCAGCCTGGGCAGCACCGAGATCCTGCTGCGCTCGCGGGAGCTCGAGGGACCCGCCCTGCCGCTCTCGCCCGCGCTCGGCACCCGCCTCAGCGCCAACGGCGACGGCCTCAGCGGCTCGGTGGACGAGACGCTCCCGGTCGACGGCCTGGGCCATGGCGCCGAGCTCGATCCGCCACTGCCGCCGGTCGGCCCGACCATCACGACGGTGCTGGATCTTCGCCAGCGGCCTGCGCTGGCCGAGCGCATCGTGGTCCAGGACTGCGCCGTCCCGGGCGCCCTGCGGCGCGTCTTCCAAGAGACCCTGGCGACCGTCTGGGCCCTGCAGCACCTGGGCGAGCCCTGGCGCTCACCGCGCCACGCCAGCGAGGACGACGCCGACCCGCTGGCCGCGTCGCCGCGGCTGGCGCGCCACACCCAACTGCTGCTGGCGATGGGGCACGACGACTCCTCGGGGCGCCTGGTCTGGATGCCCGAAATGAACGCCGCCGCGCCCTACTGGGCCCGGCCGCAGGACGTGCCCAGCCTGGCGCGCCAGGCACAGGTCTTCGAGGCCGCCCGTGCCCTCGGCGGCCTGCCGATGCCGGGCCCCTGGTGGCAGGCCCTGCCCGATTCGGCCAGCGCGGTGATGAGTGGCCCCAAGCCCTCGCCGATGCTGCTGACCGTGCATCCGCTCGGCGGTTGCCCGATGAGCGACGAGTTCGAGCACGGTGTGGTCGACCATCGTGGCCGTGTCTGGAAGGGGCCGCAGCGGTTCCACGAGGGCCTGATCGTGCTCGATGGCGCCATCGTGCCGAGCTCGCTGGGCTGCAATCCCCTGTGGACCATCACGGCGCTGGCCGAGCGGGCGATGGCCCTGCGCCCGGACCGAACGCCGCTGCCGAAGCCACCGCCCCGCGTGATGCAGCCACCGCGCCAGCCCCTGCCCCTGCGTCGCGGCCCAGCCCCACCGCATGCGCTGGTGCTGCGCGAGCGGCTGGAGCTGCGCACGCTGCCGCTGCAGGGTGCGCTGCGCGATGCGCTGGGGCGCGACAGCGCCGAAGTCGACCTCGAGCTGGAGATGCGCCATCCCGACGCTCACAAGCTCTGGGACGAGGATCCGTGCCATGCGCTCGAGACCCTAAGCGGCCGCCTGCGGCTGGCGGTGCGTGATCCAGCCGCGCCGCCCGGCGCGCCGCCCGAGAAGCAGCTGAGCTACGCCGTGACCGGCGGACGCATCGAACTGCTGGCATCCGACCTCACCCGGGGCTCGCTGCTGCGGACCGGCTTGACTTGGTTCGTGTTGCGCGGCTATCGCGAGTTCCGGACCACCTGGCGCCAAGCGGGCTCGGGCGGCCTGAGCCGACAGGTCGGCGGCATCTGCGGCATGCTGGCCCTGTGGCGGCATGCCAGGCAACAGCGACAGGTGCACTACGACCTGCGGCTCGAACGCGAAGGCGCCGCGCCGAGCGGGGCTCCCGCCGCACTGCGCATCGACGGCGGCAAGACACTGCGCTACGCCGCCTCCTGGGGCGAGCTGCTGGGGCACTTGTGGCGCCGCTTCGCACGGGGCCGACAGGTGCGCCCGGGCGACCTGCGGCCGGGCTGGTTCGAGCAGCTGACGCAGCCGACCCTGAGCCTGCGCGAGGCCACGCCAGGCGCGGGCACGGCAACGCTGGCGCGTGGGCGCTTCGCCTTCGACATCCGCGCGCTGCTGCAGAGGGCGCCAATGCAGCTCGAAGGCTCCAGCGACAGCAACGCCGGGCTGCTGGCGCTGGCGGCCTATCCGCTGCTGATCGGCCGCGTCGCGATGCTGACGCGGCTGCTGGATCTGCGCCTGCCCGACTACAGCGGCCGACCCGTGGCCGATCCGCCCCGCGCCGCCGACCGCGTGCTGCGCCGCGGGCCGATCGGCGGCGCCACCGACGTCACCCCCGAGTGCCGCCGCATCGTCGTGCCGCGCGGCGACTCGAGCAGCGACGATGGCAGCGAGGACCCGGCCGACATCGAGCTACTTTTGTGGCGTTATCGCCGCCTCGCCGCCGGTGGCCAGCCCGAGCCGGCGCAGGTATGCGATGGCCGCTGGCACGGCCGCGCGGTGCGGCGTGCGCGCTGCGTGCTGATGCTGCACGCATTCGGCATGTCAAGCCTGGCGTTCACCCACGCCCCGACCGACACCCCTGCCGCCGCGGCCGGCCCCGACGATGCGAGCCTGGCCGAGCACCTGTATGCACAGGGCCACGAGGTGTGGATGCTGGAGTCGCGGCTGAGCCCCCAGGTCGCCGCAGCCTACGGTGCGACCACGCTCGACCAGCATGGCCTGCGCGACATCCCGGGGGCGGTCGATCACGTGCTAGCGACGCTGGCCGACGAGCTGGGCGAAGGCGCGCCGTTGCAGATCGGCGTCTTCGCGCACTGTATGGGCGCCGCGGGTGCGGCGATGGCGCTGCTGCAGGGGCTTCTGCACCATGCCCCCGACGCCGGAGACCCGAAGGACGTCCGGCTACCCAAACTGGCAGCCCTGGTCTGCTCGCAGACCCACCCCTACATGGTCGGTTCGCGCAACTCGCAGGCCAAGACCTGGGTCGCGTCCTTTATCCGGGACCTCGCAGGGCGGCGCACCGTACCGCTGGCGGTGCGCGGCCCGGTCGGGGCACTGCTGGACTCCGTCGTGGACCGCCTGTTCGCCAGCCTGCCGGTGCCCGAGGGCGAGCGCTGCCCCGACGAGGGCTCGCCGCGCCGCCGCGACGACGACGATTGCGCCACCTGCCGACGCATCCGTTTCCTCGACGGCCAGTTGTTCGCTCACCACCACCTCACCGCGAGCACGCACGCGGCGCTGCCGCACCTCTTCGGCGACGCCAGCGTGCGGCTGTTCGCGCATGGCGCGCGGCTGGTCGAATACGAGCGCCTGGTCAGCGAGGACGGCTTCAACGCCTATGTCACCGACGCGCGCATCCAGCAGTGGGCCGAGCTGCCGGTGCGTTTCGTGCACGGCGCCGAGAACGACCTGTTCGACGCCGAAAGCGCGCTGCGCTCCTCGCAGCAATGGGGCCGGCTGCACCCGGCCTGGGTCGCGCGCTACGGCCTGGAGCGCCCGGGGCCGCAAGGCGCGGAGTGGGTCTGCCACGACATCATTGAAGGCTATGGCCATCTCGACGTGCTGATCGGAAAGCGCGCGCCGCGCGAGACCTATTCGCGGCTGACCGGCCTGTTCGAACAGGCCCTGGTCCGCGGCGACGCCCTGCCCGGCCAGAGGCCGAAGCCGGCCGAGCCGACGCCCGTGGTCCGCCTGCCGCTGGCCGGGCCCTGGGTCGGCGTGCCGGAGCCGCCATCGGGCGAGCGACGCCGCTGGCCGGTGGCCTTCCTGGTGGACGATCGCCGGGCCGAAGGCGGCAGCCTCACGCAGCGTGCCGTGGCCTGGGCGCAAGACGAGGCCACCGGCCAGTCGCTCGGCCACTTCGAGCTTCCCGAACTGCTGGAGGCGTGGGCTCAGTTGCCGGCCAGCGGCGGCCACGCGCTGCCGCGGCAGATCCAAGACCCCGATGACTCCCCCCCGGGGGAGGCGGCGCCGAACGCGCTGCGCGTCGCGGCCGGCTGGGTCGAGGTCCCGGCCTCGGTGGAGCGCCTGTCGATCGAGTGCGCGTCCTTCAACCTGGCCTCGGGCAAGCCGCGCATGCCGGCCGGTCGGGGAGCGCGGCGCGTCGGAATCGGTGCGGCCGACCGCCCCTACCAGCATGGCTTCGAGATCAAGGGCGGCCCGCTCGCCGATCTGCACGACAAGTTCGCCGACCTCGCCGTGCAGCGCGATGGCGGTCGGACAAGCGACGGGGCCGCCGGTCAGCCACCTCCGGCCGAAGTCGCTCCGGAGCCCCTGGGCGAGCCCTTGCTCGGGGCCTTCCGCAAGGCGCTCGAGACCACGCTGGCCCGCGAAGCCGCCGAAGCGCGGCTCGCTGCTCAGCCTTTCCCGCCGACCGTGTCGGCACTGCGCCTGCGCCAGCACGACCCCGAGCGTCGCCGGGTCCGCCCGCTGCCGCCGCCCGACGGCGACGGCGGCCTGCGCTTCGCCGCGATGTCCTGTGCCTACCCGGGCACCCCCTGGGACCGCGACCGCGCCAGCCTGTCGTACGCGCGCCTGCGGCAGCGCTGCGAGGAGACGAACCCGCCGCGCTGGGCCTTCCTGCTCGGTGACCAGATCTATGCCGATGCGAGCGCGGGCCTGGTCGATCCGCTCAGCCCGATCGAGCGCTACGGCCGCCGCCACGAGGCCGCGTGGGCCGCCCCGGGGCTGCGCGGGCTGATGCAACGCCTGCCGCTGGTGATGACGCCCGACGACCACGAGTTCATCAACGCCTACCCCGACGGCGCACCGCTCTACCGCGGCGACGAACCGGTCGGCCGCCCGCCCAGCCACCCCGGCGAGGAATCACCGCGCGAGGCCGCGCATCGGATCTTCGCAGAGCGGGTGCTGGAGCTCTTCCAGCTGGCTACCCTGCCGCGCCAAGCGCGTGACGAAGGCTGGCACGCCTTCGAGTCCGGCGGCGTGCGCTACTTCGTGGCTGACACGCGCCGCTTCCGAACGCGCGCCAGCCGCCACGGCACCGGACCTCGCATCCTCTCCACGGGTGCGCGAAGCGCGCTGCAAGCATGGGTCGAATGCGGTGCCAAGGGCCGGGCGTTGCACTGCTTCGTCAGCGGCAGCGTCGTGATGCCCGGTCTGCAACCGGGCAGCGAGCCGGCGCAATCCTCGCCGCTGGACACCTGGCAGGCCGCGCCGCTCGAGCGTGAGTGGCTGCTGGGGCTGTTGCTCTCCCACCTGCCTGGTCGCTTTGTCCTGCTGTCGGGCGATTACCACGTGAGCCTGCTCGCCCCGCTGTGCCTGGGCACCCGGACCGTCGGTGCCGCCATCATCGCGCCGCCCGTCTACGCGCCGCTGCCGTACGCGAACGCCACGCCCTCGACTGTGTGGATGAACGAGGCTTTGCCGGTGTCAGGCGGAATACTGACCCTCGGTCAGCCGGGGGCGTCGCCGCTGGCGGCGCATCGCGGCTCGGGCTTCGGCCTCGTCGACTTCCGCCGCGAGGACGGCGGCCGCTGGAGCGTCGGCCTGGAGACGACGCTGACCGACTTCGAGCTGGGCCAGGAGCGCACGCGCGCTTGGCCTGGCATCCTGCTGGGATGAGAGCGATGGCCGCGCCATCGCAGCGCCTCGCGATCCTGGTCCTGGTCCTGCTTGTGGCGGAGTCCGGCGCCGCGCCGCCGCTGCCGCCCGAGGAGCTGGCCGCGATCCACCGGGCCGCGGGGCTGCAGGCCCGCGACGGCGGCCACTACCGCGAGGGCTGCGCCACGCCGCTGAAGCCGCAGGCCGAAGTGCTGGACCTGGACGGCGACGGCCGGCCCGAGGTGCTGCTCTACCTCGCCAGCTCGCGCTGTTTTGCCGAGAGCCTGGGCGGCAACGTCGCGTTGTTCGTCAAGGACGCGCAGGGCCGCTGGGTCGAGCGGCTCGGCTACGTGCCGGGCATCGAGGTGATCGTGCAGCCGACTGCCAACGCCGGCCTGCCCGACCTGGGCGTCGCCAACCCCGGCGGCTGCATGCCGATCTACCGCTGGGACGGGACGCGCTACGCCCACCTGTCGCAGAAGGCGCTGCAGCCGGGCGGCTGCCAGTTCCGCCAGTAGCGCGGGAACGCTACTTCTTCGCCGCGATCCCGGCGACCACCAGCAGCGCACCCAGGCCCAGCAGCACGTAGCCGACCACCGGTGCCGGCTTCTTCTGCTCGGTCGTCGTCACTTCCAGTGGGCCGATCTTCGCGACGGTCTCCTGCCTGTCGATGCTGACGATGCCGGCCGAGATCAGTCCGCCGGCCACGAGCAGCAGGATGCCGATGACGAGTGCAGGGGTGCGCATGGTGAAGGTCTCCGGTCGAGGTCGCCGCGGCGTCAGGCGATCAGCCGCTGGTGCACCCAGTGTGCCGCGGCCAGCAGGCGGTGGTCGTCGCCATGCCGCCCGACCACCTGCAGGCCGACCGGCAGGCCGCTCGCGCCGCGCGCGAAGGGCAGGTGCACGCAGGGCAGGCCGAGCAGCGACCAGGGGCGGCAGAACAGCGGGTCGCCGGTGCTGTCGATGGGCGGCGCCTCGCCGGTCGTACTGGGCGCCAGCAGCAGGTCGTGGTCGTCGAACAGTGCGTCGATGCGGCGCTTCCAGTCGGCGGCCGCGACCAGATCGGCCTGGTACTGCGTGACCGGGATCGCCAGGCCCTCGTCCAGCATCGCCCGCAGGCCGGGGCTCAGGCGCTCGCGGTGGCGCACGCGCTCGTGGCTCAGCGAGCGCGCCGCCTCGTGGAACATGAGGCGCTTCTGCAGCGGCACCAGGTCGTCGAAGCCGGCGGGTAGCGCGGCATCGGCGCAGCTCGCCAGCGGCGCCAGCGTCGCGACGGCCCGCGCCCACACCGCCTGCACGTCGGCGTCGGCCTGCGGCCACCAGGGCGTGGGCGCCAGGCCGATGCGCGGAGCGAACAGCTCGTCGCCGAAGCGCAGGCGCTCGTCGCCCAGCAGCACCGAGCCGAGCAGCGCCACGTCGCGCACGCTGCGGCCGAAGCCGCCGGCCGTGTCCATGCTCTCGCATTGCAGCTTGATGCCGGCGCGCGGCACGCGGCCGAGGCTGGGCTTGTAGCCGACGATGCCGCAGTAGGCGGCCGGCCGGATGATCGAACCCGCCGTCTGCGTGCCCAGCGCGATCGGCAGCATGCCATCGGCCACCGCGGCCACCGAGCCGCTGGACGACCCGCCCGGGCTGCGCGCCGCGTCGTGCGGGTTGCGCGTCGGCGCCGGCTGCATGGTCGCGAGCTCGGTCGTCTCGGTCTTGCCGACCAGCACCGCGCCGGCCTCCAGGCACAGCGCCACCGCCGCGGCGTCGGCGGCGGGCCGGTGGCCGGCATGGATCGCGGTGCCGTACGAAGTCGGCAGGTCGGCGGTGTCGAACAGGTCCTTCACGCCCAGCGGCAGGCCGTGCAACGGACCGCGCAGCGGGCCGGCGTCCAGTGCGCGCGCCCTCGCCAGCGCCGCATCGGCATCGAGGGCGGCGAAGGCGCGCACCGCCGACTCGCGCGCGGCGATGCGCTCCAGGCAGGCCAGCAGCAGCGCTTCGGCGCTCAGCTCGCGGCGCGCGATCAGCGCGGCGGCCTCCCAGGCCTCGAGCTCGTTCGGGCGGCGGCCTCGCATCGCGGGCGTCACAGCTTCATGTCGTAGTCGACGATCAGCGGCGCGTGATCCGAGAAGCGCTGCGCCTTGTAGACGCTGACCTCGCGCGCCTTGGCCGCCAGCGCGGGCGTGGCGAGGTGGTAGTCGATGCGCCACCCGACGTTGTTGGCCCAGGCCTGGCCGCGGTTGCTCCACCAGGTGTAGGCCTCGCCGGTGTCCGCGGGCCGCAGCGTGCGGTGCACGTCGACCAGGCCGAGCTCGCCGATCGCGCGCGTCATCCAGGCGCGCTCTTCGGGCAGGAAGCCGCTGTTCTTCTGGTTGCTGCGCCAGTTCTTCAGGTCGATCTCCTGGTGCGCGATGTTGACATCGCCGACCAGGATGAAGTCGCGCTCGGCCTTGAGCCGCAGCAGGTAGGGATAGAAGACGGCGAGGAAGCGGAACTTGGCCTGCTGCCGCTCCTCGGAGCTGGAGCCGCTGGGGAAGTAGCAGCTGATGATCGACAGCTTGCGCTTCGCGGTGTCGAAGCGCGCCTCGACGTAGCGGCCCTCGGCGTCGAACTCCGCCTCGCCGATGCCGATGCGCACCTCGCTCGGCGCCTTGCGCGCGTACAGGCCGACGCCGGAGTAGCCCTTCTGCTCGGCGTAGTGGAAGTGGCCCTTCATGCCGGCCACCTGCGCGAAGCGATCGCCGAGGTCCGCGGCCTGGGCCTTGAGCTCCTGCACGCCCATACAATCGATGCCCGTTTGCTCGGCCCATTCGACCCAGCCCTTGTTGGCCGCGGAGCGGATCCCGTTTAGATTGAGCGACACCAGACGCAACACGAGCTTCTCCTCATGACCGCAACTGCTCCGACGGACGCGCTGGCCCAGGACTTCGTCGCCTTCGCGGTCGACGCCGGCGTGCTGCGCTTCGGGGAGTTCAAGACCAAGGCCGGTCGGCTGTCGCCGTACTTCTTCAACGCCGGCCTGTTCGACGACGGCGCGAAGCTCGGCCGCCTCGCGGAATTCTATGCACGCCGCCTGCTCGCGTCGGGGCTGGCCTTCGACATGCTGTTCGGCCCCGCCTACAAGGGCATCACGCTGGCCGCCGCGGTGGCGATCGAGCTGGCGCGGCTGGGCCGCAACGTCCCCTACGCCTACAACCGCAAGGAGGCCAAGGACCACGGCGAAGGCGGCACGCTGGTCGGCGCCCCGATGCGCGGCCGCGTGCTGGTGATCGACGATGTCATCAGCGACGGCGCCTCCAAGCGCGAGGCCGCGGACCTGATCCGCACCGCCGGCGCGACGCCCTGCGGCATCGCGATCGCGCTGGACCGGCAGGAGTTGGCGAACGAGTCTGCCAACCTGTCGGGGGTCCAGAGCGTTGAACGCGAGCTGGGCCTGCGCGTGGTGTCGATTGCCACCCTGAAGGACTTGCTGCAGTATCTGGAATCCCGGGCTGACGCGAGCCTGGCAGAGCACCTGCCGCGCGTCCGGGCCTACCGCGACCGCTACGGCGTCTGAGACTCAGGAAGGAGCGTTGGTATGTCGGGGATCGGTCGTCGGGGCGTGGGCATCGGGGTGCTGCTGGCGGCGGCATGGGCCGGTTCGCTGGCCCCGGCCGCGTGGGCCCAGTCGGGCGGGGGGGGCGCGATCTTCACCTGCACCAATGCCGCCGGCAAGCGCCTGACCTCCGACCGTCCGATCGCCGAGTGCCTGGACCGCGAGCAGCGCGTGCTCAACAAGGACGGCTCGCTGCGCACCATGCTGCCGCCGAGCCTGACCTCGGACGAGCGCGCGGCCCTGGAGGAGTCCGAACGCCGCAAGCTGCAGGAGCGCGCCAGTCGCCAGGAAGCGATCCGCCGCGACCGCAACCTGCTGGCGCGCTACCCGAACGAGGACGCGCACCGCAAGGCCCGCGAGGCGGCGCTGGAGGACGTTCGCGTCGGCATCAAGGCGTCGGAGCAACGCCTGGCGGACCTGGAGAAGGACCGCAAGCCCTTGCTCGACGAGGCCGAGTTCTACAAGGGCAAGCCGCTGCCGGCCAAGCTGAAGCGGCAGATCGAGTCGATCGACGTGACGGCCACGGCGCAGCGCGAGCTGGTCGGCAACCAGAAGGCCGAGCTCGGTCGCGTGACCGCGCTCTTCGACGCCGAGCTGGTGCACCTGAAGAAGCTGTGGGGCGGCGCCGAGCCGGGCTCGCTGCCGTCGCCGGCCCAGGCCGCCGCGGCCAAGACCGACGCCAGCAGCGCCAGGAAGCCCTGAGCCGCCGGCGCGGCGCGTGCTTCAGCCGGCGAGCTTCTTCTTCAGCAGTTCGTTCAGCTGGGCCGGGTTGGCCTTGCCCTTGCTCGCCTTCATCGCCTGACCGACCAGCGCGTTGAAGGCCTTGTCCTTGCCGGCGCGGTACTCGTCGACCGACTTGGGGTTGGCGGCCAGGACCTCGTCGACGATGCGCGCCAGTTCGCCGCTGTCGGACATCTGTCGGAGGCCCTTGGCCTCGATGACTGCATCGACGTCGACCTCGCCGGACCAAAGGACCTCGAAGACCTGGCGCGCGCCGTTGTTCGACAGCGTGCCGTCGGCGATGCGCGCGATCAGCGCGGCCAGCGTTACCGGCGACACCGGACTGGCGTCGATCGAGCGCTCCTCGCTGTTCAGCCGGCGGGACACCTCGCCCATCAGCCAGTTCGCGGCCAGCTTGGCCGGCGCGCCGGCCGCCTTCACGGCCTCGTAGCAGCGGGCGAACGCCAGGCTCTGCGTCATCATCGCCGCGTCGTAGGCGGCCAGGCCGTCGTCGCGCTCGAAGCGCGCCGCCATCACGCCCGGCAGTTCCGGCATCTCGTCCTTCACACGCGCGATCCAGGCCGGCTCGATCACCAGCGGCGGCAGGTCGGGGTCGGGGAAGTAGCGGTAGTCGTGCGCGTCTTCCTTGCTGCGCATCGCGCGTGTCTCGCCGCTGTCGGGGTCGAACAGCACGGTGGCCTGCTGGATCTTCAGGCCGTCCTCGACCTGGTCGATCTGCCACTGCACCTCGAAGTCGATGGCCTGCTGCAGGAAGCGGAAGCTGTTGAGGTTCTTGATCTCGCGACGCGTGCCGAAGGGCGCGCCGGGCTTGCGCACCGAGACGTTGGCATCGCAGCGAAAGCTCCCTTCCTGCATGTTGCCGTCGCAGATGCCCAGCCACACCACCAGTGCATGCAGCGCCTTGGCGTACTCGACCGCTTCCTTGCTGGAGCGCATGTCGGGCTCGGAGACGATCTCGAGCAGCGGCGTGCCGGCGCGGTTGAGGTCGATGCCCGTCTTGGTCGTCGATCCATCGCCGTCGATGACGTCGTGCACCGACTTGCCGGCGTCCTCTTCCAGGTGGGCGCGCGTGAGCCGCACGCTGCGCGCCTCGCCGTCCAGCAGGAAGGGCACCACGCCGCCCTGCACCACCGGCAGCTCGTATTGGCTGATCTGGTAACCCTTGGGCAGGTCGGGGTAGAAGTAGTTCTTGCGCGCGAAGATCGACAACGGCGCGATCTGCCCGCCGACCGCCAGGCCGAAGCGGATCGCACGGTCGACGGCGCCGCGGTTCATGACCGGCAGGCTGCCGGGCAGCGCCAGGTCGACGACGCTCGCCTGCGTGTTGGGTGCGGCGCCGAAGGCGGTGGGCGCGCCCGAGAAGATCTTCGACGCGGTCGACAGCTGCGTGTGGGTCTCCAGGCCGATCACGACCTCGTAGCCACGGATGAGCGCCGGCTTGATGCTCATGCGTAGCCCTCCGGCGCGCGCGCATGGAAGTCGGTGGCCTGCTGGAAGGCGTGCGCGGCGTGCAGCAGCTGCGCCTCCTGCCAGTAGTTGCCGATCAGATGCAGGCCGACGGGCATGTTCGCCTCGCCGAAGCCGGCCGGCACGCTCATGCCCGGCAGCCCGGCCAGGCTGGCCGGCAGCGTGAAGATGTCGGCCAGGTACTCGGCCACCGGATCGGTCTGCGAGCCGATCGTGCGCGCGACGGTCGGCGCCACCGGCCCGGCGATCAGGTCGCACTGCGAGAAGCACTGCTGGAAGTCGTCGGCGATCATGCGGCGCAGCTTCTGCGCCTGCAGGTAGTAGGCGTCGTAGTAGCCGTGGCTCAGCACGTAGGTGCCGATCATGATGCGGCGCTTGACCTCGG
>CAZUUU010000054.1:0-17022 GCA_964622685.1 uncultured Methylibium sp.
AGGCCTACCCCGGCCACGCCAAGCGCGTGATGTTCGGGCTGTGGAGCTTCCTGCGCCAGTTCATGTACACGAAGTTCATCGTCGTGACTGACGAGGACGTCGACATCCGCAGCTGGCCGGACGTCGTCTGGGCGATCACGACGAGGATGGATCCGGTGCGCGACACGACCCTGGTCGAGCAGACGCCGATCGACTACCTGGATTTCGCCTCGCCGGTGTCCGGGCTGGGCGGCAAGATGGGGCTGGACGCAACGAACAAGTGGCCCGGCGAAACGACGCGGGAGTGGGGGCGTGCGATCGCGATGGACGCCGCCGTCGAGCAGCGCGTCGATGCGATCTTCACCTCGCTGATGCGCGACTGTCCCACAGCCTAGGCGGAGACTCCCCGATCGCAATCGCGTGCACGCGCTCCATAGGCGCAAAGGCTTTGCAATGGGGCGCTTCGCCGCCTAGTCTTGTGAGGCTTGCAACGCAAGCATTCCCAAGGACGCAGTCTCTGCGCGCCAGGGGCCCTGGACCGAATACCTCCAGAGCTCCGAAGGTGGTCACGCCACCTCGCCCCTCCTGCCGTGACGGCAAGAGGGGTTTCTGCTTTCTGGAGCCGCCGAACTCATCGCTCGACCCGCATCGCCAGCAGTTCGCGCAGCACCAGCCGGACCTGCTCGAAGCCGCGGCTGCTGGGCAGCCAGTCCAGCACCGGGCGGTCGGCCGGCACGAAGTAGCCCATCGGCGCGGCGACCAGCTCGACCGATCCACCGCCGATGCGCTCGAAGGCACGCAGCGTGCGCGGCATGTGCCAGGCATGCGTCACCAGCACGATGCGCCGGATGCCGGCGGCCTTGAGCAGCCGGATGCTGAAGATGGCGTTCTCGACCGTGTCGCGCGAGTCGGGCTCGATCCACTTGAGCGGCTTCAGGAAGTCCCGTTCGGCGACGCGCTGGGCGATCTCGGCCTCCGCGGATCCGACGTCACGGCGCTGCGACCAGCCGACGCCGCCGCTGAAGGCGATCGGCAGGCCGGTGGCGCGGGCCAGGTGCACGCCGAAGCGCAGCCGCTCGAGCGAGTCCGGGCCCAGGTCGGCCACGCCGAACTCGGGGGCCCGCGGCACCCGGCCGCCGCCCAGGACCAGGATGGCGGTCGTCGGGCTCGGTTCGGCCTTGGGCGGTTTCAATGCGGCGATCCGCGCCTCGTCCAGCGGGGCCGGCGGCGGCAGGGCGGTCGCTTGCAGCCAGCGACCCAGGCCCTGACAGCAGCTCAGCCAGATCAGTGCGATCCCCAGCAGCAGCAGCGCCCGGCCGACCCAGCGTCGCCACGCCAGCAGGCGGGCGCCGATCAGGACGATCACAAGGAGGGGCACCGGGGGCAGCAGCAGTGCGACGAGCACGGGCTTGAGGACGTCGATCTCGGGCATGTAAGCAATGGGCGCGCAGAGCGACCGATTGTGATGTCAGGCCGGCGGGTGCCGGCTGCGGCATGATCGCCCCGACTCATTGATCGCTGCCAGCAACGATGAACACGCATGCAAGTTCCGAAGTCGCCACGCTCGGTGGCGGCTGCTTCTGGTGCACCGAGGCGGTGTTCCTCGACGTCGACGGCGTGCTCGCCGTCGAGTCGGGTTACTGCAACGGCCACGTGCTCAACCCGAGCTACGAGCAGGTCTGCAGCGGCGACACCGGCCATGCCGAGGTCGTGCGCGTCAGCTTCGATCCGCAGCGCATCACGTTCCGCGAGCTGCTCGAGATCTTCTTCGTCGTGCACGACCCGACAACGCTCAACCGCCAGGGCAACGATGTCGGTACCCAGTACCGGTCGGGCATCTACACGCACGGCGACGAGCAGGACCGCATCGCGCGCGAGGTGATTGCCGAACTGCAGTCCAGCGGCGCGGTCCGCGGCCAGGTCGTGACCGAGGTGACGCCGGAGCGCAACTACTGGCGCGCCGAGGCCTACCACCAGAACTACTTCGCGCAGCATCCAGGTCAGGGCTACTGCGCCTTCGTCGTTGCGCCCAAGGTCGAGAAGTTCCGCAAGACCTTCGCGGCGCGCCGGCGGCGCTGAGGGCTTGACGCCGTGCGTATGCTGTCGGCATGAGTGTCGCCCCGTCTCGCCGGCCATGAGGACTCCGATGCGTCCGCGCGTCGATCGGCGCCTGGCGGCGCTGCTGCTGGTCGCGTTGTTGTGGGCCCAGGCCCTCGGGCTGGCTCACCGCGCGACGCACGGCCTGCCCTCGCCGGCCCACGCCGGTGAACCGGTCGCCGTCGCCCACGCGAGCGACGGCCCGTTCGGTCACGACGAGAGCCAGGCCGCCGAGTGCCGGCTCTTCGACCAGCTGGCGCTGGGCGAACCGCTGGCAGCGTCCAGCAACCCGCAGGCGGCACTGCCCACCGCTCGATGCGAGACGGCGTCCGTTGTCCGCGTCGCAGCGGCTGGCTCACCCGCCGCCTACCTGGCGCGGGCTCCACCGGCGATCGGCTGAGCCTCCCGTCGATCGGCGCCGCAGCGCCCGTCGATCCGCCATCGCCGTCGCCTCCGGGCATCGCCCGGGGACGACGCGCACCTGCCTCCCTTCGAAGGAGCCCGCTCGTGCGGGCCTGAACCCATGCGCTCGATCCTGAATCCCCTCGCGGCGGCCTGGCCCGTCGTCGCCCTGACTTGCCTCGGCGCTGCATCGCCGGCCCAGGCGCAATCCGCGCCGGCACCGTCCGGCACGCTGCCTCCGGTGGTCGTGACCGGCAATCCGCTGGGCAGCGACGGCATCGCCACGCCGAGCGACGTGCTCGCCGGCCCCGGCCTGGTGATCCGCCGCGGTAGCAGTCTCGGCGACACGCTGTCCGGCCTGCCCGGCGTGTCCTCGACCTACTTCGGCCCCAATGCCAATCGGCCGGTGATCCGCGGCCAGGACGGCGACCGTATCCGCGTCCTCAACAACGCGGGTGCGACGCTGGATGCGTCCGCGCTGAGCTTCGATCACGCCGTGCCGATCGATCCACTGGTGGTCGAGCGCATCGAAGTGCTGCGCGGGCCGGCGGCGTTGCTGTACGGCGGCAGCGCGGTCGGCGGTGTCGTCAACGCGATCGACAATCGCATCCCCAAGGCGCCGGTCGACGGCGTCGATGGCGCGATCGAGCTGCGCGGCGGCGGGGCCGACCGGCAGCGCGCCGCGTCGGCGCTGGTCGAGACCGGCGTGAATCCGGCGGGCGACCCGGAGGGTCGCGGAGGCTTCGCGATCCACGCCGACGGCTTCAAGCGCCGCACCGACGACCTGCGCGTGCCGGACTTCGACCGCACGGTCGACGGCGGCAGCGAGCGCCGCGACCGCATCGTCAACTCGGCCAGCGACGCGCGCGGCGGCGCGCTCGGCGCCTCGCTGCTGTGGGACCACGGCTACCTCGGCGCATCGTTCGACACCTACCGCAACGACTACGGCATCGTCGCCGAGGACGACGTGCTGATCCGCATGAAGCGCGACAAGTTCGCGCTGGCCGGCGAATGGCGCGACCTGGGCGGGCCGATCCGCACCGTCAGGGCACGCCTGCAGTCGACCGACTACCGCCACCAGGAGGTCGAAGGGACCGGCGAGATCGGCACCACCTTCGAGAACGAAGGCCAGGACCTGCGCATCGAAGTCGAGCACGCGCCGCTCGGTGCCCTGCGCGGCGTCGTCGGTCTGCAGGCCGAGAGCGCCCGCTTCTCGGCGCTCGGCGAGGAGGCCTTCGTGCCGAACACGCGAACGCGCCAGGCCGCGCTCTTTGCCTACGAGGAGCTGTCGCTGAGCGGCGCCTCACGGCTGAGCTTCGGCGGCCGCGTCGAGCGCCATGCGGTCGACTCGGCGGGCGACGACGCCGGCGCCGACCCGCGCTTCGGCGCGGCCCAGCAGCGCCGCTTCACGGCGGGCAGCGCGGCCGTGGGGGCGATCCGCGACCTCGCCGGCCTGCTGGGCAAGGGCTGGCAACTGAGCGGCAACCTGGCCTACACCCAGCGCGCGCCGACCAACTACGAGCTCTACGCCGACGGCGTGCACATCGCCACCGCCGCCTACGAGCGCGGCAATGCCGACCTCGGCAAGGAGAAGGGCGCGAACCTCGATATCGGCCTGGAATGGAAGTCCGGCCACGACCGCGTGCGGGCCGGTGTCTTCACGAGCCGCTACTCGAACTACATCGCGCTGCTGCGCACCGGCGAACCCGACTTCGTCAACGACGAGGGCGAGGCCTTTCCCGTCTACGCCTTCCGCGGCGTGAAGGCGCGCCTCAGCGGCGTCGAGCTCTCGGGGTCGTGGCGGGCGCTCGAGGCGTCGGGCACGCTCGATCTCGACGCCCAGCTGGACGCTGTGCGCGCCACGAACCTGGACACCGGCGAGCCCTTGCCGCGGATCGCGCCGCTGCGGGTGAAGCTGGGCGCCGTCTACGCGCTGGCCGGCTGGCAGCTGCGCGGCGAGGTCGTCCGCGCCAGCCGCCAAGGCCGCGTGCCGGCCGACGACACGCCGACCGCCGGCTACACGCTCGTGAACCTGGCGCTCAGCAAGCCGCTGCAGCTGGCGGGCAGCGACGCGCTGCTGTTCCTGCGGCTCGACAACCTGACCGACGAACTGGCCTTCAACGCCGCGTCGATCGCGACGGTGCGGGAGCTGGCGCCACTGCCGGGCCGCAGCCTCAGCGCCGGCCTGCGGGTCAGCTTCTGAGCGTCGGTGGCGCGGTGCACCTCGGCACTACGGTGCCAGGCGCTCGCGCAGCCAGCGGCCGTCGTCCTGGCGCAGGTAGCGCAGCCGGTCGTGCAGCCGGCTGCGCCGGCCTTGCCAGAACTCCCAGCGGTCCGGCACCAGCCGGTAGCCGCCCCAGTGCGGCGGGCGCGGCGGGTTCAGGGCGTAGCGGGCGCCGGCCTTGGCGGCGTTGGCGACCAGCACGGCGCGCGAGGCGATCACCTGGCTCTGCGGCGAGGCCCAGGCGCCGAGCCGCGAGTCCAGCGGGCGCGAGCGGTAGTAGGCGTCCGCCTCGGCGTCGTCGGTCTTCTCGACCCGCCCCTCGATGCGCACGACGCGCTCGAGCTCGACCCAGTGGAACTGCAGCGCGGCGAACGGGTTGCCGGCCAGCTCGCGGCCCTTGCGACTTTCATAGTTCGTGTACCAGACGATGCCGCGCGCGTCGCAGCCCTTGATCAGGACGACGCGCGTCGACGGCCGGCCGTCGGGGCCGACGGTGGCCAGCGTCATCGCGTTCGGTTCGGGCAACTCGGCCTTCAGCGCCTGGTCCAGCCACAGCTCGAACTGCAGCAGGGGGTCGGCGGCCGACTGCGTTTCGTCGAGCTCGCCATGCTCGTAGCTCTTGCGCAGTGCGGCGATGTCTTTGTCCATCGGCAAAAGTGTAGAGCGCAAGTCACCCGGCGCTTGCCCCCGTCGCCCGCTCGGGATTGGGCGCACTGCGCCTGTGCCGGGCTGCCGCAGGCGCACAGTCCGCGGCTTCGACCTTCTCCAGGAGCTTCGATGAGCACGAGCTTCACCCTCAACGGCAAGACCGTCCGCGTCGACGCCGATCCCTCGACCCCGCTGCTGTGGGCCTTGCGTGACAACCTGGCGATGACCGGCACCAAGTTCGGCTGCGGCATCGCCGCCTGCGGCGCCTGCACGGTGCACCTGAACGGCCAGCCGACGCGGTCCTGCGTGCTGCCGGTCTCGTCGGTCGCCGGCCAGAAGGTCACGACCATCGAGGCCGTCGGCGCCGACAAGGTCGGCAAGGCCGTCCAGGCCGCCTGGATCAAGCACGACGTCGCGCAATGCGGCTACTGCCAGAGCGGCCAGATCATGAGTGCGACCGGCCTGCTGAAGGGCAACAGGAAGCCCAGCGACGCCGACATCGACGCCGCGATGGCGGGCAACGTCTGCCGCTGCGGCACCTACCAGCGCATCCGCGCTGCGATCCACGACGCGGCCAAGAGCCTCGCCTGACAGGAGCCGACCATGCAACACGCCCTGCTCGCCAAGCGCCTGTCGACCGGCGACAAAATGCCGGCCGGCCCCAGCGGCTTCGACCGTCGCGACTTCCTCAAGCTCAGCGCCGCGGCCGGCGGCGGCCTGGCCGTCAGCTGGGCGCCGGCGGCGAGCGCCGCCGACGCCGCGCCGGCCGCCCCCAAGCCGCCGGCCGACCCCGCGCCCTTCCTGCGCATCCTGCCCGACAACACCGTCGAGATCCGCGTCAACCGCCTCGACTTCGGCCAGGGCGCGCTGACCGCGCTGCCGATGCTGGTGGCCGAGGAACTGGATGTGGACTGGAAACAGGTGCGCGCCAGCCTCGCGCCGGCCGGCGACGCCTACAAGGATCCGGTGTTCGGCATCCAGATGACCGGCGGCTCGAGCGCCGTGCCCAACTCCTGGATCCAGTACCGCCAGGTCGGCGCGGCGACGCGGATGATGCTGGTGGCCGCGGCCGCCGAGCAGTGGAAGGTGCCGGCTGCCGAATGCAAGACCGGCAGCGGCAAGGTGCGCCACGGCAAGCGCAGCGCGACCTACGCCTCGCTGGCCGCCGCGGCGGCGCGCCAGCCGGTGCCGGCGCAGGTGACGCTGAAGACGCCAGAGCAGTACCGCATCATCGGCAAGAGCCAGGGCCGCATCGACGCGGTGGCCGTCGCGTCGGGCAAGAAGAACTACGGCATCGACCAGCGCCTGCCCGGCATGAAGGTCGCCGTGCTGCTGCGCGCGCCGACCTTCGGCGGCCAGGTGGCGAGCCACGACGCCACGAAGGCCAGGGCCATCGCCGGCGTCGTCGACGTGTTCGAGGTCCCGACCGATCGGGGCGGCACCGGCCTGGCGGTGATCGCCGACGGCTACTGGCCCGCCAAGCAGGCGCGCGAGGCGCTGCAGGTGCAATGGAAGCCGGGCGTGGGCGGCACGGTCAGCTCGACCGCACTGATGGTCCAGTACCGCGATGAAGCCAAGGCGCCGAAGCTCGTCGCGCTGAAGGGCGACGTCGGCGCGCTGGCAGGGGCGCCGAAGAAGATCAGCGCCGAGTACGAGTTCCCCTACCTCGCGCACGCGCCGATGGAGCCGCTGAACGCGAGCTTCGAGCTGAAGGGCGACCGCGCGACCGTCTGGGCCGGCACGCAGTTCCAGACCATCGACCAGATGGCGATCGCGCAGACCCTGGGCCTCAAGCCCGAGCAGGTGACGCTGAACACGCTGCCGGCCGGCGGCGGCTTCGGCCGGCGCGCGGTGCCGAGTTCGGACTACCTGCGCGAAGGCGCGGCGATCGCCAAGGCCTGGGCCGCGCGCCCGGCCGGTGGCGCACCGCTCAAGGTGATGTGGAGCCGCGAGGACGACATCAAGGGCGGCTATTACCGTCCGGCCCACGTGCATCGCGTGGACATCGGCCTCGATGCCAAGGGTCAGGTGCTGGCCTGGGATCACGCGATCGTCGGGCAGTCGCTGCTGAAGGGCACACCCTTCGAGCCCTTCCTCGTCAAGGACGGCATCGACGGCACGATGACCGAGGGCGTGGTCGAGAACCGCTACGCGCTGCCGATGCGCCTGCGCATCAGCCATCCCGAGGTGGCGGTGCCGGTGCTGTGGTGGCGCTCGGTCGGCCACACGCACACCGGCTTCGTGATGGAGACGCTGGCCGACGAGGTGGCGCGCGCGGCCGGGCAGGATCCGGTGGCGTGGCGGCTCGCGAAGCTCGATCCCAAGAAGCACGGCCGGCACGTCGCGGCCCTCCAGCTGGCCGTCGACAAGTCCGGCTACGGCAAGGCGCTGCCGGCCGGTCATGCCTGGGGCGTGGCCGTGCACGAGTCCTTCGGCTCGGTGGTGGCCTATGTCGTCGACGTGTCGATCGTCGAAGGCCGGCCCAAGGTGCATGCGGTGACGGCCGGCGTGCATGCCAACCAGGTCGTCAACCCGGTGGCGGCCGAGGCGCAGATCCAGGGCGGCGTGGTGTTCGGCATCGGCATGACGCAACCGGGCTTCGCGATCACGCTGAAGGACGGCGTGGTCGAGCAGAGCCAGTTCAGCGACTACCCGCCGCCGCGCCTGCCCGATGCGCCGCCGGTCGCGGTGCACTTCGTACCCAGCACCGAGCCGCCGACCGGCCTCGGCGAGCCCGGCGTGCCGCCGATCGCACCGGCCATTGCCAACGCGGTGGCTGCGCTGACGGGCAAGCGCCTTCGCAAGCTGCCGTTCGACACGCTGGCCTGAGGCTCACTGCCCCGAAACGCAGCAATCGACCGGGCCTGCCCACCGTTTGTCGGGGCCGGCCCGGCCGTTGCGTGACGGACCGTCGACGCACGGCCCGGCGGGCGCGGGGAAGGCCTTAGGTGAAGCTCCCACTTCCCGCGGGCCGCCTGCCGCGGTCTGATGAGGACGCTCGCGGGGCATGGCACCTGCGGCTCACGACGACAACGCAGGGAGCGTTCGGTGGTGCAGGAACCGGTATTGGTCGTGTTGGCGGCAGGTCGCGGTTCGCGGTTTGCCGGCGCGACACACAAGCTCGAGCAGCCTTTCGGCGCCTCGACGGTACTCGGCTGCACCCTGTCGAACGCGATGCAGAGCGGCCTGCCGCTGGTCGTCGTCACCACGCCGGCCCTGAACGCGTGCGTGGCTTCGGTGGTCGCCGCCCGCGACATCGTGCTGGTGCCCGAGGTCGGCCAGGACGACGCTGGCCTGCCGCTGGGCATGGGCTATTCCATCGCCTGCGGCGTGTCGGCACGCGCCAATGCGCACGGCTGGCTGGTGCTGCCGGGCGACATGCCGCTGGTCGAGCCGGCGACGCTGCGCGCCGTGGCGGCTGCGATGCCGCAGCATCCCGTCGTCTATGCGCAGCACCGCGGCCGGCGCGGCCATCCCGTCGCCTTCGCGGCCGAGATCTATTCCGAACTGGTCACGCTGGGTGGGGACGAAGGCGCGCGCCGCCTGATCGGTCGTTACCCGGCCTACGGCGTCGACGTCGACGACGCGGGTGTCTTGATGGACCTCGACACCGAAGACGACCTCGAGCGCCTGCGCGCCTTCGAGGTCAGCCGCAGCGGCGCGCAGCTGGCCTGAGGCCGGCTGCGGCTCAGGCCGTCAGGCCGGCGCGGCGCGCCAGCGCCACCTGGCGCTCGATCGCGGTGTCGCGGATGCCGCAGCGGCGCAGGCAGGCCGCGGTCTCGACCAGGTAGTCGAGCGTGCTGCCGAAGCGGCCGCGCGCGTGGCGCAGGATCCCCAGCAGCGTGTCGTCGTCCATGTCGCCCGTGAAGTTGGGGCTGGTGCGGCTCAGCGTGAACGCGAGCGCCGTCACCGGACCCTGCGAGGTCTGGCATTGCAGCCACTTCGGGTCGTAGACGCCGGTGAACATCTCGCGGTCCCAGAGCCGCCGCAGCTCGGCATCGGCGCGCGCCGCCTCGATGCGGTAGACCATGCCCGAGCAGGACCCGCCCGGCACCAGCGCGCAGACCAGCCCGGGCCGCTCGGGCGTGCCGCGGTTGATGCGCGAGCGCATCTGCAGCGCGCGGTGCTGGCCGTGGACCCGCGCGAGGCGCTGCTCGGCGGCGTCGAACTCCGGCCGCCAGATCAGCGAGGCGTAGCCGAAGACCCAGAGGTCGCGGTTGCCGCGCGCCGCCATCGTGCGGGCCAGCAGCGGTTCAGGATCGCGCAGCGGCGTGACCGCCGTCGCGCCGCCAGCCTCGGCGCAGGCCGGTTCAGGGTCGAAGTCGAGACCTTGCTGCACGGCAACAAGGTAGCGTCCCGCTGCCGCTTGCGTCAAGGGGCCCGGCCCCCCGCCATCGCGTGAAAAGCCACGGGCCAGGCGCCGTTTACCGCCTTTTACGCACCCTGCGTGGGCTGCGGCTTCGGCAGATCCATGATGAAGCAGGTGGTCGAGGCATGGGCGTAGAGCGTGCCGTCGGGGCCGACCAGGCGTCCGTCGGAGGTTGCGGTGCTCCGGCCGGCGTGGATCACGCGGCCCTCGGCGCGCACCAGCGGCACCTTGTCGGTCAGCGCGCGCACGAGGTTGATCTTCAGCTCCAGCGTCGTGTAGGTCTTGCCCGCCGGCAGGGTCGAGTGGATGGCGCAGGCCACGGCCGAGTCGAGCAGGGTCGCGTACCAGCCGCCGTGCACCGTGCCCAGCGGGTTGTAGTGCCGGAACTGCGGCCGGCCCTGGAAGACGGCCTGGCCGCGCTCGATGTGGACCAGCATGAAGTCGAGCGTGTCGTTGATCGGCGGGCGCGGCAGCGCGCCGCTGAGCAGCGCCTCGAAGAACTCCAGCCCGCTCAGGGGCGCGACCTGATCGAGGCGGCTGACGCCGCTGCTCCTGGAACGGGCGCGCAAGGCGGCTTCGTCGGCTTGCCAGCGGGCGAGGGTGGCTTCGGCCTCGGCGGTGGGGAGCTTGCTCATGGATCGCTCTGTAAGTTGCAGGTACAACAATTGTAGCTACAATCAAATCATGCCGACGGACACCCTCGGTGCCGCCGTGACCCCCCAGGGCTGCACCAACCTCAAGCTGCGCCAGCTCAGCCGGGCCGTGACGCGTCACTACGACGCCTACGTCGCGCCGACCGGGCTGAAGAACACGCAGTATTCGCTGTTGTCGCACGTCGTCAAGCTCGGCCCGATCCGACCGTCGGACCTGGCGACGTGGATGCGACTGGAAGCGTCGACGCTGACGCGCAACCTGCAGCCGCTGATCGCCCAGGGCTGGGTCACGCTGGGCCCGGGCGAGGACGCGCGCAGCCGGCTGATCGACGCCACCGACGCCGGCCGTGCCAAGCGCAGCGAGGGCCAGCGGGCCTGGAAGCAGGCGCAGCTGGCGCTGAACGAGCGCCTCGGCCCGCCCCAGGTGGCGGCGCTGCACGCCCTGCTGGACGACTGCCTGCAGCGGCTCGATGCCGGAGACGACGATGAGTGAAGCTCGAACCCCGCCGGTCCCGATGATCCAGCGACCCTTGCTGTGGCTGGTGCTGCTGGCGGCTGCGGGCACCTTCGCGCTGACGATGGGCATGCGCCAGTCGATGGGCCTGTTCCTGAACACGCTCAACACCAGCACCGGACTGGGCATCGGCAGCATCAGCCTGGCCTTCGCCTTCGGGCAGCTGTGGTGGGGCCTGACGCAGCCCTTCGCCGGCATCGTCGCCGACAAGATCGGCGCCGGGCGGGTGCTCTTCATCGGCGTGCTGCTGGTGGCGCTGGGCACCGCGCTCACGCCCTTCATGCACACCACGCCCGGCCTGATCTTCGCCATCGGCGTGCTGGCCGCCGGCGGTGCCGGCATGGCCGGACCCTCGGTGCTGATGGCCGCGACGACGCGCCTGATCGAGCCCGCGAAGCGCGGCCTGGCCACCGGCATCGTCAATGCCGGCGGCTCCTTCGGGCAGTTCGTCTTCGCGCCGATCGCGCAGGGCATCACCGCGGCGGCCGGTTGGGTGGTCGCGATGCAGTCGATGGCGGTCATGGTGCTGCTGGCCCTGCCGGCGGCCTGGGTCCTGCGCGGCAATGCGAAGCATCTCGCCACGACGGGCGCCAGTCGACCGCAGACGACGGGCGAGGCCATCCGCGTCGCGCTCGCCGACCCGAGCTACCGCCTGCTGTGCGCCGGCTTCTTCGTCTGCGGCTTCCACGTCGCCTTCATCGCCACCCACCTGCCCGGCGTGGTCGCGGCCTGCCAGCTGCCGCCGGCGATCGGGGCCTGGTCGCTGGCGGTCGTCGGCCTGTTCAACATCGTCGGCAGCTTCGCGATGGGCTGGGCCATCGGCTACCAGGGCGGGCGCTGGCGCATGAAGTCGCTGCTGTCGCTGGTCTACGCCACGCGCGGCGTGGCGGTGCTGGTGTTCCTGCTGGCACCGAAGACCGAGTTCACGATGCTGGTGTTCGCTGCGGTGATCGGCTTCACCTTCCTGTCGACCGTGCCGCCGACCGCGGGCCTGGTGGCCAAGTTCTTCGGTCCGGCCAACATGGCGACGCTGTTCGGCATCGTGATGCTGGCGCACCAGATCGGCGGCTTCCTCGGCGCCTACTTCGGCGGCAAGGCCTTCGAGTGGACCGGCAGCTACGACGCGATCTGGATCGCCGACATCCTGCTGGCCTTCGGCGCGGCGCTGGTGCACCTGCCGATCAAGGAAGCGCGGCCGGTGCTGCAGCCGCAGGCGGCCTGAGCGACGCTCACCAGCCCACGCCGGCCAGCACCAGCACGCCCAGCACGGCGAACACCGCCGCGGCCACGCGCCGGACCCAGTGCAGCGGCACGAAGTGCACGGCCCGGTCGCCCAGCAGCACCGCCGGCACGTTGGCCAGCATCATGCCCAGCGTGGTGCCGGCCGTCACCGTGACCAGCGAGGCGTACTGGGCCGCCAGCATCACGGTGGCGATCTGCGTCTTGTCGCCCATCTCGGCCAGGAAGAAGGCCACCACGGTGATGCCGAAGACGCCCAGCGGCGAGCGGCTCGGCGGCTGCTCGTCGTCGTCGAGCTTGTCGGGCTTCAGCGTCCAGGCCGCGACCGCGAAGAAGCTGATCGCCAGGGCCCAGCGCAAGGTGTCGGCCGGCACGACGCCCTGCACCCAGGCACCCAGCGCGCTGGCCATGGCGTGATTGGCCAGCGTCGCGACCAGGATGCCCAGCACGATGGCCAGCGGCTGGCGGAAGCGCGCCGCCAGCAGCAGCGCCAGCAGCTGCGTCTTGTCGCCGATCTCGCTGAGTGCCACCACACCGGTCGAGACGGCGAAGGCTTCGAGCGTCATGCGGCGAGCACTTTCTCCAGCCGCTCCAGCAGGTCCGCCGGTGCCACCCAGCCCGGCGCAACCAGCTGGCCCTGGCCGTCGCGCACCGCGGCCAGCGCCGGGAAGCCCGAGATGCCCAGGCGCTGCGCGAAGGCGAAGTCCTCGGCCGTCGCCGAGCGGATCGCCGGCCGCTCGAAGCCCTGCACGAACGCCGCGCGGGCCATGCCCAGGCCCTCGGCCAGGTCGGCGAGCGTCGCCGTGTCGGTGACGTCGCGTCCTTCGGCATAGAAGGCGGTCTGGATCGCTGTCAGCATGTCGGGCTCGCAGCCGGGTTCGAGCTCGCGCACCGTCACCACCGCGCGGCAGGCCGGCTCGGTGGTGTAGAGCCAGTGCTCGCGCTGCAATCCCGCCGGCGAGAAGGGCTGTCCGCTGCGGCGCGCGACCTCGTCCCAGTGGTGCTGGAGCTTGGCGCGCAGGGCCGCGTCCAGCGCTTCGCCATCGCGGCGCAGCCCGCCCATCACCAGGCGCAGCGGCAGCTCGGGCCAGCGCGCGCGCACCGCCGCCAGGCTCGGCGCGAAGCCGTAGCACCACGAGCACATGGGGTCGGCGACGTAGAGCAGCAACCAGCCCGAGGCTGCGCCGCTCATGCGGGCGCCACCGTGTAGTTGAGCGCCAGCCGACCGCCGTCGGCGTAGACGATCTGGCCGGTCATGTAGCTCGAGGCATCGCTGGCCAGGAAGGCCACGATGTCGGCGATCTCGGCCGGCTCGCCCAGGCGCTTCATCGGCGTGCGGCCGAGGATGCGCTGCTTCGCGTCCTCGCTGGTCAGCACCGCCTGCGCGGCCAGCTCGGTCGCGATCGTGCCGGGCGCGACCGCGTTGACGCGCACGCCGCGATCGGCCAGCGCCAGCGCCATCGCCCGCGTCAGCTGGTTGATGCCGCCCTTGCTGGCGTTGTAGCTGGCGATGGCCGGGATCGCCATCAGGCCGTTGACCGAGCTCATGTTGACGATCGCCCCCGAGCCTTGCGCCGCCATCACGCGCGCACAGGCCTGGCCGACGAGGAAGTGGCCCTTCAGGTTGACGGCGATCACCGCGTCCCAGTCGGCCTCGGTGACGTCCAGGAAGTCGGCCGCCTTGAAGATGCCGGCGTTGTTGACCAGCACGTCGACACGGCCGAACGCCGCGAGCGTGGCCGCCAGCGCCGCCTGCACGTCGGCGGCCCTGGCCACGTCGCAGTGCGCGTAGGAGGCCTTCGCGCCGCCGGCCCGCAAGCGCTCCGCGAGGGCGCGGCCGCGAAGGTCGTCGACGTCCCACAGCGCCACCGGCGCGCCCTCGCGCGCGAAGCGCTCGGCGCAGGCCGCGCCGATGCCCTGGGCAGCCCCGGTGATCACGGCCACCTTGCCGGCCAATGCGAAGTTCACGGCGTTCATGCGCGTCCCCCGGTGTCGCGGTGCTCGCGGTCCAGCCACACGCCCAGGCCCTGGGCATTGAGCTCGACATCGACTTCCAGCAGCGCATCGATGCTCGCATCGTCGAGCTCGCTGCCTTGCGCCCGCAGCCGATCGCGATACAGCGCCGCGAGGGCCCGCTTCAGCGCGGCGTGGCGCTCGGCCACCGCCTGCAGCGGCCGCGCCAGGGCCACCATGGCGTCGACCTGCTCGCTCAGCTGCGTCGCCATCGCGGCGACGTCATCGAGGCGGCCGTAGTGCGTGACGTACATGCACAGCGGCTGGCGCTCCAGCATGCGCGCGACCGAGGCCTTCAGCGCCTCGGGCTCGAACTGCACCGGCGTCGTCGTCGGCAGCAGGTAGCGGCCGCGCGGCGTGACGAACTCCGGATAGGACATGCCGAAGGTGTCGCCGCTGAACCAGCCGCGGCTCACGGCGTCCCAGATGCAGTGGTGGTGGCGCGCGTGGCCGGGGGTGTCGATGAAGAGCAGCGGCCGGCCGGCCAGGTCCAGGGTCATGCCGTCCTCGGTGCTCCGCACGCGTTCGGCCGGCACCGGCTGCACCACGCCGTAGGTGCGCGCGACCTCGTCGGCGCCGTAGACCGCGCTGGCGCCCTCGACCAGCGCGCTCGGATCGATCATGTGACGGGCGCCACGCGGATGCACCACGAGTCGCGCTATGGGCAGCTCGCGCATCAGCGAGCCGGCCGCGCCGGCATGGTCGAGATGCACGTGGGTGACGATCACGTGGTCCACCGCGTCGCGTGCGAGACCCAGCACGTCCAGCGCGCCCAGCAGCCGCGGCAGGGCCTCGTTGGTGCCGGTGTCGACGTAGGCGGCGCGGCCGTTCTCGACGATCAGGTAGGCCGCATCGAAACGCGGCCGCACGAAGCCGGTGTCGATGGCGTGGATGCCGTGGCCCAGAGGCTGCAGCCAGTCCGGAAGTGCGGATGAAGTCATGCGGCATTCTAGGAACGGGCTCGCGCGCGGACGCGACCCGCACGGACTTCGACGGCCTGTGCGACAATCTCGCTGCGGCGCAACAAGTGCGTCGCGCCCCGGGCGACCGGGGCCTGTGCATGTCGTCACCAGTCCGGCCTCGCGCTCCCAGGCGCTTTTCTCATAGGCCCGCACACCGTGCGTTCCGTCTGTTGGTCGATGTGTTGAACCAACCTGCCGTGGCCCGTCCACGGCGCTGACGGACCCGCCGGCTACCCCGGCGGTTGAACTGTGACTGACGTTTCGAATTTCGAGGCCCTCGGCCTTGCCGCTCCCCTTTTGCATGCCGTGACCCAGCTGGGCTTCACGCAACCCACCTCGGTGCAGGCCCAGGCCATCCCGGCGGCCCTGAAGGGCGGCGACTGGATGGTCAGCAGCCAGACCGGCAGCGGCAAGACCGCGGCCTTCCTGCTGCCGCTGCTGCACCGCCTGCTGCATGCACCGGTGGCCGAGGTCGGCCGCGTGGCCGCGCCGCGCGTCGTCGTGCTGTGCCCGACGCGCGAACTCGCCCAGCAGGTGGCGTCGGACGCCATCGACCTGATGCGTGGCGTCGGCGACGCGATGCGCGCCGAAGGCAAGCACCACCCGATGCGCGAGGCCGTGCGCGGCCTGCGCGTGGCCACCGTGGTCGGTGGCATGCCGTTCGGCAAGCAGCTGTTCGACCTGCGCGGCGCGCAGGTCGTGATCGCCACGCCGGGCCGCCTGCTGGACCTGCACACGCGCGGCCAGATCAAGCTCGACGCGACCCAGGTGCTGGTGGTCGACGAGGCCGACCGCATGCTGGACCTCGGCTTCGCCGAGGACCTGGCGGCGATCCAGGACGCGACCTCCGCGCGCGAGCAGACGCTGATGTTCTCGGCCACCTTCGCGCCGCGCATCATGGCGCTGGCCGCCAAGCTGATGCGCCACCCGGGCCGCCTGGAGCTGGCGACCGCGCACGACGTGCACACCGACATCACGCAGATGCTGCACTGGGCCGATGACATGGGCCACAAGCAGAAGCTGCTCGAGCACTGGCTGCGCGACACCGAGGTCGACCAGGCGGTCGTCTTCGCCAGCACGCAGATCGACACCGAGGCCATCGCCGAGGCGCTGCAGCAGATGGGCCACTCGGCCATCGCGCTGCACGGCGCGATGCCGCAGGCGGTACGCAACCGGCGCCTGCAGAACGTGCGCGACGGTCACGTGCGCGTGCTGGTCGCCACCGACGTGGCCGCCCGCGGTCTCGACGTGCCGAGCATCAGCCACGTCATCAACTTCGGCCTGCCGATGAAGGCCGAAGACTACGTGCACCGCATCGGCCGCACCGGCCGCGCCGGCCGCGCCGGCATGGCGATCACCATCGCCGAGCATCGCGAGCGCGGCAAGATCCGCGCGATCGAGGCCTACACGCGCCAGCCCATCGAGGCCAGCGTGATCGCCGGCCTGGAGCCGACGCCGCCCAAGCCCCGGCCGGCCAAGCCGATGCCGGGACAGCGCCACGGCCAGAACCGCGGCGGCGCCGGCCGCCCGGGTGGTGGCTACGCCGGCAAGGGCCCGCGCCGCGAAGGCGGTGCGCGCTTCGGCCAGCGCGACGGTCGCTGAGCCCGAGAGAAAAGTCCCCGGGCCGGCAGGGCCCGGGCCATCGCCCGGACAATCCGGCCGGTCCTCACCGATCCGGATCGTCCGCGATGAAATACCTGCGCACGATGGTGCGTGTCACCGACCTCGACGCGTCGCTGCGCTTCTATTGCGACGCGCTCGGTCTCGAGGAGATCTCGCGCCGCGAGGTGCCGCAGGGCCGCTTCACGCTGGTCTTCCTGGCCGCACCGGGCGACCGCGATGCGCAGGTCGAGCTGACCCACAACTGGGACCCCGAGGTCTACACCGGCGGGCGCAACTTCGGCCACCTGGCCTACGCGGTC
>CAZUUU010000055.1:0-16713 GCA_964622685.1 uncultured Methylibium sp.
CGGCCCGTACCACGCACCGCCGGATTGGCATCCCGGTCGTGACGCGCCAGCCAGGCATCGAGCCGTTCGATCAGCTCCTGCCCCTGACTCGCTGCGAACTGCCGGAAATCGTCGAGTGCCTCGACCGGCAGGTTGTCGTACATGACCTTGCGCTGGAAACGCGGCGCCGCGCCAGCGTCCTGCAGGTTGTGATCGATCGTGTCGATCAGGTAGGACACGTCGGCCCCCAGGATCAGCAGCTTGCCGAGGTCGCTCTTGCGCGGGATGTAGACGCGCGTGAGCAGCGTCACACTGCCGTCGGCACCGCGCTCGACCGTGCCGACACGCTGGAGTTCGTCGAGCACCGCACGGAACGGTACGTCGCCGCTGTAGCGCCGCACGAGCGCCGGGAAGCTCGTCGGGCCCTCTTCGATCGCCAGTGGGCGGGGCAGGCCATCGGAGTCGTGGAAGTCGGCATCACGGACCCAACCGGCCACCACGCGGGCAGCGCGGTTGTGAGCGGCCGTCAGGTCGCTGGCCGGGTCGGTGGCCAAGTCCGCCGACGCGCCAGCGAGTCGCTGCACTTCCTTGCGGGTCAGGCCGGTCAGCAGCGCCACCCGCGACGCCGAAGGCTTGCGGCCCGGTATCGCGAAGTCGACCTGCGACACGTCCACGTAGGCGCGCTTGGCAAGCTCCACGAAGGCCGGCAAGGGCAGACCGTGATGCAACAGCACGCGAACCAGCGCATGCAGGATGCGCAGCACCGACTGCGCAAGCGGACCTCTGATCGAATCGGATTCGGGATTCATTTGGGTCAAATATACCAAATTGCGCATTTTCAATACTATTTCGGGACGACAGTATCGTTACATAATGTTTCGGCCCAGAACATGCCGCGGTGCGTGCATCCGCTTGCAAGCGGCGCTTGCCCGGAGTCGCCGAAGTCCTCACCATGGCGACGCTCCCTCGACGCCGTGAAGCCATGACCCTCAGCTCGACCTCGTCAACTCTCGCGAGCGCCGCACTCGTGGGCGCACTGGCGGCTGGGCCTGCTACGGCCGCGTCGGACGACTCGAAGAAGACCGCCGCCGAGGCCTGCGAAGCCGCGGTGGCCGAGACCATCCGCGACATGCGCGGCCGCGCCGCGGCCCAGGACATCCAGTTCATCGCCTCGCGCCGCATCGCCCTGCCCAAGTCGGCCGAGGAGACGGCGTTCCGCGGCGAGGGTCGCTACCGCGGCAACGCGGGCGCCACCCGACCCTTCACCTACAGCTGCGCCTACGACGGCAGCGCCGGCACGACCAGCGGCGTGGTGTTCCGCGAGACCGGCGTCGCGACCGCCGCGGTCGAGAAGCCCTGGGAGCCCGACCTGACGCGCCTGTCGCCCGAGGCCTGCGAGTCCGCCGCCGCGACCTCGGTGACCGGCCGCTATCCGCAGGCCGGCCGCATCAGCTTCCTGTCCGACACGCGCAAGCTCAAGCCGGCCCCCAACCGGCAGACCGCGCTCGAGGGCGACGGCCTCGTCGAACGCGCACCGGGCATGAACCCGATCCGCTTCACCTACCGCTGCGAGATCGATGCGCGCGGCAAGGTGACGGCGGTTCAAACCACCGACTGAGCGAGCGCCGCCTCGAACGACGCCCGCAGCGCCGCGGCCGTGGCCTCGTCGGCCGGGAAGAAGGTCTCCAGCGCCAGCTCCGACAGCGTGATGTCCACCGGCGTGCCGAACACCGTGGTCGTGCTGATCAGGTTCAGCGTGCCGGCCGGCGTGCGGTACTGCAGCGGCACGATCACGCCGCCGTCGGGCAGCGGATGGTCGTCGGGCGGCGTGCCGGCGGGCATCGGCATCGCCTGGAGCTCCTCGTACAGGGCCTGCAGCGTCGCATCGCCCGAGGCCGCGACCTGCTGGCGCAAGCGCAGCAGCAGGTGCGTGCGCCACTGCGCCAGATTGGCGATGCGCGGCGCGAAGCCACGGGGATGCAGGCTCAGCCGCAGCACGTTGGCCGGCGGCGCCAGCATGTCGGCCTCGATGCCGGCCAGCAGCGGCGGCACGGCGCGGTTGTGCGCGATCAGGTTCCAGTGGCGATCGACCAGCAAGGCCGGATACGGCTCGTGGCCGCGCAGCACCAGGTCCAGCGCCTGGCGCGCGCCGCTCAGCGCGGGGTCGGCCAGCGGGCGCTCGCGGTACAGCGGCGCGAAGCCGGCGGCCGTCAGCAGCACGTTGCGCTCGCGCAGCGGCACCTCCAGCTGCTCGGCCAGGCGCAGCAGCATCGCGCGGCTGGGCTCGGCGCGGCCGGTCTCGACGCAGCTGAGGTGGCGCGTCGAGATCTCGGCCTCGGTGGCGAGGTCGAGCTGGCTCATGCGGCGCCGCTGGCGCCACTGGCGCAGCAAGGCGCCGACCGGCTGCGCGGCGCCCGGGCTGCCGCGCGAGTGGGGCTGGGTGTCGAACACGCGGCGACGATAGCGCAGCGCACTCGGCGCGCGCATGACCTGGCAGGTCAAGGCCGGACGGCCAGGCCGCCACGCCCGAGCGCCCGGAACCTCAGACGCCGACCGAGAACAGCCGTGCGTTGTTGACGGTGTAGACGCGCCCGTCCGGCCCGATCGCGGTGGGCGTGTACGACTGCGCGTAGCCGTTGTTCAGCGGCAGGCTCTCGGTGAAGCTGTTGGTCGGCAAATGCCAGCGGTAGAGGATGCCGTCCTCGCTGTTCATCAGCACGGAGCTGGTGAACGGGTCGACCACCGCGGTGTTGATGCACCACTCCTTGACGCCGCCCGGCCAGTTCGGGTCCGGGGTGATGCCGAGGATGCTGATGATCTCGCGCATCACCGTCGCGCCGGAGAACGGCGCGTCGACCTGGGTCTGGTTGGGGTCGAGGATCGCGACACGGTGCCGGCCATCGCCGGCCGGTCCGGTGCCGCCGTAGCTGTTGTACTTGGCGCACAGCAGGTAGGTCGACGGGCCGACGTACTGCGGAACCATCGCCCGCGGCACGATCGACGGCGTATTGTCCCAGCCGAAGGAGCCCGGCGTGCGCAGCGTCGTCAGCGCCGCGTCGAAGTGGAGCAGCCAGCCACGGAAGCCGTGCGCCGGCGGGTTGGACTCGAGCACGCCGAAGTAGACATCGCCGTCGGGGCCGACCAGCGGCGACGAGGTCGAGTTGTCGCTGACCCACGAGGGCGCGCCGGTCAGCGGATCCAGCAGCACGCGGCGCGTCAGCGCCACCAGCGTGTCGGCATTCAGCGCCACCAGCCGGCCGACCGCGCGCGCGCCCGGCAGCGGCACGTTGTTCAGCACCACGTAGAGGGTGCGTTCGTCGGCCGACAGCGCCGGCGCGCTGTTCATCGCGGCCTTGGTGATGGTCGCGTCGGCCGCGGCGGCGGCGGCGCTCACCCAGCTAGTCGAACCGTCGGCGCCGATGCGCGCGATGCCGCCGCCCGTCAGCCCGGCGGTCGGGTTGGGGCCGGTGACGACGAAGCCGAAGAAGATGTTGCCCTGGCTGTCGGTGGTCAGCGGCGTGTTGATGAAGACGCTCGCGTCGTAGGTGGCCGGTGCGGCGTCGTAGGCGGCCTGGCCGTAGAACACGGCGTGGCGCTGCACCCCGGTGGCGTTGTCCGGATCCTCGCGCAGCAGCAGGCGGCCGCCCGAGTCCGGGATGCAGAGCGGGCCGTCCGGCGCCTGCGCGAGGTTGAAGGCCGGCACCCAGTTGTACGGCGGCAGGCGGTAGTCGCTGTCGAGCGACCACACCATCTGGCCGTTGGCGCCGATGCGCGCCTCGACGCGGAAGCGCGCCGCCGTGCCGCCGCTGATCTTGATCGGCACGGCCACGGTGTTGTAGCGCGTGATGACCGGCGAGCCGTAGTGCGCCAGCAGCGCGCCGTTGTTGTACGGCGGCGCCAGGTCGACCGCAGCGCTCCAGATCAGCCGCGTCAGCGGCAGGCTGGCGATGCCGCTCAGCGCGCTGTGCTGGGCGTTGCGCGCGAAGCCCAGCCACGGCGGCCCGTCGACCGGCACGACCGGGGGCGGAGGTCCCGGCGGCGGGGGCGGCGGCGGCGCGGGTGACAGGGATCCTCCACCGCCGCCACCGCAGGCGGCGGCGAGCGCGGCCGACATCGCGGCCAGGCCCAGCAGGCGCCGGCGCCGCGGGTCGAGCGCGACCGCTCGGTCGGCAGCGGGGTTGGACAGAGAAGGAGATTCGGCTTCGGTCGAATGAGGATCGCTCATGGGAGGCAGGGATTCAAAGATTCAGGACATGGCGCGGTAACGCCGGACCACCGACCCTAAGCGCGAACAGCGGCCGCCGCAACCGAATCTGCCCTCTGGCGCGCTGCGGCGCGCCGCCCGATGCGCTACCCTCGCCGCGTCCGCCCGGCGCCGCCGTCGCGCCGGCCTCCCGACCGTCCTTCCCCCGACCCGCGCATGCCGGCCCAGGAAACCTCCCCCGCCCCGTCCGCCACCGACGAAGCCGCCGCGCTCGTCGCCTCCGTCCAGGAGCTGCACCGCTTCGCGAGCCTGCTGCTGGCCGATGCACCCGACGACCCGCTGTGGGTCGATCGCCTGCGGGCGCTGGCGCAACGCCTGGATGCGCTGCGCCTGCAGTCGCCCGACGGCCTGTTCTACCTGCTGATCCACGGCGCGGCGCGCACGCTGGACCGCTACAGCAGCCACCACGCGCTGGTCTGCACGGCGGTCGTCGCCGAGTGCGCGATGCACCTGGGCTGGCCCGAGCCCGAGCAGCGCAGCCTGGCGCTGGCCGGGCTGTCGATGAACCTGAGCATCACCGCCCTGCAGGACGAACTGGTCTACCGCGAACGCACGCCGACGCTGGACCAGCGCATGGCGATCGACCGGCACAGCGCCCGCAGCGTCGAGGTGCTGTCGGCGCTGGGCGTCGGCGACGCGCTGTGGCTGGACGTCGTCGGCCAGCATCACGCGCCGCCCGCGCCACCCGCGCCACCGGCCGAGGACAGCGACGAGCCGCCGCCACCGCCAGGCTCGCTCGACCCTGCGGCGCGGCTGGCGCGGCTGCTGCAGCGCATCGACGTGTTCACCTCGCGCATGAGCCCGCGCAAGGCACGCAAGGGCCTGCCGGCGATGCAGGCGATGCGCGAGGCCTGCCTGGGCCAGCAGGGCACGGCCGACGACATCGGCGTGGCGCTGACCCGCGCGCTCGGCATCTACCCGCCGGGCAGCTTCGTGCAACTGGCCAACGGCGAGACCGCGGTGGTGCTGAAGCGCGGCGCGCGCGCCAGCCAGCCGCTGGTGGCCAGCGTGCTGGGCGCCGACCGGCAACCGCTGGCGACCCCGGTGCTGCACCGCACGGCCGATCCGGCCGAACAGGTCAAGGGTCCCGCCCGCCACGACGAGAGCCGGCTGCGACTGGACCACGTGCAACTGCTGACGCTGGCCGCCTCGCCCTGAGGCGGCGGCCGCCCAGCGCTCAGACCGCCGCGTCGGGCGCGGGCTGGTCGGCCAGGGCGGGCGTGTCGTTCGGCCCCGGCGCGTGCCGGCGCGCGAACAGCGTGTAGACGGTCGGCACGACGAAGATCGTCAGCAGCGTGCCGAGCGACATGCCGCCGACGATGACCCAGCCGATCTGCTGGCGGCTCTCGGCGCCGGCGCCGGTGGCGATGGCCAGCGGTACCGCGCCCAGCACCATCGCGCCGGTGGTCATCAGGATCGGACGCAGGCGCAGGCTGGCGGCCTCGGCGACCGCTTCGACCGTGTCCCGGCCCTGCTGGCGCAACTGGTTCGCGAACTCGACGATCAGGATGCCGTGCTTGGTGATCAGGCCGACCAGCGTGATCAGCCCGATCTGCGAATACACGTCCAGCGTGCCCCCGCTCACCTTCAGCGCCAGCAGCGCGCCGACCATCGACAGCGGCACCGCCAGCAGGATCACGAAGGGGTCGACGAAGCTCTCGAACTGCGCCGCCAGCACCAGGAAGATGAACAGCAGCGCCAGCACGAAGACGAGGCCCAGCGCGCCGCTGGAGGCACGGAACTCGCGCGAGATGCCGTTGAGCTCGGTCGCGTAGCCCGGCGGCAGCACGCGCGCCGCCGCCGCATCCATGAACTGCAGCGCTTCGCCGAGCGCGTAGCCGGGCGCCAGCGTGGCGCTGATCGTGACCGAGCGGCGCTGGTTGAAGTGGTTCAGCTCGCGCGGCGCGACGCTGGTCTCGATCTTGACCAGCGCCGACAGCGGGATCATCGCCGCGTTGCCGGCGGCGTCGGCGCGACCGCGGACATAGAGCTTCTCGATGTCCTCGGGGGTCGTGCGGCCGCTGGGCAGGGTCTGCACGATGACGTCGTACTGCTCGGCGTCGCGCTTGTAGCGCGTGACGTTGCGACCGCCGAGCATGGTCTCGATGGTGCGCGCGACCGCGTCGACCGGGACGCCCGCGTCGGCCGCGCGATCACGGTCGACCGAGATGTAGATCTCGGGCTTGTTCAGCCGCAGGTCGATGTCGGGTTGAACGATGCCGGGATTGGTGGCCATCTCGGTCAGCATCTGCTGCGCGACCTGCGCCAGGTTGGCGTAGGAATCCGAGGTCAGGATCACGAAGTTGATCGGCCGCTCGCGGAAGCCGCCGCCCAGCGAGGGCGGCGTGACCGGGAAGGCGCTGACGCCCGGCAAGGCGGCGAACCGGGGCGTCAGCTCGCGGGCGATGGTCTGCGTGTTGCGGTCGCGCTCCGACCAGTCGCGGGCGCGCATCACCGCGATGCCGCGCTCGACGGTCGGCTGCCCGGCGATGATGAAGACGCGGTCGAGGTCGGGATCGGCGAGTCCGATCGCCTCGATCTCGCGCAGGTAACGCGCCGTGTACTCCAGCGTGGCGCCGTCGGGCCCGGTGACGCTGGTGAAGATCGCGCCGCGGTCCTCGATCGGCGCGAGCTCGCTCTTCATGCCCTGGAACAGCAGCGCCGCCGAGCCGGCCGAAGCCAGCATCACCAGCACCACCACCCAGCGGTGCGCCAGCGTCCAGCGCAGCGTGCGCGCGTAGCCGCGCGTCAGGCCGTCGAGCGCGCCCTCCATGAAGCGGTCGAAGCGGTTCGGCGACGGGTTGTGGCGCAGCAGCTTGCTGCACATCATCGGGCTGAGCGTCAGCGCGACGAAGCCGGAGACGATGACCGCGCCCGCCAGCGTCAGCGCGAACTCGGCGAACAACCGCCCGGTGCGGCCCGGCGTGAAGGCCAGCGGCGCGAACACCGCCGCCAGCGTCAGCGTCATCGCCACCACCGCGAAGCCGATCTCGCGCACGCCCTTGAGCGCCGCCTGGAAGGGCTCCATGCCCTCCTCGATGTGGCGGTAGATGTTCTCCAGCACGACGATGGCGTCGTCGACCACCAGGCCGATCGCCAGCACCAGCGCCAGCAGCGTCAGCGTGTTGACCGTGAAGCCGGCCAGCGCGATCAGCGCGAAGGCGCCGATCAGGCTGACGGGAATGGTGACCAGCGGGATGATGGACGCGCGCAAGGTGCGCAGGAACACGAACACCACCAGCGCGACCAGCACCACCGCCTCGACGATGGTCTGGAACACCGACTTGATCGAGCGGTCGATGAAGATGGTGTTGTCGTTGGCGACCTGCACCGTCAGGCCGGCCGGGAGGTCCTGCTGGATGCGCGGCAGGATCTCGCGCACGCCCTTGGCGAGGTCCAGCGGGTTCGCGGTCGCGTTGCGGATGACGCCCATCGACACCGCCGGCTTGCCGTTGAAGCGCACGCTGCTGCGTTCGCTGGCCGCGCCCTCGGCGACGCGCGCCACGTCGCGCAGGCGCACCGTGTAGCCCTGGGCACTCTGGCGGACCGCGATGTCGGCGAACTGCGCCGGCGTCGCGAGGTCGGTGCGCGCCGTGACGGTGAACTCGCGCTGCTGGCTCTCGATGCGCCCGGCCGGCACCTCGAGGTTCTGGCGCCGGATCGCGTCCTCGACGTCCTGCACGGTCAGCCGGAAGGCGGCCAGCTTGTCGGGGTCGAGCCAGACGCGCATCGAGTAGGTGCGGTCGCCGTTGATGCGCACGTCGGCGACGCCGGGCACGGTCTGCAGCCGCGGCTTCACCAGGCGCGTCAGCACGTCGGTGATCGCCAGCGGCGACAGGCTCTCGCCGCTGAAGGTCAGCCAGATGGTGGGCGTCGCGTCGGCCTCGACCTTGGTGATGATGGGCTCGTCGACCGCGTCGGGCAGGCGTCCGCGCACCCGGGAGGCGCGGTCGCGCACGTCGGCGGCGGCGTTGTCCGGGTCCTTCTCGAGCTTGAAGCGCACCGAGATCTGGCTCTGCTCGGCGCGCGAGATCGAGGTGATGATGTCGACGCCGTCGATGCCGGCGATCGAGTCCTCGAGCGGCTTGGTGACCTGCGACTCGATCACCTCCGACGAGGCGCCGACCAGGCGCGTCTCGACCGTGACGACCGGCTCGTCGATGTTCGGGTACTCGCGCAGCTGCAGGCGGCTGAAGGACACCAGCCCGATCAGCACCAGCAGCAAGGACAGCACGGTCGCGAAGACCGGGCGGCGGATCGAGACCTCGGCCAGCTGCATCGCGGTGTCCCCGTCGGCGGGCGGGTCAGCCGGCGCGGGCCGCCGAGGCGGCCGGGCCCGGCGCGGCCGATGCCGGCGGCGCGGCACGCGCGACCTCGACCACCTTCAGCGCCTGGCCATCGCCGCGCGCGAGCCGCGACTGCCCCGCCGTCACGATGCGCTCGCCGGCGGCGACGCCGTGGAGGATCTCGACCCGGCCGTCACGGCGGATGCCGGTGCGCACCTCGACGCGCCGCGCGATCGGGCCGACGCTGCCGTCGACCACCTTGATCAGCGTTTCCTTGCCCGCCTCGGGCACCAGGGCCTCCTCGGGCACCATCACCGCGCCGGGCCGCTGCTCGAGCACGACGCGCACGCGCGCAAACATGCCGGGCCGCAGCTGCGCGCTCGCATTGGGCAGGCGCGCCCGCACGGCGATCGCGCGACCGTCGGCCGTGATCTGCGGCTCCAGCGCCTCGACGACGGCACTGAAGGTCTGCCCCGCGAGCGAGTCGATCGCGACCGCGACCTTCTGCTGCGGCTTGATGCGCGTGGCAAAGCGCTCGGGCAGGTTGAAGTCGACGTAGACGCTGGAGCTGTCTTCCAGCGCGACGATGTCGGCGCCGTCCTTCAGGTAGTCGCCGACGTTGACCTGGCGGATGCCGGCCTGGCCGTCGAAGGGCGCGACGATGCGCAGCTTGTCGACGGTGGCGCGCGCCAGCGCGACCTGGGCCTCGGCCACGGCGACGTTGGCCTGGGCCTGGTCGACCACGCTCTGCGTGACGAAGTTCTGCGCCACCAGCTCGGCATTGCGCTGCAGGGTGGTCTGCGCGATCGCGAGCTGGGCCTGGGCCTGGCGCAGCTGGGCCTGCGGCAGCGAGTCGTCGAACTGCACCAGCAGCTGCCCGCGCTTGATGCGCTGGCCGTCGACGAAGCCGAGCCGCACGATGCGGCCGCTGACCTCGGGACGGATCACCACGCCCTGGCGCGAGCGCAGGCTGCCGACCGCCGTGGTGTCGTCGGTCAGGTCGCGCGCCTCGGCGCGGGCCACCTCGACCGACACCGGCCCGGCCGGCACGGCGCCGCGCGCCGGTGCGCTGGGGGCCGCGTTCGCGACACCGGCCCCGCCCGCGGCCGACGGCGCGCGCTGCTGCCACCACCAGGCCAGCAGCGAGGCGACGATCAGGCCCACGGCGGCCACGCTGAGATGGAGTCGTTTCATCGAGGGGTTGTCAGCAGAATCTCAGGATTCTGATACGCCGCGGCCGGTCACGGCGGGCACGGGCCGGCATACCGCACGGCCGGGCCAGGGGAAACATTGCTTCACACAAGCGGGCCGGACTCAGAGGAAGCGTGCCGCGCCCTGGTTGGCCAGGGCATCGGCCCGCTCGTTGCCCGGATCGCCGGCATGGCCCTTGATCCAGTGCCAGTCGACGTGGTGCACCGAGGCCAGCGACTCGAGCTTCTGCCACAGGTCGGCGTTCTTGACCGGCTTGCGGTCGGCGGTCTTCCAGCCACGCTGCTTCCAGCCGTGGATCCACTCGGTGATGCCCTTGCGGACGTATTCGCTGTCGGTGTACAGGGCCACCTTGCAGCTGCGCTTGAGCGAACCCAGGGCCTCGATCACCGCGGTCAGCTCCATGCGGTTGTTGGTGGTGTGGGCCTCGCCGCCGCTGAGTTCCTTCTCGTGGCCCTCGCTCGACAGCCAGGCGCCCCAGCCGCCGGGGCCGGGGTTGCCCTTGCAGGCGCCATCGGTGTAGATGGTCACGGACGGACGGGCGATCACGTCGCTGACGCTGCGGGCGGCGCTCATTCCAGCTCCTCGCTCAGTTCGCGGCGCAGGTCGCGGTGCAGTTCGCAGTGGCGGTGGCTCACCACCGCCGGCGCGGCGCGCGACTTCGGGGCCTTGCTGCGCGCCAGGCCGATCAGCCGCATGCCGCGCACGCGCTTGACGGCCGTGACCAGGTAGACCGCGCCGAACATCGGCCACCAGCGGTCGCCGGCCTTCTCCATCCAGCCCCAGCGGTCCAGCCAGGGCTGGGAACGCAGCGCCGGGCGGTAGCAGCCGAAGGCGCCGCCCTCGACCTCGAAGCTCAGCAGCCGCAGCCAGTCGCGCAGGCGCCGGTTGGCGATGAACTCGCCGGCACGCGGCAGGAACAGGCTGGCACCGTTGCCGCCGGCCCCCCAGGCGGCGCGACCAGCGCCCGCCCCACTGCCGCAGGCCCCACAGGCTGGCCGGGTTGAAGCCGACGATGACCACGCGGCCCTCGGGCACCAGCACGCGCTCGACCTCGCGCAGCGTGTGGTGGGCATCGCGCGCGAATTCCAGCGTGTGCGGCAGCACGACCAGGTCCAGGCTCTGGCTCGGGAACGGCAGCGCCTCGAAGTCGCACAGCAGCGACGTCGCCGGCAGGGCCGGCGTCGGCGCGCCCTCGCCGGCATCGGCGGCATCGCCCTCCGCGGCCGGCAGCGCGCCCGGGCGCGCCAGCCAGCGGTGCGGCATGCGGTTGGCGCGCAGCGCATCGATCTCGGGCATGCCGAGCTGCAGCGCATGGAAGCCGAAGACGTCGGCCACGTGGGCGTCGATGCGCGCCTGCTCCCAGTCCAGGACGTAGCGCCCCGGCGGTGTCTGCAGCCAGCGCGGCAAATCTATACTCGAAGCCTCTTGCGTCATGGACCTGCTTGCTGTTCCCGCCTTCACCGACAACTACATCTGGATGCTTCACGATGGCGTGTCGGCCATCGTCGTCGATCCGGGGGACGCAGCACCGGTCGTTCGTGCTCTCGACGAGCGGTCGCTGAAGCTGTCGGCGATTGTAGTGACCCACCACCACGGCGACCACGTCGGCGGCGTCGATGCGCTGCGCGATCGGCTGCAGGGACCGGTGTGGGCGCCGGCGACCGAATCGATCCCAGAACCCAACGTCCCGCTGCGCGGCGGCGACACCGTCGAGCTGTTCGGCACGCCCTTCGAGGTGATCGACGTGCCGGGCCACACGGCCGGCCACATCGCCTACTTCGGCCGGCCGGCCGGCCAGGCACCGATCCTGTTCTGCGGCGACACGCTCTTCAGCGGCGGCTGCGGCCGGCTGTTCGAGGGCACGCCGGCCCAGATGCACGCCTCGCTGTCGCGGCTGGCGGCGCTGCCGGGCGACACGCGGGTGTGCTGCGCCCACGAGTACACGCTTTCCAACCTGAAGTTCGCGCGCGCCGTGGAACCCGGCAACGCCGAACTGATCGACTACAACGCGCGCTGCGAGTCGCTGCGCCGACGCGACCTGCCGACGCTGCCCAGCAGCGTGTCCACCGAGCGGCAGGTCAATCCTTTCCTGCGGGTCGCCGAGCCCGAGGTGCGCGCCGCGGCGCGGGCCCACGGCGCGACCGGCGACGATGCGGTGAGCGTGCTCGCCGCGTTGCGACAGTGGAAGAACGATTTCCGATGAATGACCCGACCGCCCTGCTGCAGCGTCTTGCACCCTCCCTGGCCCTGACGCTGCTGCTGGCGGCCTGCGCGACGGCCCCCACGCCACAACCCGCGCCCGAAGCGGCGGCGGCGGCGGCGACACCGGCCGCCTCGGTGCCGGCGGCCGCCAGCGCACCGGCGGTGGCCGCCTCGGCGCCGGCCGTCGCCGCCTCCGGCTCGGTGCCGGCCGAGCCCGGCGAGCCACCCGCCGTCGCTGCCGGCACGCCGACCGACCCGGTGCGTCCCGAGGAACCCGTCAACCTGGCCGACGACACGGCCCAGCGCGACCTGTGGGTGCGCGTGCGCCGCGGCTTCGCGATGCCCGACCTCGACACCGAGCTCGTGCGCAATCGCGAGCAGTGGTACGCGACGCGGCCCGACTACGTGCAGCGCATGACCGAGCGCTCGAGCCGCTACCTCTATCACATCGTCGAGGAGATCGAGCGGCGCGGCATGCCGACCGAACTGGCGCTGCTGCCCTTCATCGAGAGCGCCTTCAACCCGCAGGCGATGTCCTCGGCCAAGGCCTCGGGGATGTGGCAGTTCATCCCCTCGACCGGCAAGCACTACGACCTGACCCAGAACATCTTCCGCGACGAGCGCCGCGACGTGCTGGCCTCGACGCGCGCCGCGCTCGACTACCTGCAGAAGCTCTACGCGCAGTTCGGCGACTGGCACCTCGCGCTGGCCGCCTACAACTGGGGCGAGGGCAGCGTCGGCCGCGCGATGGCGCGCAACCAGAAGGCCGGGCTGCCGACCGACTACCTCAGCCTGAAGATGCCGCTCGAGACGCGCTACTACGTGCCCAAGCTGCAGGCCGTGAAGAACATCGTCGCGCGACCCCAGGACTTCGCCCTGGTGCTGCCGCCGCTCGAGAACCACCCCTACTTCCTCAGCGTGCCGATCCAGCGCGACATCGACGTCGCCCTGGTGGCGCGGCTGGCCGGCCTGCCGATGACCGAGTTCCAGGCGCTGAACCCGCAGCTCAACCGGCCGGTGATCCTGGCCGCCGGCACGCCCCAGGTCCTGCTGCCCTACGACAACGCCAACGACTTCCTGGTCGCGCTGCGCCAGCACCAGGGGCCGCTGGCCAGCTGGACCGCATGGACCGTGCCCAAGACCATGAAGCCGGCCGACGCCGCCAGGCAGGCCGGCATGAGCGAGGACGCGCTGCGCGACGTCAACCGCATCCCGCCGCGCATGCTGATCAAGGCCGGCTCCACGCTGCTGGTCCCGCGCAACCAGCAGCGCCACCAGGACGTGTCGGAGCGCGTGGCCGACAACGCGGCCATGCACCTGGTGTCCGACGGCCCGAACCTGCGGCGCACGACGGTGAAGGCGCGCCGGGGTGACAGCGTCGCGTCGATCGCGACCCGCTACCGCGTCAGCGCGGCCAGCCTCGCGACCTGGAACAAGGTCTCGGCCGGTGCCTATTTCGCCACCGGGCAGGCGGTGGTGCTCTACGTGCCGGCCAAGTCGGCGGCCAAGAAGGGCACGCGCACGGCCAAGAAGGCCACCAGCAGCAAGCGCGCCAAGGCCGGCAAGCGCTGACCGGTGCGGCGGCGACGCTCAGCGCCGGTCGCTGAGCGCGTGGGCGATCGTCCCGAGGTCCACGTACTCGAGCTCGCTGCCGACCGGCACGCCGCGCGCGAGGCGCGTGACCGTGACGCTGCGGTCCTTGAGCGCCTGCGCGATCACATGCGCCGTGGCCTCGCCCTCGGCGGTGAAGTTGGTCGCGACGATCAGCTCCTGCACCTCGCCGTCGGTCGCGCGCTCCAGCAGCGCGGCCAGGCCGATGTCGCGCACGCCGATGCCGTCGAGCGGCGACAACCGCCCCATCAGCACGAAGTAGAGGCCGTGGTAGCTGCCGCTGCGCTCGACCGCGGCCTGGTCGGCCGGGGTCTCGACGACGCAGAGCTGGCGCTTCTCGCGCCCCGGGTCGAGGCAGGTGCTGCAGACCTCGGCCTCGGTGAAGGTGTGGCAGCGCGCGCAATGGCGCACGGTCGCGACCGCGCCTTCGAGCGCCCGCGCCAGCCGCTGCGCGCCCTCGCGGTCGTGCTGCAGCAGGTGGTAGGCCATGCGCTGCGCCGACTTGACGCCGACGCCCGGCAGACGCCGCAGCGCCTCGGTCAGCTGGTCGAGCGACGAGGCCACGGGATCAGAAGGGGAACTTCATCCCCGGCGGCATCGGCATGCCGGCGGTCAACTTGCCCATCTTCTCTTCGCTGGTCGCGGCGGCGCGGCGCACCGCGTCGTTGACGGCGGCGGCGACCAGGTCCTCGAGCATGTCCTTGTCGTCGGCCAGCAGGCTGGGATCGATGGTGATGCGCTTCACGTCGTGCTTGCAGGTCATCACGACCTTCACGAGGCCGGCGCCCGACTGGCCCTCGACCTCGATCAGCGCCAGCTCGTCCTGCGCCTTCTTCAGGTTGTCCTGCATCGCCTGCGCCTGCTTCATCAGGCCGGCCAGTTGTCCTTTGAGCATCTCGTTCTCCGTGGGGTCGGGGGGATGGGGTCAGATCGGCTTGATCGACCCGGGCACGATGCGCGCCGTCTTGAACTGGGCCGTGAGCTGCAGCACCAGCGGATCGTTCTGGATCGCGTGCTCGGCCTCGCGCTGGCGCTGCTCGCGCGCCGCCGCCTCGCGCCGCGCCGGCGTGTCGACGACCGCGCCGGCCTCGACATCGAGCGCGACCGCATGACCCAGGGCCTGGGCCAGCGCGGCCTGCAGCTTGTCGGCATGCGCCGGGTTGCGCAGGGCCTCGCGCTCGACGCGCAGCGCGAAGCGCACCTCGCCGTCGGCGATCGCCGTGCACTCGGCCTGCAGCGCCAGCTCGCGCACCAGCGCGGCGATCGCATTGGCCGCCACCAGCGACTGCACCAGCGCATGCCAGCGGTCGCCGAGCGGGCCGGTGACGAGCGGCGCCGCGTCGGCCGCCGGAGCAGCCGCAGGCGCGCGCTCGGATCGCGGCGCGGCCACTGCGGCCGGCGCCTCGGCGTCGATCGGGATCTCTTCCTCCCAGGGCGGCACGCTGGCCGAGGGCGCCTGCGACCGGGCCGGCACGGGCTTGCTGGCCGGCGCCACCGCCGTGCTGGCCACGACCGGATTGCGCGCCAGCGGCACGGCCGGCGCGGGTCGCGGCGCCGGAGCTGCCGATGCCGTGGCAGCGCGCGGCGTCGCCGGCCGCGTCGCACCGCCGGGCCGGAAGGCCAACATGCGCAGCAACACCATCACCAGGCCGCCGTACTCGTCGGGCGCCAGCGCCAGCTCGCCGCGGCCGTGCAGCGCGATGCTGTAGAGCAGCTGGGTCTCGTCGGGCGGCAGCAGGCCGGCGCGCTGCTCGAGCGCGGCGGTGTCGGGGTCGTCGGCGTCCAGCGCCCCAGGCACGGCCTGCAGCAGCGCCAGCTGCTGCAGCACCACCGTCATCTCCTCGAGCGCGCCCTCGGCCGACAGGCCCTCGGCGCGCAAGGCGTCCGCCGTGGCGATCACGGCCGCACCGTCGCCGGCGGCCAGCGCATCGATCAGCGCGTAGACGTGGCTGCGTTCGACGGCGCCCAGCATCTGGCGCACGCCGGCCTCGGTCAGCGCGCCCGCGCCGAAGGCGATCGCCTGGTCGGTGAGCGACAGCGCGTCGCGCATCGAGCCGTGCGCGCCGCGCGCCAGCAGGCGCAGCGCGCCGGGCTCGGCCTCGATGGCCTCGCTGGCCAGCACCTGCTGCAGGTGCGTGCGCACGACCTCGGGCGGCATCGGCCGCAGGTTGAACTGCAGGCAGCGGCTCAGCACCGTGACCGGCACCTTCTGCGGATCGGTGGTGGCCAGCACGAACTTCAGGTACTCGGGCGGCTCCTCCAGCGTCTTGAGCATCGCGTTGAAGGCCGTCGTCGACAGCATGTGCACTTCGTCGATCATGAAGACCTTGAAGCGCCCGACCACCGGCTTGTAGGCCGACTGCTCCAGCAGCTGCGAGATCTCCTCGACACCGCGGTTGCTGGCCGCGTCGAGCTCGGTGTAGTCGACGAAGCGGCCGGCATCGATGTCGCGGCAGGCCGCGCACACGCCGCAGGGCTGCGCCGTGATGCCGCCCTGGCCGTCGGCCCCGGTGCAGTTGAGGCTCTTGGCGAGGATGCGCGAGACCGTGGTCTTGCCGACGCCGCGCGTGCCGGTGAACAGGTAGGCGTGGTGCAGGCGCTGCGAGCCCAGCGCGTTGGCCAGCGCGCGCACGACATGTTCCTGGCCGACCATCTCGCCGAAGTCGCGCGGACGGTACTTGCGGGCCAGGACCAGGGTGCTCATGCAGGCAGTTTAGCGGCGCGCTCCGCGCGACCCGCGCGGGCCGGTGCCGGATAATCGCGGCCACTGCGTCCCTGCCCGCCCCGATGTCCTCGCCCTCCTCCACCCCGCTGAGCTACGAACAGGCCGGCGTCAACTACGACCTGATCGATCCGCTGAAGGTCGCCGCGCAGCGCGCCGCCAAGGACACCGCGATCAACCTGGCCGCGCACGGCTTCGGCGAGGTCGCGGCCTCGCGCGGCGAGTCGGCCTACGTCGTCGACGTCGGCCCCTTCTACCTGGCCAGCATCGTCGAATGCCTGGGCAGCAAGGCCCTGGTCGCCGACGAGATGAAGGCGCTCACCGGCAAGAGCTACTACGACGGCATCGCGCAGGACACCATCGCGATGGCGATCAACGACCTGATCACCGTCGGCGCGACGCCGCTGGTGGTGCAGGCCTACTGGGCCGCGGGCGGC
>CAZUUU010000056.1:0-16595 GCA_964622685.1 uncultured Methylibium sp.
CGCGGGCTTGGCGTTTCAGGAGGTTGAACAGCGGCCCACCCCATCCCAGAATTTCCGTGTACCCGAGCGTGTACCCGGAACGGTCCGGGGCCCTTTCCGGGTACACACGCGGGGTGGACGATGGGCAAGCTGACCGACGTCGCGATCCGGGCCTGGATCAAGGCCGGTGAACGCTTCGAGGGGCGCACCGATGGCGACGGGTTGGTGCTGACCTGGCGGCCCGATCGCACGACACCACACTGGCGGCTGCGCTACCGCTTCGCCGGCAAGTCGCGCGTGATGAACCTGGGCAGCTACACCGACCTGCCCCTCGCAGCAGCCCGCCAATCGGCCAAGGAACTGCGCGCCAAGATCGCCCTCGGCCACGACGTGGCCGGCGAGAAGCAGGAGCGCAAGTCCACCGCACTGGCCCGGATCGAGGCCGCGCGCAGCGTCACCACCGTCGGCCAGCTCGCTGACGAGTACTTCGAGCGCATGATCAACGGGCGCTGGAAGCACCCGAACATCGTTCGCAGCCGCATCGAGAAGGACATCAAGCCCCACCTGGGCAAGCTGGCGCTGGATGCGGTGGAGCCGCGGCACATCGACGTGATGCTGCGCGCCGTCGTCAAGCGCGGCGCGCCGACCATCGCCAACGACGTGCTGCGCTGGGTGCGGCGCATGTTCGACTACGCCATCAAGCGCCACCTGGTGCGCTTCAACCCGGCTGCGGCCTTCGACCTGGCAGACGCAGGCGGCAAAGAGCTCGCCCGCGAGCGCGCACTGTCACGCGATGAGCTGGTGGCACTGTTCGAAGCGATGCGCCAAGCCAAGGGCTTCAGCGTCCAGAACGAGCTGACGGTGAAGCTGCTGTTGCTGCTGGCCGTGCGCAAGGGCGAGCTGATCGCCGCACGCCGGGAGGAGTTCGAGCTGGAGGCCGACCCGCCGGTATGGCACCTGCCCGGCATCCGCACCAAGACCGGCCAGCCCCTGGACATCCCGCTGCCGACCATGGCGGTGGAGTGGCTGCAGAAGCTGAAGGAGCTGGCCTGCAACGCCGCGTACGTGCTGCCGGCGCGCAAGCTCCAAACCCGGATGGTTCCGCACGTTTGCGAGTCGACCCTGGGCGTGGCGATGGGTAAGGTGAAGCACGGCCTGACCCACTTCACGGTGCACGACTTCCGCCGCACCGCCCGCACCCACCTGGCCGCCCTGGGCGTGGAGCCGCACGTGGCCGAACGCTGCCTGAACCACAAGCTCAAAGGCGTGGAAGGTGTCTACAACCGGCACGACTACTTCGAGGAGCGGCGGCGGGCGCTCGAAGCTTGGGGGCAGTTGCTGCTGAAGCTGGAACGCGGTGACGCGACGGCCAAGACCGGCAAGGCCAAGGCAGCTTGACACCCGGCGCACCCGACTTTGATGATGCCGCCATGAGCCTGCACAGGATCAAGCTCACGTTGCCGACGGACCTCCGCGAGTACGTCGCCCGTCGCCTGGCGCAGGGCGGCTACGTCAATGCAGGCGAGTACATGCGCCAGCTGATTCGCAGCGATGCCACGGATCATCAAGACCGTCGGCTGGGTGACAGGTTGGCGGCCGATGAGACAAGGCGCGGCGGCACGCCGGCCGACGACTCGCGCTGAGACGCCGACTGTTCATCGCAGGCGGCACGCTGATTACCGATCAGTCACTTTCCGCTTGACCTCCAGCGGGTCGGCACCGAAAATGACCGAAAGGTAACTTCAAGCACCTACCATGCCGTCGTCGGCCCAAGACTTACCGCTCGGTCACTCCGCCGGCTCAGAGACGCCGATCCGCACCTCGGTGGAGTTGGGCCTCGTGATCCGTGAGCAGCGCAAGCGGCTGGCGCTGAAGCAGCTCGACCTGGCGGGCCTGGGCAACACCGGCAACCGCTTCATCGTGGACCTGGAGAACGGCAAGCCGACGGTGCAGCTGCAGAAGGTGCTGGACCTCATGGACCTGCTGGGCCTGGAGGTGGTGGTGCGGACCAAGGCCTCTCGTTCGACCTCCTCGCTGTGAGGCGCGGGTGATGCAGCCGCGGCCCGACCGGCTGGACGTCTACTACGGCAGCGCCCTGGTCGGCGCGGTGCACGACAGCGCGCCGCTGGCCTTCGAGTACGCATCGACGTGGCTGGAAGCCGGCCAACGCATGTCGCTGGCCGCCATCCCTCTGCAGCCCGGCCGACAGGCCACGCCCGAGGTGCAGGCCTTCTTCGAGAACCTGCTGCCCGAAGGTGAACTGCGCGACTACCTGGCCGCGCAGCGCAAGGCGTCAACGCTCTTCTCGCTGTTGCTGGAGGTGGCTGGCGACACCGCGGGGGCCTTCGTGCTGGTGGCGCCCGGGCAGACGCCGGAAGCGCCCCGCTACGAAGCCACGACCTGGGAAGCCATCGCCGCGATCCTGGCCAGGCGGTCGGCCTCTGCGATCGACATCCACGAGCAAGGCGCCCGCATCTCGCTGGCCGGCGCGCAAGACAAGACCAGCCTGGCGATCCTCGACGACGGTGTCCCGAGGCTGCCCAAGGGCACCTCGCCGTCCACGCACATCCTCAAGCCCAACATCCGCCGCCTCGCGAAGGTGTGGCACTCGGCCGCGAACGAGGCCATCGTCATGCGCGCCGCAGCGCTGGCCGGCCTGCCGACAGCCGAGGTCTTCTACGAACCGCACACCGAAGCCTGCGTCGTGCGCCGCTTCGACCGCCAGCTCCGGCCCGACGGCACGCTGGCCCGGCTGGTGCAGTACGACCTGTGCCAGTTGGCCGGCACGGTGTCGGACCGCAAGTACGAGAAGGAAGGCGGCCCGGGGCTGGCCACCTGCGCCGAACTGATCCGCCGCTACAGCGCGCAGCCCGCCGTCGATCTGCGCCACCTGGTGCGCTGGGTGTTCTTCAACCTCTACATCGGCAACAACGACAGCCACGCCAAGAACCTGTCGATCTACAGCGTGCCCGGCCAGGGCGTGACGCTGACGCCGTTCTACGACCTGATGTGCACACGCCTGTACCCGGGCCTGTCGCCCGAGTTCGCCTTTGCGGTCGGCGGCGAGGTCAGGCCGGGCGAGATGAGCGCCGAGAACCTGGCCCTGATGGCCAGGCAGCTGGGCATGCAGCCGCGCTTCCTGGCTCAGCAGGCGCGCGACATGGCCGACCGCGTGCCCACAGCCGTCGACCAGGCCACGCGCGAGGTCGCGCCCTCGCTCACGCCATCGGCACGTACGCTGGCCGAGCGGCTCGAGCGCTTCGTGTCGTCCACCACCAAGAAGCTGGCAGCACGCCTGACCGCGTGACGGCAGCCGCAGGAAAGACGCATCCATGGACCAGGGCCGCGGCAAGGCCGACGCCACGGTGATCCACGACGGCGAGACCCTCAGGTTCCCGGCCCGCAGCAGACGGCACTGAGGTCGCATGACTCCGCACCATCACTCGGTCTCCGGCAGTCCGGCTCGCGCCAGCCATCCGGCCGCCTCCTGCATCTGACGGCGATGCGCCGCAGAGGTGGCGACGGGCATGCGCCGAAGGAAGGCCGGCACGCTGCGGAATACAGAGCGTTCGCGAAGCAGCGCGACCCAGCGTGCGGCCAGGTCCTTCTCGCCGAGCGCCTGTGCGGCGGCGGCGCCGGCGGCGTAGTTGGTCGGCAGGGCCGGGTTCGCGGCCATGCCGCGCTGCGCAGCCTCGAGCGCGGCGGCATAGTCTCGCTGGGCCAGCGCGCTCCACGCGAGCGCCAGGTACCACACGGCGCGAAGCGGCTCGCGCGGGCTGAGCGCGAGCGCGCGGTCGCACAGCGCAGGCGCTTCCTCCGGGTGCCCGAGCCGCGTGCGCACCAGCGCGAGCAGCCCATAGGCGGGGGCGAACGACGCCGATAGCCGCAGGCACTGGCGCAGCGCCTCCTCGGCACGCACCGTCTCGCCGCGGCCGTAGGCGATCAAGGCGAGCACGTAGTGGGCATCAGGCTCGTTCGGCGCCAGCGCGATCGCGCGTTCGGCGTGGTCGTGTGCCCGGCCGCGAGCCTCCTCCTCGCTCAAGCCGTCCCATCCGAACTGTCCCGCGCGCCAGCAGCAGGTGGCCAGGCAGATCTCGGCCAGACCGCATCGCGGATCGCGCTTCAGCGCCTCGGTCGCCCAGTCGCGGGCACGTCGGTTCGTCTCCGCGGTCTCGGGGCGCGCGAACAGCTCAACCCAGGCCTGGGTGGCCAGCGAGCGCGCCGGAAGCGCCTCGGCCGGGACCTCGGCGCCGTGCGACAGCGTGCCGGCCTGAGACTCGAAGGTGAGCGCCCGTGCCAGCCGCCCGATCACCAGGGCCGCGCTCTGCGTCCAGTGGCTGGCCGGGAGCTCGATGGTTTCGGCCCAGGTCTGCAGCCCGCTCGGCACGTCGATCAGCTCGGCTTCGATAGCCAGCAGATCCGGCCCACGACGGCGAATGCGCCCGTCGACGACGGAGCGCACGCCGAGTTGCCGACCCAGATCGACGGGCGACTCGCGTCGCTGCGCGAACTCGATCATCGTGCCGCGTGCGACGACGGCCAGCTCGGGTTGGCGCGACAGCTCGCCGATCAGGCCACCGACCAGGCTCTGCGGGATGAACTGCAGCGTTCCGTCCAGGTCGACGGCCTCGAAGGGCAACACGGCAATGGACTGCGCGCCGAGGCCCGGCGACGTGCCCACCGTGACCGGCCAGCGCAGCCGATAGCCCTTGCGCGGCACCGACTCGAGCGCGTGCTGGCCTTGTTCGTCACGCCCCAGCAGCTTGCGCAGCCGCGAGATGCTTTCGTACAGCGAACTCGGGGTGACGACGACACCGGCCCAGACCGTGGCCAGCAGCGAGGCCGCCGGCACGACCTTGCCACCGGCGCCTGCCAGCGCCAGCAGCAGTCGCATCATGCGCGGCTCGAGCTTGTGCGACTCGCCGTCTCGCTCGACACGGTCGTGCATCGCGTGCACGGTCCACGGGCCGATCGTGAACGGTACTGGCGAAGGATCGGCTGGCTCGTTGGACAAGGCGGCTCCCGGTCGGTGAATCTTAAGAAAAGCCCAAAACCACACCACGGCGGCGCCACCCACACTGGCCGCACATCATGCACAGGAGCCGCGCCATGGACACGATACGAGGACTTGGCAGACCGCAAGCCTGCGCCGCCGCGACCCTGAGCGGCAGCCTCGCCAGACCCTCCCACGCCGGGCCGCCGCCGATCTCGCGCAGCAGATACCTTGCCGCGGTGGGTGCCTTGTTCGCGCTGTTCAACTCGGCACGCGTGCTCGCCTACCTGCCGACGATCTGGGCCGTCATGGCGACCGGAGATTCCGGCCAGCACTCGCTGTGGACCTGGTTCACCTTCTTCGGCGGCAACGCGACCATGGCGGTCTGGCTTTGGGAGCAAAACGGCCGCCGCTGCAATGCCGCCATCGCTGCCAGCGTCGGCAATGCCCTGATGTGCCTGGGCATCATTGCCGTGATTGCGTGGACGCGGCTGTGAGCAGCGCCTGCCGGCAGCCGGCGAGCCGGTGCGCACCTTAAGAAAAGCCCAAGACCACGCCGCCTCGCCGCCGCGCAGACTCGCGGCACACCATGCCACCACCCGACGGAGTTGCACCATGCACAGGATCAATCGCAGGAGCGCCCTCTTGACCGCGCTGGCTGCCTTGGCCGGCGCTGCCGCCGCGCAGCAAGGGGACAGGCCGATGCGCGTCGTGGTTCCGTTCGCGGCGGGCTCGGCGCCGGACATCGTGGCCCGGACGCTTGCCGAACCCATGGCGGCGGAACTCGGTGCGCCGGTGGTGGTGGAGAACATGCCCGGCGCCGGGGGACTTCTCGGCGTCACGCATGTCGTGAATGCGTCCCCCGACGGCCGCACCGTCGTGCTGTCGGGCGACGCCGCACTGGTGATGCCCGACCCGAACGGCGTGCGCCGCTACGACCCGCAGCGCAACCTGGCGCCGATCTCGCGCCTCGTCGCGACACCCAATGTGCTCGTCGTAGGCGGCGACACCACGGTCCGGGACTTCACGGACTGGCTCGCCTGGTTGCGCCAGCGGCCCGCCGGCCGGGTCAGCTATGCCTCGGCCGGTGTCGGTACCTCATCCCACCGCGCCGGCGAACTCCTGGCCAGGATGACGGGCGTCGAGATGGTCCACGTGCCCTCCAACCAGAGTCCGCTGCCGGACGTGGTCGCGGGGCGTGTCGATCTCTTCTTTGCCAACGTCGCCACCGCGATGCCGCTGGTTCGCGAAGGCCGCGTGCGTGCGCTGGCGGTGTCGTCGCTGCAACGCACGCCGATCGCGCCGGAGCTGCCGACGCTGGCCGAGTCCGGCCTGCCGGGCTTCGAGGCGATTGCCTGGTTCGCACTGCTCGCGCCCGCCGCGACGCCGCCCGAGGTTCTGGCGCGGTGGCAGCGTGCGGCACGCGGTGCGCTCGCTACGGCTGCGGTCAGGGCGAGGTTGCAGTCGCTGGGGATCGAGCCGGTGGGCGAATCGCCCGATGAGCTCCGCATGACGATCGAACGCGAGTCACGCAAGTGGGCCGGCCTGATCCGGTGAACGACGCGCGCCGCTGGACTGCCATCGGGCGCTTCGACGGCCTCAGGGCCGCACGCGTTCGAGCAGCCGTGCGGCCTCGTCGAACTGCAGGTTCTCCATGTGCTGGTGTAGTGCATCGAAGGCCTCGCGGCCCAGGCCGCCTCGCAGCGCCGGCGTCATCGCGCTGAAGCACTTCAGCGCCGACAGGCTTTGCTCGCGCAGCAGGCGCTCGAGTTCGAGCAGATCGCCGGGGTCGATCTCGCCCGGGGCCTGTGCAGCCGCCTCGTCCGCCTGGCGCGCCGAGGCCTCGAAGAAGGGCCTCGCCGCGTCCTCCAGCCGGCGCAGTTGCGCGGCCAGCTTGGGCACGAGCCGGTGCACGCGTGGCAGGTCGTCGGCGCGGCAAGCGGCCTCGCCATCGCTGGCCAGCCGATGGATCGTCGTGGCGCCCAGCATGCCGGCACTGCCACGCAGCTTGTGCAGCCGACCGGCGAGGGCGGCCGTGGCCGCCGGGTCGGCGGGCGCGGCCAGCCCGGTGAACTCGCGCAGCAGGCGTTCGAGCATGGAGCGGAAGAGCTGGACATCGTCGCCGAGGCGCGTGCGCACATCGTCGAGATCGATGCCGTCGATCGACGGCCAGGCGGCCGTCTGCGCGTCCGCATCGGCCGGCGCAGGCGCGGCGCGACGCTCGTCGCGCCCGATGCGCTCGCGCACGGCCGGCGGCAGCTGCCCCAGCACGATGCGCATCAGCTCGCGCGGATCGAAGGGCTTCGTCACGAAGGCGTTCATCCCCGACTCGATGGCCCGCTCGCGCTCGCTCGTCAAGGCGCCGGCCGTCAAGGCGATGATCGGCAGCTCGGCCAGGCCGAGTTCGCTGCGGATGCGACGGGTGGCCTGGTAGCCGTCGAGCACCGGCATCTGCACGTCCATCAGCACGACGTCGACATCGCGCGGCGCCCGCTGCAGTTGCTCGCAGGCCTGCAGACCGTCGCGCGCGAGATCGACGCGTGCGCCCTGCAGCTCGAGGATGCGCTTGGCGACGTCCAGGTTGATGTCGCTGTCGTCCACCACCAGAACCCGCACGCCGGGCAGGCCCCGCTCGTCGGCCAGCACGGCGGGCGAGGGCCGCGGCGCCAGCGTGCCGGGCTCCGCCAGCGCAAACGCCAGCTCGACGGCGAACTCGCTGCCGACGCCGGGCTGGCTGCGCAGGTCGATGCGTCCTCCCATCAGCTCGACCAGGGTCTTGACGATGGACAAGCCCAGGCCGGTGCCGCCGAAGCGTCGCGTCATCGACGCGTCCGCCTGCACGAAGGGCGCGAACAGCCTGGCCTGCACGGCCGGCGCGATGCCGATGCCGCTGTCCCGCACCGCAAAGCGCAGCAGCGCGCGGCCCTCGGCCGCCGGCAGGCAGCGCACCGACAAGGACACGCTGCCGCGCTCGGTGAACTTGACGGCGTTGGACAGCAGGTTCATCAGCACCTGCGTCAGCCGCATCGCGTCGCCCTGCAGCGCCGTCGGCAGATCGTCCGGCGCCTCGATCCCGAACCGGATGCCCTTGGCCTTGGCCTGCACACCGACTACCTCGGCCACGTCGCTCAGCAGCTCGGCCGGACTGAAGGGCGTGGACTCGATGGTCAGCTCGCCGGCCTCGACCTTGGACAGGTCGAGCACGTCGTTGATCAGCGACAGCAGCGCCTTGCTCGCGATGCGGATCTTGGCCAGGAAGTCGGCCTGCTCCTCGTCCAGGGTCGTCTGCCCGAGCAGGTAGGACAGGCCGATCACGGCGTTCATCGGCGTGCGGATCTCATGGCTCATGTTGGCCAGGAACTGGCTCTTCGCGCGACTCGCCTGGCGGGCCTTGTGTATCGCCACGCGCAGCGACTCCTCGACCTCCGCCTGCCGCGTCACGTCGTGCGCGATGCCGAGATAGCCGAACAGCTCGCCGTCGTCGCGCTGCATCGCGGTCACGACCAGCGACACGCGCACGCGGCTGCCGTCCTTGCGGACGTAGGTCCACTCGCGCGGCTCGCGCAAGGTCGACGGCTCGGTGAACACCGCGCCGCCCTCGACCGTGCGGCCGAGCGCCTGGCTCAGCTCGCGTCCGCGCGCGGCGATCTCCCCGGCGTCATGGACCTGCGCGGGCGTCGCCCGGCCGACCATCTCCTCGCTGCGGTAGCCGAGCAATCGCTCTGCCCCGCGGTTGAAGATCGTGATGTTGAGGTCCGGATCGGTGGCGATGATCGAGACCTCGGACGCCGACTCCAGCACCGTGCGCAGCAGCGACGAGGTCTGGACCAGCGCGAGCTCGGCGCGCTTGCGCTCGGTGATGTCGATGTTGACGCCGGTCAGGCGCAGCGGCGCGCCGGCGGCGTCGCGGATCACGCGCGCGTTGGCCTTGATGTGGCGCGTCTCGCCGTCGGGCCGCCGGATCCGGAACTCCGGGTCGTAGTCGCCTTCGCCGCGCAGCGCCCGGCCGAGCTGCCCCTCGACGCGAACGCGATCCTCAGGGTGCAGGCACTGCACCCACAGCGAGTACGGCTCGGCGCCGCCCGAAGGCAACTGCCCGTAGAGCTGGTACGTGCGGTCGTCCCACAGCAGCGTGTTCGCCGCCACGTCCCACTCCCACACGCCGATCGAGGCCGAGTCCGCCGCGATCGCGAAGCGGCCGTGCGCGGTCTGCAGCTTCTGCTCGGCGAGCTTGGCGGCGGTGATGTCGGTGCGGATCGAGATGTACTTCTCGATCTGGCCGTCGGCGCCGATGAAGGGCGCGATGATGCTGTCCACCCAGTACAGCGAGCCGTCCTTCGCACGGTTGCAGACCTCGCCGCGCCAGGGGCGCCCCGAGGCGATGGTGTGCCACATCTCGACCCAGAACGCACGGTCCTGCACGCCGGAGTTGACGATGCGGTGGTTCTGGCCCAACAGCTCCTCGCGGCTGTAGCCGGTGATGCGGCAGAAGTTGTCGTTGGCCTCGATGATCCGGCCCGCGCGATCGGCGACCGAGAAGATCGCATGCAGCCGGATCGTGGTCAGCAGCGCCTCGTTCTCGCGCAGCGCGGCCGCCAGCAGCGCCTTGTCCTGCGTCTGCTGCGTGACGTCGTAGACGAAGGCGTAGAAGCCGCGCACCTCACCGTCGACGACGTCCGGCAGGTAGTGCGTGGAGGTGTTGCGCTCGCCGCCGTCGGTCGTCGGCAGGCTGCGCTCGAAGACCTGCGGCTCGCCACGAAGCGCGCCCTCGATGTGGGGCCGGTTCGCCTCGAAGCGGTCGCCGAGCACGCGGCCGAGGTGCACGCCCGGCATCGCCGCCGGGTCGAGCCCGAACCAGTCCTGGTAGGCGTGGTTGGCGAAGCGGTTGCGCAGCTCGCGGTCCCAGTAGCCGACCACCGAGGGGATCGCATCGAGGATGTTGCGCAGGTCGCGGCGCGCGCCTTCCAGGTGGGCCGTGCGCTCCTGCAGCGCTTCGGCCATGGTATCGAAGGTGCGCGACAGGTCGCCGAACTCGTCGCCGGCCCGGTAGGCCGTGCGCGCGTCGAGCGCGCCTGCGCTGACCGCGCGGGCGGCCGTCTCCAGGCCCACCATCGGCCGCAGCACGCGCCGGCCGATGAACACCGCCATCAGGATGACGAGCACCGCAAAGGCGGCCATCGTGACCCGCGTGATGCGCTCGTCGCGGCGGATCCGCTCGCGACGCTGCTCGGCCACGCGTTCGCCCAGCTCGAAGGCGCCGTCGCTGATGCGCCGCGTCTCGGCCAGCAGGTGGTCGGCCAGCAGGTCGCGCCGGTCCTGCGCGGCCGGCCCGTCCGCACCCGCCGCCTCGATCGCGTCGAAAAGCTGCGTCAGCCCGGCCGCCACTTCGCCCAGCGTGCTGACCGCGTCGAGAAGTTCGCCGCTGTCGGCGGCAGCGCGTGTCAGGGTGTGCGCCAGCTCTCGATGGGTGGCGCGCCACTGCCGGTTCGCACGCAGGCTGTGGCGGGCCAGGTATTCCTGGCTCAGCACCAGCAGGCTCGCGGCGTCGCGCGAGATGCGCTGGACGTCGAGCTCGACCCGGTCCAGCCGGTCGTTCTCGCTGGTCGACAGCTCGAGCACGACGAGCCGCGTCGCCACCAGCGCAAAGGCCAGCACCACACCGGCAATCAGCATCGAGCGGACGCGCACGGCTCAGCTCACTTCAGGATGCGCACCGCGCGCGCATCGAGCCGGCGCAGCGGCTCCGGGCGCACCAGGTCGAGCATCGAGGGCAACGGCGCATCGGCCGGCACCAGCTTCTCGCGCTGGGCCCAGCGGGCTTGCGCCTCCAGGGTCGTGATCAGCGGCTGCGCCAGCTCGATGCGGAAGCTGAAGTCGGACCAGCCGCGCGCCACCAGGCCCGGGTCGGACTGGCGCGCGGCGCGCGCGACGATGGCCTGGGCCTGCTCCGGCTGGGCCTGGATGAACTCGGTCGCCCGCCGCAGCGCCCGCAGCAGCTTGACGAGGTCTTCGTCGCGGCCGCCGGCGGCCTCGGGCACGCTGACCAGGTTGAAGGTGATGCTGAAGAAGCTCGGGGTCGGCAAGGCGCGGGCGCGGTCACCCAGCGCCTGCAGCGCGCTGCTGCCATGCGGCTCGAACAGGCTGGCGGCATCGACCTCGCCGCGCACCAGCGGGCCGATCGCATCGCCCGGCTCCAGCGCGACCAGGCTGACGTCGGCCGGCGCGATGCCATGCAGCAGCAGGAAGGTCTCGGCGAAGTAGTGCCCGCTCGTGCCCCTGATGACGCCGAGGCGCTTGCCCTTCAGGTCGGCCGGCGTTCGCAGGCCCCGGTCCGCGCGCACCACGACGCGGGCCTCGCGGCCCGAGGTCGTCATCGTGGCGACGATCGCGAAGTCGCGGCGCCGGAACGCGGCGAAGGTGATCGGGGTGTCGGCCACGGTCGCGAAGTGCGCTTCGCCGTCGAGCAGGCGCTTCAGGCAGGCCTGGCCGATCACGCAGCGGATCACATCGAGGTCCAGGCCTTCTTCGGCGAAGTAGCCGCGCGACTCGGCGACCAGCGCCGGCGCGGAATAGACCAGGTCGGCGACCGCCAGCGTGAGCCGGGGCGGCGCCGCCGCCGCGGCTCCGGCCAGACCGAGCAGCAGCGCCGCCAGCGCCGCACGCCAGCGCCCCGCCGGGCGCAAGGCGCCGCCGCTCATGCCGCCCTCCGGACGGCCGCGGGGCCGACCTCGCGCGCCATCGCCACGTTGTCGCGATCCCCCAGGTCCAGCCGCCAGGCCTGCGCGCGGCCGGCCCGCTTGGCGGCATAGAGCGCCGCGTCGGCGACCGCGACCAGGTGGCCGACGCGCGGCGCGTCCTCCTCCGACCCGAAGCGCGAGTCGGCCGACGGCGCCAGCCAGCAGGAGCTCGACTCGTCGTAGCAGCCGACGCCGATGCTCACGGTCACGTGCCGGCAGGTCGGCGACGCGCCGTGCGGGATCGCCAGCGCCTCGATCGCGCGCAGGGCGTCGAGCGCGACGTGCTGGGCCCCGGCGCGCGGCGTCTGCGGCAGCAGCAGGGCGAACTCCTCGCCACCGTAGCGCGCGACGACGTCGCCGGGCCGGCGGCAGACCTCGGCCAGCGCCTGCGCCACCGCGCGCAGGCAGGCATCGCCCGCCGGGTGGCCGTAGCGATCGTTGTAGAGCTTGAAGTGGTCGACGTCGACCATCAGCACCGACAGCGCGCCCCCGTGGCGGCGCGCGCGGCGCCCCTCCCTCTCGACCAGTGGGTCGAATCGGCCGCGGTTGAGCACGCCCGTCATCGCGTCGATGCTCGCGACGCGCTTCATCGCGTCGGCCATCTGCTTGACGCGCAGCTGGGCCTTGACGCGCGCCAGCACGAGCTGCGCATTGACCGGCTTGGCGATGAAGTCGGCCGCGCCGATCTCGAAGCCGGCCACCTCGAAGGCCGGCTCGGCGTGGCTGGTGACGAAGATCACCGGGGCTTCGGCGAGCGTGTCGTCGGTCTTCAGGGCCTCGCAGACCTGGAAGCCGCTCATGCCGGGCATCTCGGCGTCCAGCAGCACCAGGTCGGGGGCGGCGGCCCGGGCGACGCGCAGCGCATCGGCGCCGCTGGTCGCGAAGCGCACGTCGCCCAGGCCCGTCAGCATGCGCGCCATCAGCTGGACGGCACTCGGGTCGTCGTCGACGACGAGGATGTTCGGGGTCGGCATGGTGGGAAGTCCTTGAAGCTTGAAGGGGACAGTGGGACCGGCGCGTGGCAGCGCCGGCTCAGTGGGGGTGGGCGGGCGCGATGCCCACGGGGCCGGTCGTCGGCCCGTGGCGCGGCAGGGTCATCGCGAAGCAGCTGCCCTGCCCGGGCTCGCTGTCGACGCGCAGTTGGCCGTTCATCGCCTCGACCAGCAGCCGCGTGACCATCAGGCCGAGGCCGGCGCCGGGCGCCGCGCCCTGGCGGCCCAGCCGGTTGAAGGGCTCGAAGAGATGGGCGCGCTGGTCGGCGTCCATGCCCAGGCCGTTGTCGCGCACCGCGATCTCGATCTGCCCCGGGTGCTCGATCACGTCGATGAGCACCCAGCCGCCGGGCCGGTTGTACTTGACCGCATTGCTCAGCAGGTTGAGCAGGCACTGGTGCAGACGGGCCGGGTCGCCCAGCGCGGCGACCGCGGGGGCCAGGGCCGGCGCGTGCACGGCGATCGACGCCTGCGAGGCCTGCGCCGCCACCGCCGACGCCGCGGCGCGGACCGCAGCGTCCAGCTCGACCGGCCGCAGGTCCACGGCCAGCCGGCCCGACTCCAGCCCGCCGAAGTCGAGCAGGTCGCGCATCAGGACCTGGAGCTGGCGGCCGCAGGCGCTGACATGCTCGAGCCGCCGGGCCTGGGCGGGCGCCAGCGGATGGGTCGGGTCGACCGCCATCAGCTGGGCGAAGCCCAGCAGGCCGTTCAGCGGGTTGATCATCTCGTGCGCCACGTAGGACAGCATCAGCGTCTTGGTCTGGTTGGCCGCCTCGGCGGCGGCGCGCGCCCGCGACTCGGCCTCGAAGCGCTCGCGCTCCGCGACGTCGCGCAGGATCACGGTCGTCAGCCGGGCGCCACCCTCGCCCACCGCCGACCAGGCCAGCTCGACGGCCACCGGGCCGGCGTCCCCCGGACGCGGCAGCAGCAGGCGGGCGGGCCGGTGCGTCGGGGCCGCCTCGGGCGACGCGCCGAACAGGTCCTGGATCGGCCGGCCCAGCAGTTCGCCGAGCGGGCGGTCCAGCAGGCGGCAGGCCGAGGCGTTGGCCAGCACCACGCGGCCTTCGGCGTCGTGGCTGACGATGGCGTCGGACGCGGCGTTGACGATGTCGGTGATGCGGGCGTCGCTGACGGCGCGCCAGCGTTCGTCGGCTTCCTGCAGCTGAGACTCGGCACGGCGCTTGAGCTCCAGCAGGTTGCGCACGCGCGCATGGACGACGACCTGTGAGTAGGGCTTGGCGATGAAGTCGGAGGCGCCGAGGTCGAAGGCGCGGCGCTCGTTGCGCGGGTCGGAGAAGCGCGTGACCATCACCACCGGCACATGCTCGAAGGCCGGGTCCTGCTTCAGGGCCTCGCAGACGGCGTAGCCGTCCCGCCCGGGCATGTGCCCGTCCAGCAGCACCAGGTCGGGAGCGATCCGACGCGCCAGCGCCAGCCCTTCCTCGCCGGTCTTGGCGAAATGGAACTCGCCGAGGTCGGCCAGCGCGTGGCGCAGGATGCGGATGGCGGCGACGTCGTCGTCCACCAGCAGCAGCCGGGCCGGCCGGGGCTCGGACGCGGGCGCGACCGCTCGCGGCTCGGCGCCCCGGTTCGCCAGGCGTCGCCGGTTCAGGCTGCGGGCCCGCAGCTGGACCCGGACGCGGGCATTGAGCTGGCTGGCGACCAGCGGCTTGTTGACGAAGTCGGCCGCGCCCCGCTCCAGCACGGCGGCCTCCAGCAGCGGCGCGTGGTGGCTGGTCGCGAAGATGATCGGCACCTGCGCCAAGGCCGGATCGGCCTTCAGCGCGTCGCACACGTCGAGGCCGGTCATGCCCGGCATGTCGGCGTCCAGCAGGATGAGGTCCGGCGCCGACTCGCGCGCCAGCCGCAAGGCGTCGACGCCCGAGGTGGCGAAACGCTGGTCGGGATAGGCGCCGAGCATGCGGCTCATGATCTGGATGGCCGACGGATCGTCGTCCACCAGCAGCAGACGCGCCTTCGATGCGCTCATGGGACTCCTCCTGCCCGGATCGATGCCAGGCGACGTCGTGGCGTTTGCGATCCGCAACGACACAGGCCGAGACCGATCTTCTGCGGTGCACTGTAAGAATTGGTTTCGCGAGGGGCTGTCAGGAATGCTGGACCAAACGCGTAGGTGCGGGCGGCAACGTGCGGAACTGCGCACCCTGAGGGGTCGACGAACCCCGAACGGACCCCCTGGGCCCGCCCGGGCCGGCCGCGACGGCGGGTCCGAAGGCCCGCGTGCGCCGCTGATAGACTGACTTCAGCCCTCGGCCCCGAGCCGCCCCCGATGGACACCCCCGGTAATCTCTTCGTCGTCGCCGCCCCCAGCGGCGCCGGCAAATCCAGCCTCGTCAAGGCCCTGCTCCAGGTCGACGCCTACCTGGCGGTGTCGGTCTCGCACACCACCCGGCCGCCGCGCGGCCAGGAGGTCGACGGCCGCGAGTACCACTTCGTCGACGAGCCGGCCTTCCGCGACATGGTCATGGCCGGCGCCTTCTTCGAGTGGGCCGAGGTGCACGGCAACCTCTACGGCACCTCGCGGCTGGCGATCGAGAAGCGCCTGGCCGACGGCGAGGACGTGGTGCTCGAGATCGACTGGCAGGGCGCCGTGCAGATCAAGCGCCTGTTCCCGGGTGCCGTGCTGATCTTCATCCTGCCGCCCAGCTGGGACGAACTGCTGCAGCGCCTGGAGCGGCGCGGCGAGGACGGCCCCGACGTGATCGCCACCCGCATGGCCAATGCGCGGCTCGAGGTCGCGCAGGCGCGGCACTTCGATTTCGTCGTCATCAACGCCGTGTTCGACACCGCCGTCTTCGACCTCAAGGCGATCGTTCACGCGCAGCGGCTAAAATACTCGCGTCAGCGCCGCAGCAAGGCGGCCGTGTTCCAGGCTCTCGACCTGGACTGAATCCCTCACCGAACACCCCCGAAGGACCCGTCCATGGCCCGCATCACCGTCGAAGACTGCCTGACCCAGATCCCCAACCGCTTCCAGCTGGTGCTGGCCGCGACCTACCGGGCCCGCATGCTGAGCCAGGGCCACGCGCCCAAGGTCGAGAGCAAGAACAAGCCCGGCGTGACCGCGCTGCGCGAGATCGCCGAAGGCCACGTCGGCATCGAGATGCTGCGCAAGGTCCCGATCTGAGGACTTCGCCCCCTGCCAGCGGCCCGCCTCGTGCGGGCCGTTTCGTTTGCGGGTCGAGGCGGACCCCGAGGGGACGTTTCCGCTAGGGCCTGTTAACGCTATCGGAGGGCACGCGCCCGGACCGCGCAGGCCGCAGGGCAAGGCGCGAGGGACGCCGCGTACGCGCGTACGTCAGGACCGAGCAACGCCGCCCTGCGGCCTGCGCGGCCCGGGCCCTTCGGGTGATCCCAGGAAACTGCGGCCCTCGGCGTTGCAAAGCCTCGCCGGGGGCCCACCCCGGCTGCGCTTTGCGCCTTGATGGCCTTTGTTTCCTGGGTCACGCGTGCCCTCCGATAGCATTAACAGGCCCTAGGAGGCTGCGGCCAGCCCCGGCGCGCTACCATGAAGCCATGCCCTCGCGTGCCGTCCTTGCCGTCCGCAAGAAGCTGAGCCAGGCCCTGCCGGCCTTCATGCTCGGCAGCTCGGCGACGGCCGAGCAGGAGGCCGCCACCAGCGACGCCAATGCCGCGTCCTTCGCCGCGCTGACCCACAAGCTCGGCTACCTCGACAGCGCCGAGATCAAGCGGGTGCGCGAGGCCTACAAGTTCGCCGACGAGGCCCACCTCGGCCAGTTCCGCGCCAGCGGCGAGCCCTACATCACCCACCCCATCGCGGTGGCCGGCCTGTGCGCCGACTGGAAGCTGGACGCGCAGGCCATCATGGCCGCGCTGATGCACGACACCATCGAGGACCAGGGTGTCACCAAG
>CAZUUU010000057.1:0-3928 GCA_964622685.1 uncultured Methylibium sp.
CATCGCCAACGAGCTGTGCATCATCAGCCTGGTGTGGATCGATCCGCGCTGCGCGAAGGACCCGAAGCTCGACAAGAAGGACATGTACCGCACCAACTACGAGGCGACCAAGCTGGCGATCAAGCGGGCGCTCAACGACGAGCCCTCGATCGACGAACTGATCGCCAACCGTCACAAGATCCGCCACGACATGGACGACTGGAGCTGAATGGCGACGGAGCCGGTCTTCGCCCTGCTCGACGACCGCGCCGCGAGCGCCGAGCATCCGACGAGCCGGCTCTACACCGGCTACGTCCGCGAGCGCCGCTGCACCGATGCCGCGGCGCTCGATGTCTTGTGGGCCGAGGTCGAGGCGGACCAGCGTTCGGGCCTGCATGCGCTGCTGCTGGTCGACTACGAATGGGGCGCCAAGCTGCTGGGCGCCGGTCGCCGCGCCGGCGACGAGACCACGGCCTTGCGCGTCCTGCTGTTCCGCGAGCTGCAGCAGCTGTCGCACGACGACGCCGACCGCTGGCTGGCGCGCCACGATGCGGACAGCGCCGAGCCGCGGCCGGCCGGCGTGCTGGACGTGCGGGCCAGCGTGGACCGGCAGGCCTTCCACGCGGCCATCGCGCGCATCCACGAGGCCATCCGCGCCGGCGAGACCTACCAGGTCAACTACACCTACCGGCTCGACTTCGCCGCGCACGGTGCACCGGTCTCGCTGTACCGGCGGCTGCGGGCCCGCCAGCCGGTGCCCTTCGGGGCATTCATTGCGCTGCCGCCCGGCGATGATCCCGAGGCTGCGACCCACGTGCTGTCGTGCTCGCCCGAGCTCTTCGTCAGGCATCGCGCCGGCCGGCTGACCGCCAAGCCGATGAAGGGCACCGCGCCGCGCCGCGCGGTGATGGAGGGCGACAGCGAGACCGCGCGCCACCTGCACCTGGACTCCAAGAACCGGGCCGAGAACCTGATGATCGTGGACCTGCTGCGCAACGACCTCGGGCGCATCGCGCGCGTGGGCTCGGTCCGCGTGCCGGGGCTGTTCGAGGTGGAGTCGCACGCGACGGTGTTCCAGATGACGTCGACGGTGCAAGCCGACGCGGCGGCGGGGACCTCGTTCCCGCAAATGCTGAGGGCGCTCTTCCCCTGCGGCTCGATCACCGGGGCGCCCAAGCACCACACCATGGACCTGATCGCCGGGCTCGAGTCGACGTCCCGCGGCCTGTATTGCGGCGCCGTCGGCTGGATCGACGCGCCACCGGCCGAAGGAGGCCTGGGCGACTTCTGCCTGTCGGTCGCGATCCGCACGCTGACGCTGGGTGCCGAACGCGACGGCCTGCGCCGCGGCCGACTGGGCATCGGCGCCGGCATCGTGCTCGACAGCCTGGCCGAGGACGAGTACGCGGAGTGCCAGCTCAAGGGCCGCTTCCTCACCGGGCTGGATCCGGGCTTCGCGATCTTCGAGACCATGCACGCCACCCGCGAGGCCGGCGTGCGGCAGCTCGACCGCCATCTCGCGCGGCTCGCACGCAGCGCGGCGACGCTGGGCTTCGTGCTCGACGAGACCGAAGTCCGCGAGGCGATCCAGCTCGAATGCGGCCGCCTCGCGCCGGACGCCCCGCACCGCATGCGCCTGGGTCTTGCGCGCAGCGGCCGCTTCGACCTGATCGTGCAGGCGCTCGTGCCACTGCCCGACGGCGCGGTCGCGCTGCGGCTCGAACCGGTGCCGCTGCCGTCCACCCGGCCGCTGTCGGCGCACAAGACGACGCTGCGCGCCGAATACGACGCGGGCCTGCGCGCCGCCGAGGCGGTAGGCGCCTTCGACAGCCTGTTCTTCACGCCCGACGGCCGGCTCGTCGAGGGCGGCCGCAGCAACGTGTTCGTGCAGCTCGACGGCCGCTGGTTCACGCCGCCGCTGGCCGACGGCGCCCTGCCCGGCGTGATGCGCGGCCTGCTGCTGGAAGATCCGGCCTGGGCCGCGGCGGAACGCTCGCTGATGCGCGACGAGCTGCTGCGCGCCGACGCGATCGTCGTCTGCAACGCGCTGCGCGGGGTCCTGCCGGCCCGACTGATCTGACGGCGAGGGCGGCATCGTGCGACTCGCGCTCTTCGACCTGGACCACACGCTGATCCCCTTCGACAGCGGCATGGCCTGGCTGCGCTTCCTGGCCTCGCGCGAGCGCTTGCCTCCCGAGACTGCCGACGTCTACCTCGACCGCTGCCGCGGCTACGTCGAAGGCCAGGTCGACGTGCGGGCGCTGCAACGCGCCCTGCTGCTGCCGCTGCGCGAGGTGGCGCGCGCCGAGCTCGATGCCTGGCTGGCCGAATTCGCCCTGGAGTTGCCGCCTTCGCTGCCGGCCGCGGCACGCGCGCTGGTCGACCGGCATCGCGACGGCGGCGACCTGTGCTGCCTGGTGACGGCGACGCCGCGCTTCATCGCCGAGCGCTACGCCGCGGCCTTCGGCATCGACGAGGTGCTGGCGAGCGAGGCGCTCGCCGACTCGCACGGCCGGCTCACCGGCGAGATCGCGGGCCAGCCCTGCGTCGGCGAGCACAAGCTGCTGCGGGTGAAGGACTGGCTGCGCCTGCAGGACCTGACGCTGGACGGGCTGGAGCACAGCTGCTTCTACAGCGATTCGAGCGGCGACCTGCCGCTGCTGCGAGCCGTGGGCACACCGGTGGCGGTGCGCCCGGACCCCCGGCTGCGCGAGCTGGCCGAGCGCGAAGGCTGGGCCGTGACGATGCTGGACGGGCCGGTCGCCTGAGCGACGGCTACTGCGGCTGCCGCGCGCGCAGCTTGAGCATCAGCTTCAGGTACTCGAGCTTGACGTTGAGCAGCGTCAACTCGTCCACGAGCGCCTTCCAGGCCGCCTGGTTGGAGTCGAAGGCCGCCAGCTGGGGCAGCGGGGTCGGCTTGGGCGGGGTCGGAGCGTCCATGAGGTCGGCGGCGTGATTTCCTTCATGGTCGCGCCGCCTCGTCGCCCGGGCAACCCCGCGGTCGGGGTGGCCCCCCGGGGCCGTGGGGCCGAGTGCGTCAGTCCCGCTCGATCACGGCGAACGCCGAGTGGTTGTGGATCGATTCGAAGTTCTCGACCTCGACACGGTAGCGGCCGACGCCCGGCTCGGCGTTCAGGCGCAGCGCCACGTCGCGCACCAGGTCCTCGACGAACTTCGGGTTCTCGTAGGCGCGCTCGGTGATCCACTTCTCGTCGGGGCGCTTGAGCAGGCCCCAGATCTCGCTGGACGCCGATTCCTCGGCAAAGCGGACGAGCGCCTCGAAGCCGAGTTCAGCCTTCAGCTCGGCGCGGATCGTCACGTGCGAGCGCTGGTTGTGCGCGCCGTAGTCCGAGATCTCCTTCGAGCACGGGCACAGGCTCTTGACCGGCACGACCACCTCGCACCACACGGTGGTGGCGCCGGCGCGCCGCTCGGCGATCCACGCGCCCTCGTAGTCCAGCAGGCTGGCCACGCCGGAGACCGGCGCGTGCTTGCGGATGAAGAAGGGAAAGTGCGCCTCGATCCGGCCTTCGACCGCGTGGAGCTTCTCCAGCATCGCGGCCAGCTCGGTGCGCAGCTTCGCCGCGTCGAGGGGCCGACCGGTGGCATTGAGGGCCTCCAGCCAGGCGACGAAACGGGACATGTGCGTCCCCTTCTGCTCGGCCGGCAGGGCCACGTCCAGGCTCCAGGTGGCGACGGTCGGCGCGGCAGACTCGCCGACCTGCACGGTCAGCGGATAGCGCACCGACTTCACGCCGACACGCTGGATCGCCAGATGACGCTCGTCGCGCGCGCTCTGCGTGTCCGGGATGTGCAGCAGGCTGGCGGCGGTGGCGGGGTGGGTCATGTCGTTCATGGAATCGGGCAGCGGGCATCTTGCCCCCGCCATTCTCGGTGTTCAGTCGCGAGCATGACAGCTGGCGTCATTCCGCGCTGCAGCAGGGGTTCC
>CAZUUU010000057.1:4028-16590 GCA_964622685.1 uncultured Methylibium sp.
AGCTCGAGCTTGCCGCCGAAGCGCTTGAGGATGCTCTGCTCGATGCCGGCGGCGTCGAGGCCCAGCATGCCCAGCAGCTTGGCCGGGTCGCCATGCTCGACGAAGCTGTCGGGCAGGCCGAGGTTCAGCACCGGGATGCTCACGCCGGCCGCCTGCAGGGCCTCGAGCACGGCGCTGCCGGCACCGCCCGGCAGGCAGCCCTCCTCGACCGTCACCAGCGCCTCGTGGCTGCGCGCCAGCTGGAGCAGCAACTCGGTATCCAGCGGCTTGACGAAACGCATGTTGGCCACCGTCGCGTCGAGCCGCTCGCCTGCCGCCAGCGCCGGGTACAGCAGCGTCCCGAAGGCCAGGATCGCGATGCGGCGCGAGCGCCCCTCGCGCCGCAGCTCGCCGCAGCCCCAGGGCAGCGCCTTTAGCTCGGGATCGATGGCCGCGCCGACGCCGGCCCCGCGCGGGTAGCGCACGGCGACCGGATGGCTCTGCTCGAAGGCGCTGGTCAGGGCCTGGCGGCATTCGTTCTCGTCGGCCGGCGCGATCAGGCTGCAGTTGGGAATGCAGCGGATGTAGGCGATGTCGTAGGCGCCGGCGTGGGTGGCGCCGTCGGCACCGACGAGGCCGGCCCGGTCGAGCGCGAACACCACCGGCAGGTTCTGGATCGCGACGTCGTGGATCAGCTGGTCGTAGCCGCGCTGCAGGAAGGTCGAGTAGATCGCGACCACAGGCTTCATGCCCTCGCAGGCCAGACCGCCGGCGAAGGTCACCGCATGCTGCTCGGCGATGCCGACGTCGAAGTAGCGCTTGGGGAAGCGCTGCTCGAACTCGACCATGCCCGAGCCCTCGCGCATCGCCGGCGTGATGCCGACCAGGCGCTCGTCCTTCGCCGCCATGTCGCACAGCCACTGACCGAACACCTGCGTGAAGGTGGTCTTGGGCGGCGTCGCGGGCTTCTTGATGCCTTCGGCGGGGTTGAACTTGCTCGGGCCGTGGTACGCGACCGGGTCGGCCTCGGCCAGCTTGTAGCCGTAGCCCTTCTTGGTGACGACGTGCAGGAACTGCGGGCCCTTGCGGTCGCGCAGGTTCTCGAGCGTCGGGATCAGCGCATCGAGGTCGTGCCCGTCGATCGGGCCGACGTAGGTGAAGCCGAACTCCTCGAAGATGGTGCCCGGCACGACCATGCCCTTGGCATGTTCCTCGAAGCGCCGCGCCAGCTCGAACAGCGGCGGCGCGTTCTTCAGCACCGTCTTCGCGCCTTCGCGCGCCGCGTCGTAGAACTTGCCGCTCATCAGCCGCGCCAGGTACTTGTTGAGCGCCCCGACCGGCGGGCTGATCGACATGTCGTTGTCGTTGAGCACCACCAGCATGTTGGCGCCGGCCACGCCGGCGTTGTTCAGCGCCTCGAAGGCCATGCCGGCGGTCATCGCGCCGTCGCCGATGATCGCGACGGTGCGGCGATCCTCGCCCTTGATCTTGGCCGCCAGTGCCATGCCGAGCGCGGCCGAGATCGAGGTCGACGAGTGGGCCGTGCCGAAGGTGTCGTATTCGCTCTCGTCGCGGCGCGGGAAGCCGCTGATGCCGCCAAGCTGCCGCAGGCTGCCCATGCGGTCGCGGCGGCCGGTCAGGATCTTGTGCGGATAGGTCTGGTGGCCGACGTCCCAGACCAGGCGGTCCTCGGGCGTGTCGAAGACGCAGTGCAACGCGACCGTCAGCTCCACCGTCCCGAGGTTGCTGGACAGGTGGCCGCCGGTCTGCGACACGCTGGTCAGCACGTGGTCCCGCAGTTCGTCGGCCAGCTGCCTGAGCTCGGCGCGCGACAGCCGGCGCAGGTCGGCCGGCGCGTCGATGGTCGAAAGCAGGGGATAGGACTTCATCGGGAGATCGTGGCTCAGCTGTCGCGCTCGACCACCTTGTCGGCCAGCAGGCTCAGCCAGGCTGCATTGTGCAGCCCGCTGCGCGCCAGCGCGGCCTGGGCCTGCTCGCGCAGGGCCTGGGCGCGGCGCTGCGCGGCCTCGAGGCCGAGCACGGTCACGTAGGTGGGCTTGTTGTTGTCGGCGTCCTTGCCGGCGGTCTTGCCCAGCGTGTCGGAGGCCTGGGTCGCGTCGAGGATGTCGTCGACCACCTGGAAGGCCAGGCCGAGGGCGGCGCCATATTCGCCGAGCGCCTGGCGCGCGGCCGCCGTGGTGTCGCCGCAGGCCGCGCCCATCATCACGCTGGCCTGGAGCAGGGCGCCGGTCTTGCGGCGGTGCATGTCGCACAGCGCCTGCTCGTCGAGCGGGCGGCCGACGCTGGCGAGATCGATCGCCTGTCCGCCGGCCATGCCGTGCTGCCCGGCCGCGCGCGCCAGCAGGCCGCACAGGCGCGCCTGCAGCGCGAGCGGGACGCTGTCGTCGTCGGGCGTCAGCACCTCGAAGGCCAGCGCCTGCATGGCGTCGCCGGCCAGCATCGCCTGGGCCTCGCCGAACTGCACGTGGACCGTGGGCTTGCCGCGACGCAGCACGTCGTCGTCCATGCAGGGCATGTCGTCGTGGATCAGCGAATAGGCGTGGATCAGCTCGACCGCGCAGGCCGCGCGCAGGGCCGCCTGGCTGTCGTGGGCACCGACGGCCTCGGCCGCCGACAGGACCAGCAGCGGGCGCAGGCGCTTGCCGCCGTCGAGCACGCCGTAGCGCATGGACTCGGCCAGCCCGGCCGGCGCCTCGGCCGGCACCCAGCCGTCGAGCGCTTGCTCGACGATGGCGAGCCGCTCGCGCGACCAGCTGTCGAATTCGTCTCGCTTCATGAAGGGCTGACCCAGGGCTTGAGCTGGCCGGCCTCGAGGACCTGGACCTGCTGCTCGACCGCTTCGAGCTGGCTGCGGCAATAGCCCAGCAGCACGGCGCCGCGGCGATAGCCGGCGAGCAGCCGGTCCAGCGGCAACTGGCCGCCCTCCATCGCGGCAACGAGCTGCTCGAGCTCGGCCAGGGCCGCTTCGTAGCTGGCGGGCTCGGCTTCGGGCGTGTTCCCGGTAGCAGGTGCTTGCTTGGCCATGAATCGCGTGAAAAAAGGAATTGTAGTCAGCGCGTCGTCAAGCACCCCCACGGGGTGTCAGCATTTGTGCGGCGCGGGAGCTGCGCCCGATTGGAGCGACGCCCCCTGTGAAGGACAACCCCCAAAGGAAGGACGCCGCTAGAATCGCGCCCCTTGCCCTCCATCGGTTTCCTGCAGGCCTTGGGGACCATGTCCGATCTCAGCATCACCCGCAAAGTCCTCGAGCGCAGCCACGCGCAGCTGCCCGTGTCGAGCTACTTCGACGAGGCCGTCTATCGCCGCGAGCAGGACCTCATCATCCGGCCCGGCCCGCGCTACCTCGGGCACGCGCTGTCGGTGCCCGAGGTCGGCGACCACTTCGCGCTGCCGCAGGAAGGCGAAGGCCGGGCGCTGGTCCGCACGGCCCAGGGCATCGAGCTGATCTCCAACGTCTGCCGGCACCGCCAGGCGGTGATGCTGCGCGGCCGCGGCAACGCCGGCCGCCACATCGTCTGCCCGCTGCATCGCTGGACCTACGACCTGTCCGGCCAGCTGGTCGGCGCCCCGCACTTCCCCGACGACCCTTGCCTGCACCTGAACAACTACCCCGTGCAGTCGTGGAACGGCCTGCTGTTCGAGGGCGGGCCGGGGCGGCGCGAGGTCGCGACCGACCTGGCGAGCCTGTCGCTGCCGCCGGAGTTCGACTTTTCCGGCTACGTGTTCGACCGCGTGCACCTGCACGAGTGCGACTACAACTGGAAGAGCTTCATCGAGGTCTACCTCGAGGACTACCACGTCGGTCCCTTCCATCCCGGCCTGGGCAACTTCGTCGCCACCGACGACCTGCGCTGGCAGATGGGGCGCGAGTTCTCGCTGCAGACCGTGGGCGTGGCCAAGCACGCCGGCGAGGCGCTGGGCAAGCCCGGCTCCGACGTCTACCGCCGCTGGCACGAGGCCCTGCTCAACTTCCGCGGCGGCAAGCCGCCGCGCCACGGCGCGATCTGGCTGACCTACCACCCGACCGTGATGCTCGAGTGGTATCCGCACGTGCTGGTGGTGTCGACGCTGGTGCCGCAGGGCCCGCGCAAGACGCTCAACGTCGTCGAGTTCTTCTACCCCGAGGAGATCGCCGGCTTCGAGCGCGAGTTCGTCGAGGCCCAGCAGGCCGCCTACATGGAGACCTGCGTCGAGGACGACGAGATCGCGCTGCGCATGGACGCCGGCCGCGAGGCGCTGTGGCGGCGCGGCGACGACGAGGCCGGCCCCTACCAGAGCCCGATGGAAGACGGCATGCAGCACTTCCACGAGTGGTACCACGAGCGGATGGCGCGCCGCGCCCGGTGACCGGCGCCGCCCCGCGCCGGCTGCGCATGTCCGCCCCGTTGCTGATGGTGCTGGCGACGCTGCTGTTCGCGGCGATGAGCGTGTGCGTCAAGTACGCCTCGGCGCACTACGCCACCGCCGAGATCGTGTTCTACCGCGGCGTGGTCGGCGCGCTGGCGATGGCGGCGCTGCTGCGCTCGCGCGGCATCGCGCTGCGCACGCCGGTGCCGACGATGCACCTGTGGCGCTCGGTGGTCGGCGTCACCGCGCTCGGGCTGTGGTTCTACGCCATCGGCGGCCTGCCGCTGGCCACCGCGATGACCCTGAACTACATGTCGTCGGTGTGGATGGCGCTGTTCCTGATCGGCGGCGCGATCATGCTCGGCCGCTCGGCGATCGATGGCCGGCTGGTGGCGACCGTGCTGGTCGGCTTCGTCGGCGTCGCGCTGATCCTGCGCCCGACCATCGAGCGCGACCAGCTCTGGCACGGCCTGCTGGGCCTGCTGTCGGGCATGCTGGCGGCGATGGCCTACCTGCAGGTGACCGCGCTCGGGCGGGTCGGTGAGCCCGAGCCGCGGGTGGTCTTCTACTTCTCGCTCGGCAGCGTTGTCGCCGGCCTGGCGGCCCTGCCCTTCAGCGGCATGCACCGCGAGCACACGGTCTTCGGCGTCGCGATGCTGCTGGCGGTCGGCGTGCTGGCGACGACGGCGCAGCTGCTGATGACGCGCGCCTATGCGACCGGCCGGCCGCTGGTCAACGCGAGCCTGCAGTACCTGGGCATCGCCTACTCCTTCGTGTTCGGCGTGCTGCTGTTCGATGACCCGGTCACGCCGATGGCGCTGGCCGGGATGGTGCTCGTCGTCGTCGCCGGTCTCGCGGCAACGCAACTGCGCAGCGTCAGCGCCCCGAAGGACGCCGCCGCCTCGACCCTGGAGAGCTGATGACTGCCCTGCCCACCCCGTTGATCACCGCCGAGGCATTGCGCCGCCGCTTGGCCGAAGCGTCCCCGACGCTGCTGATCGAGACCTCGTTCGACCTGACCGACGCCGCTGCCGGCGAGCGCAGCTACCGCACGGGCCACCTGCCCGGCGCGCACTACCTGCATCTCGACCGCGACCTGGCCGACCACGCACCGCCGGCCGACGGGCGCTTCCGCGGCCGCCATCCGCTGCCGCCGCGCGCGGCCTTCGCGGCGACCCTCGGCCGGCTGGGCGTCACGCCCGGGAGCGCCGTGGTGATCTACGACCGCCAGGGCGGCGTCTACGCGGCCCGCGCCTGGTGGATGCTGCGCTGGATGGGCCATCGCGAAGTGGCCGTGCTCGATGGCGGCGTGGCCGCCTGGCAAGCGGCCGGCGGCGCGCTCGACGATGCCGTCCCTGTCGCAGCACCGGCGGCACCGGCGACGCCCTACCCGGTCAACGAGCCCGGCATGCCCACGATCGAGGTCGCGCCCCTGGGCGCGGCGCTCGGTCGTGTCCGACTGCTCGACGCGCGCGCGCCCGAGCGCTTCCGCGGCGAAGTCGAGCCGCTCGACCCGGTGGCCGGCCACATCCCCGGCGCCCTGAACCGCCCGTTCAAGGACAACCTCGATCCACAGGGGCGCTTCCTCGCGCCGGCGGCGTTGCGCGCGGCCTTCGAGCCGCTGCTTGCCGGCCGACCCGCGGGCGAGGTCGTCCACCAGTGCGGTTCGGGCGTCACGGCCTGCCACAACCTGCTGGCGATGGAGGCCGCCGGGCTGGCGGGCTCGGTGCTGTACCCCGGCTCCTGGAGCGAGTGGTGCGCCGACCCGGCGCGGCCGATCGCGCGCGGCTGAGGAATCCGCCGCGCTTGACCTGGATCACTTGACCCGGCCGCGAGGCCGGCGCAGGCTCGGGTCTCGCGTCGCCGCCGTCGAGCGGCGCACAGACGGAGACCTGCCATGTACCAACGCATCCTCGTCCCCACCGACGGCAGCGACATCACCGCCAAGGCCGTCGCCACCGCGATCGCGCTCGCCCGGTCCCTGGGCGCGCAGGTCGAGACGATGTCCGTCAAGGACCCCTTCCCGTACAGCGCCATCAGCGAGATCCAGCCGATCGCGCCGCAGGAGTACTTCGAGGCCCAGGAGCGCATCGCCCGGCAGCGCGTCGACCAGGTCGTCGCCGCCTGCCGCGAGGCCGGGCTCGACTGCCCGGCCACCACCGTCGAGGCCCTGCACCCCTGGCAGGCCATCGTCGACCACGCCAAGGCGCGCGGCTGCGACCTCATCGTCATGGCTTCGCACGGCCGCCGCGGCATGAGTGCGCTGCTGCTGGGCAGCGAGACGCAGCGGGTGCTGATCCACACCACGCTGCCGGTGCTGGTGGTCCGCTGAGCGATGCTGCTCGACGCCGACGCCAGCGCCGCCCGACTCCCCTACTCCGGCCTCGCGGCCGAGATCGGCCTGCTGCTGCGCGACCCGACGGTCCAGGTGCCACCGCGCCTGGTGCCCGAACTGCCGGGCGGCAGCCACCTGTTCGTGATGCCGGCCTTCGATGCGCGGGTCGCGATCGCCAAGCTCATCAGCTTCACGCCGGCCAACGCCGGCACCGGGCGGCCGACGATCCAGGGCGACGTGGTCGTCTTCGACGTCGCCACCGGCACGCGCCGGCTGGTGCTCGACGGCCCCACTGTGACCGCGCGCCGCACCGCGGCGGTGTCGCTGCTGGCAGCGCGCCTGCTGGCGCCGCAGCCGGACGGGCCGCTGCTGGTGGTCGGTGCCGGCGTGCAGGGCCGCGCGCATGTCGAGGCCTTCGTCGACGGCCTGGGGGTGCGCGAGGTGCTGGTCGCCTCGCGCAGCGCCGCCGGCGCCGAGGCCCTGGCGGCGCGCGCGCGGGCGCTCGGTGCCCAGGCCAGCGTGGTCGCCGACGCCGATGCCGCACTGCCCGACTGCCCGCTGGTCGTCACCTGCACGCCGGCGCGCGGCGTGGTGCTGGGCGCGACGCCGCGCGCAGATGCCTTCATCGCGGCGGTCGGCGCCTTCACGCCGGCGATGTGCGAGCTGGCTGCGGCGCTGGTGCAGCACGTGCACGCCACGGGCCACATCGTCGTCGACACCGCCGACGCCACGCACGAGGCCGGCGACCTGTTGCAGGCCGGTATCGCCGTCGCGGATCTGCCGACGCTGGCCGATGTCGTCAACGGCCGCTGGGTCCGGCGCCGCGACGGGCCGGTGCTCTTCAAGAGCTGCGGCTGGGCCGGCTGGGACCTCGCCGCGGCGCGGCTCGCGCTGCCGGCGACGTCCTGCTGAGCGCGCGGCTCAGCCGCCGAAGACGAGCAACTGCGACTCGCCGTCGCGCTGCCGCACGAGGCCGTCCTCGACGCGCAGCGCATCGCGCACGGCCCAGCCCAGCGCCAGCGGATAGAGGCGTCGCTCGGCGTCCAGCACGCGCGCCGCGAGCGTCGTCTCGGTGTCGTCGGCACGCACCGGCACGGCGGCCTGGGCGATGATCGGCCCGTAGTCGAGCTCGGGCGTCACGTAGTGAACGGTCGCGCCGGCCAGCTTGCAGCCGGCCTCGAGCGCACGCCGGTGCGTGTGCAGGCCGGGGAAGGCCGGCAGCAGCGAGGGATGGATGTTGATCAGCCGCCCGGCGTAGCGCTCGACGAAGCCCGGCGTCAGGATGCGCATGAAGCCGGCCAGCACCACAAGGTCGGGCGCGTGCGCATCGATGGCCTCGGCCAGTGCGGCGTCGAAGGCCTCGCGCCCGGCGAACGCGCGGTGGTCCAGCGCCTGCGTGGCGATGCCGGCGGCCGCGGCCACCTGCAGGCCGGCCGCCTCGGGGCGGTTGCTGATGACGGCGACCAGCTGTGCCGGCCACTGCTCGCGTGCGCAGGCGTCGACGATCGACGGCAGGTTGGAGCCGCGGCCGGAGATCAGCACGACGATGCGCTTCATGGGCGCGCAGTGTAGGCGCTGGGGAGAAGGCCTCGCCTCTAGAATCGCCTGCCGTTCCGGCCTCTCCGTCCCCGCGACGAGCGCCCCATGAAACTACGCGTCCTCACCGGCATCACCACCACCGGCACTCCGCACCTCGGCAACTACGTCGGGGCGATCCGCCCCGCCATCGCCGCCAGCCTCGAGCCCGGCGTGCAGAGCTTCTTCTTCCTGGCCGACTACCACGCGCTGATCAAGTGCGAGGACCCGGACCGCATCGAGCGCTCGCGGCTCGAGATCGCGGCCACCTGGCTGGCCGCCGGCCTGGACACGCAGCGCGTCGCCTTCTACCGCCAGAGCGACATCCCCGAGACGCCCGAACTCACCTGGCTGCTGACCTGCGTCACGCCCAAGGGCCTGATGAACCGCGCCCACGCCTACAAGGCCGCGACCGACGTGAACGAGGCCGCAGGCGAGGAGATCGACGCCGGCATCAGCATGGGCCTGTTCAGCTACCCCATCCTGATGGCGGCCGACATCCTGCTGTTCAACGCCCATCGCGTGCCGGTCGGACGCGACCAGGTGCAGCACATCGAGATGGCGCGCGACATCGCGCAGCGCTTCAACCACCTCTTCGGCCAGGGCCACGACCTGTTCGTGCTGCCGCAGGCCGAGGTCGAGGAATCGGTCGCGACGCTGCCGGGCCTGGACGGCCGCAAGATGTCGAAGAGCTACGACAACACGATCCCGCTCTTCGAGGGCGGGGCCAAGGCACTGAAGGAGGCCGTGGCCCGCATCGTCACCGACTCGCGCCTGCCCGGCGAAGCCAAGGACGCCGAGGGCACGCCGCTGCTGACCATCCACGACGCCTTCGCTACACCCGCGCAGCGAGCCGCCTTCCGCGCCGAGCTGCAACGCGGCCTGGGCTGGGGCGAGGCGAAGGAGCAGCTGGTCGCGCTGATCGAGTCGCAGATCGGCCCGATGCGCGATCGCTATGCCGACCTGATGGCGCACCCCGAGCGCATCGAGGAGGTGCTGGAAGCCGGCGCCCGCAAGGCCCGCGCAGTGGCCCAGCCCTTCCTCGCCAACCTGCGCCGCGCGGTCGGCCTGCGGCCGATGCTGGCGGCGCCGCCGCCGCGCAAGCCATCCGCCGGCGACGAGGCGAGGGCCACGCTGGTGAGCTTCAAGCAGTACCGCGAGCCCGACGGGCGCTTCTTCTTCAAGCTGGTCGCGCCCAACGGCCAGGTCCTGCTGCAGAGCCGCGGGCTGGCCGACGCGCGCGAGGCCGGCGGCTGGGTCAAGCGCCTGAAGACCGAGGGCGCGACCGCGCTCGACGCCGCGCCGGTCGCGCTGGCCGAGGGCGTGGACCGCGCCGCGGTCGAGGGCGCGCTGGCGGCGCTGGTCGCGGCGCAGGACTGACCCGCGACGCGAGCGCCTCGGCCATGGCCGGCATCCACATCACCGACATCGAGTCCGCCATCAACTGGTGGCGCGAGCGCTCGCCATCGCCCGACGGCATCACGGCCTGCGCCGAGGTCCGCGCGCTGGCCGAGGTCTACGCGCTGCTCGTCTACTACCGCGAGAGCGAGTGCGACGACGCCTCGATGCCGCCCAAGGCCAAGACCGCATGGCTGGCCTGGTACGCCGGCACGCCGGACGCGCCGTGCATCGCGATCTGCTCGACCAGCCAGGGCGACGCCGTCTGCAAGGGCTGCGGCCGCACCGAGGGCGAGGTGCAGCACTGGACGGCGATGAGCCCGGCCGAGAAGCGCACCGTGTGGCGTCGCATCACGATGGAAGGCACGGCCTGGCGCTTCAACCGCTATGCCGAGCGCGCCCGCGAGGCCGAACGGCCGGGCCCGGTGTCCCCCGAGACGGCGCCCGCCGAACGACCGACACCGGCCTGACACCGCGGCGCGCGACACGATCCACGCCATGCACGTCGACATCCAGCTCCCGCTCGGCCGCACGACCGCCATCCAGCGGCTGCGCGCCCAGGGCTTCTGCGTGCTGACGCCGAGCGCGGTCGAGACGCTGACCGGCCAGCCGATCGAGCACTTCGAAGCCATGCGCCCCTACTGGGACGACCTGGCGGCCGACCAGCACCTGAAGGACGGCGGCCACTACCGCTACCGCCGCCACGGCTGCTTCATCCAGAGCCTGGATCCGCCGCAGCTCGAGGCGGTGCCGCACCGCATGCACTGGCAGCCGACCACCTACAACGCGCTGCACGGCGGCATGGAACGCTGGTTCGAGCCGCTGGCCACCGGCCTGGTGCTGCTGCCGGCCTGGAGCGCGCTGCTGTTCGACCTGGGTGCGCTGTTCGCCAAGGTGCGCGCGCCGGCCGACGGCCGCTGGTACATCGAGGCCCATCCCTTCCGCATCGACACCGAGGGCGGCGTCGGCCGCCCCACGCCCGAAGGCGCGCACCGCGACGGCGTCGACTTCGTCGCGGTCGTCTTCGTCGGCCGCGAGGGCGTGCGCGGCGGCGAGACCCGCATCTTCGAGGCCGATGGCCCGGATGGCGTGCGCTTCACGCTGTACGAGCCCTGGACCGCGCTGCTGCTCGACGACGAGCGCGTGATCCACGAGAGCACGCCCATCCTGCCCGACGACGCCAACGCCCCGGGCTGGCGCGACACGCTGGTGCTGACCTACCGCGCCGGCGGCTTCCAGTCGCCCGGCGAGGCCGCCACGACGATCTGAGGGCCGGCGTCAGCGCGGTGGCGCGTAGCGCTCCAGGGCCGCGCCGGTGAGGCGGCAGATGCGCCAGTCGGGCAGCACGCTGGCGCCCATCGCCTGGTAGAAGCGGATCGCCGGCTCGTTCCAGTCGAGCACGCTCCACTCGAAGCGGCCGCAGCCGCGTTCCACCGCCAGCGCGCCCAGGCGCTGCAGCAGCGCCTTGCCGATGCCCAGGCCGCGCTGTGCGGGCAGCACGAACAGGTCTTCGAGATAGAGCCCGGGCTTGCACAGGAAGGTCGAGAAGTTGGTGAAGAAGAGCGCGAAGCCGACCACGCGACGATCCTCGCGACCGTCGTGCAGTTCGGCCACCAGCGCCTCGGCCACCGGCCGCTCGCCGAACAGCTGCGGGTGCAGCTTCTCGGGCGTCACTTCGAGCAGGTGCGTCAGCTTCTCGTAGTCGGCCAGGGCCGAGATCAGCCGCACCAGGTCGTCCAGGTCGCGCGGCTCGGCGGCGCGCAGGGTGAAGGCAGTGCTCATCGCGGGATTGTCTCCGCGGCGACCGCCGCCGGATGCTCGCCTCGCTACAGTGCGGCGATGGATGCGCCCGCCTACATCGCCCGCCGCACGGCACGGTCCGAGTTCTTCGACGTGCGCGGCCTGCGCTACCACGCGCACGTCTGGGGCGACGCCTCGCTGGTGACGCCCGAGCGGCCGACACTGCTGATGATGCACGGCTGGATGGATGTCGGCGCGTCCTTCCAGTTCGTCGTCGACGCGCTGGCCGCCGACCGCCACGTGGTCGCCGCCGACTGGCGCGGCTTCGGCCGCAGCGAGCCGCCGCCCGGCACCGACGCCTACTGGTTCGCCGACTACCTGGGCGACCTCGATGCGCTGGTCGACCGCCTGTCGCCCGCGCAGCCGGTGGATCTGCTCGGCCACAGCATGGGCGGCAACGTCGTCACGATCTACGCCGGCGTGCGGCCCGAGCGCATCCGCCGCCTGGTCAACCTCGAGGGTTTCGGCCTGCCGCAGACGAAGCCGAGCCAGGCGCCGAAGCGCTACGCAAGCTGGCTCGACGAACTGAAGACCGCGCAACGCCTGCGCGACTACGCCTCGCTGGACGAGGTGGCCGCGCGGCTGCGCCAGAACAACCCGCGCCTGCCGCCTGATCGTGCGGCCTGGCTGGCGCCGCACTGGGCCCGGCAGGACACTGCGAGCGGTCGCTGGATCATCCAGGGCGATCCGGCCCACAAGCGCGCCAACCCCGTGCTGTACCGCGTCGAGGAAGTGCTGGCCTGCTGGGCGCGCATCACGGCGCCGATGCTATGGGTCCAGGGCCGCGAGACCGACGTCGCCAAGTACTGGGGCGACCGCTACCCGCTGGCCGAGTTCGAGGAGCGGCTGAAGACCGTGCCCCGCGTCGAGAAGATCCTGATCGACGCCGCCGGACACATGCTGCATCACGACCAGCCGCAGGTGCTGGCCGCGCACATCGAGCGCTTCCTGGACGCCCCCTGAGCGTTCCGGCGCCGCGTGTGAAAATTGCGGCTTCGGCCGGCGCCCGACGCCAGCCCCACGAACACGAAGGAACCGCCATGGACATCGAACACAACAACGCCCTCGGTGCGCAGCTCTCGTACCTGAGCAAGCGCACGGCCGACC
>CAZUUU010000058.1:0-16454 GCA_964622685.1 uncultured Methylibium sp.
GAGCGCGAGCTGGAGCGCGTGATGCGCGAGTTCGTCGCGCAGAAGCACAACCTGCTGCTGTGCTCCACCATCATCGAGACCGGCATCGACGTGCCGACCGCGAACACCATCGTGATGAGCCGCGCCGACAAGTTCGGCCTGGCCCAGCTGCACCAGCTGCGCGGCCGCGTCGGGCGCTCGCACCACCAGGCCTATGCCTACCTGCTGGTGCCGGACGTCGAGGGACTGACCAAGCAGGCCGCGCAGCGCCTCGAGGCCATCCAGCAGATGGAAGAGCTGGGCTCCGGCTTCTACCTCGCGATGCACGACCTCGAGATCCGCGGCGCCGGCGAGGTGCTGGGCGAGCACCAGAGCGGCAACATGATGGAGGTCGGCTTCCAGCTCTACAACGAGATGCTGGCCGCCGCGGTGCGCGAGCTGCGCGCGGGCCGCAGCGCCGACGTTGCCGACCTGCTGAACCCGACGAACACCGGCACCGAGATCAACCTGCACGCCCCCGCCCTGCTGCCCGATGCCTACTGCGGCGACGTGCACGTGCGCCTGTCGCTCTACAAGCGCCTGGCCACTGCCGACAAGCTCGACCGCATCGACGCGATGCTGGAGGAGATCGTCGACCGCTTCGGCAAGCTGCCGCCGCAGGCGCAGACCCTGTTCGACCTGCACCGCCTGCGCGTGCAGGCCCGGCCCTATGGCGTGCAGAAGATCGACGCCGGCCCGCAGGCCATGAGCCTCACCTTCCGGCCCAGGGCGCCGATCGACGCCGCGCGCATCATCGAGCTGGTGCAGAAGAACCGCCACATCAAGCTGGCGGGGAACGACAAGCTGCGCATCGACAAGCAGCTCTCGAACCCGCAGGACCGCGCGCAGTTCATCCGCGACCTGCTGCGCGCGCTCGGCGCGCCGCAAGGGGTCGCCTGACGATGGAGTCCCGACGATGACCGACGCCCGCCGCCGCCGCACGCTGTTGCGGGCCGCGCTGGCGCTGCCGCTGGCCGGCTGCCTGCCCACGCCCTACGGCAGCTACTACCGCCCGAGCGCCGTCGGCGCCCCGGCGCGCCTCAAGCGCGGCTGGTGCCAGGGTGGGGCCGGTCCCGAGAGCGTGATCGAGCTGGACGCCCCGCTGGCGATGAGCGCGCAGGTCGAGGTGGTCGCCGGGCGCCCTCCGGGGCCGCTGCGCCTGTCCTGGGTCGTGCCGGCCGGCCGCTCGCTGGCCTTCGCGTCCGAGGAGCTCAGGCTGACCGGTGCCGACGGCCGCACGTCGACGCAGCGACCGACGCTGTCGGTATGGCGGACGCTGACCGTCGCACCGGGCCAGGTGGCCGAGGCCGATAGGCTGGCGCCGCTGGCGCTGCCGCAGGCCGGCGCCAGCCTGGCCCTGCGCGCCGACGCCCCCGGCGGCTTCGCCCCGCCGGCCCTGCGGCTGCGCGGCCCCCAGCTCCGTGTCGACGACCGGCCGCTCGCGCCGCTCGCCGTGGAGCTGGCGCGACCCGAGGGCGACGGACTGCTGCGCTACCACAGCGCCGAGCGCCGGCGCGCACTCGAGACGCGCGCCGCCGACTGCCGCCGCGAGACGCCGCAACTCGCCTGCGAGAACCTGCTGCGCTACGACGACCTCAGCTTCGAGCGGCCCGACGCCGGCGCCACCTGGCGCGGCGCCCTCAGCGCCTTTCGCCGCGGCAGCGGCTTCCAGCCGCTGCGCGTCGAGCTGAAGCTCGAGGCGCCCGCGGCGAGACGCTGGCTGCTCGTCGACGCGAGCGCGCGCCTGGAGGACCCGGCGACCGACCGGCAGGAGCGACTGTCCTTCAGCTCGATGGCCGTGAGCTTCGCGCAGACCGCACCCCTGTCGACGCCGATCCGCCCGACGCCGCCCGACCTGCCGAGCGACACACGCTGCCGCCTCGAGCTGCCGCTGCCGGAGGGCCTGGACAGCTTCGAGCTGCGCCTGCCCGCCGCGCGCCTCGACGACCGGCCGGTCGACTTGCCGGCCCTGCGCTTCGAGCGGCGCCGCTTCGACGGCGGCTTCGAACCCTTCAACTGCTGACTCTCTAGCCCATGAGCCTGCCCACGCCAGCCGGCCTCACGCTGCGCGGCTTCGCGCCGCCGCTGAAGCTGGCCGACTTCCGGCTGATCGCCTTCGACATGGACTCGACGCTGATCGACATCGAGTGTGTCGACGAGATCGCCGATGCCGCCGGGCGCAAGGCCGAGGTCGCGGCCATCACCGAGGCCGCCATGCGCGGCGAGATCGCCGACTACAAGGACAGCCTGCGCCGGCGCGTGGCGCTGCTGAAGGGCGTGCCGCTGGCCGCGCTGCACGAGGTCTACGAGCAGCGCCTGCACCTCAACCCCGGCGCCGAGACGCTGGTGCGCGCCTGCCAGGCCGCCGGACTGAAGACCCTGCTCGTCTCCGGCGGCTTCACCTTCTTCACCGACCGCCTGCGCGACCGGCTCGGCATCGACTACACGCGCAGCAACGTGCTGGGCGTCGACGGGGATCGCCTCGACGGCCGCCTGGTCGACCAGCCCTGGGGCGACATCTGCGACGGCGCCGAGAAGCGCCGCATGCTGCTGCAGACCTGCGATCGGCTGGGCATCGCGCCGCGACAGGCCATCGCGGTCGGCGACGGCGCCAACGACCTGCCGATGATGGACGAGGCCGGGCTCAGCGTGGCCTACCACGCCAAGCCGGCGGTGCGCGAGCGGGCCATGCTCAGCATCGAGGCCGGCGGCCTGGACCGGCTGCTCGAGGTCGTCCAACCCTAGGCGGCGCGGACCGCCGCCCGCGTCTCGGCGAAGGCGCTGCGGCCCAGCCAGTGCCACAGGTCGCGCACGTCGTGCGCGCCGCCGCGCACGCGCACCGCGCGGCTCTCGACCGCCTCGCCCGCGTCGCGGTCGCCGGTCCAGATCTCGGTCAGGGCCAGCACGGTCGACTCGACGACCAGCGTGGGCTCGGGGCCGGGATCGTCGCGGCACAGGTCGGCGCTGCCGTTCTCCACCACCAGCCACCAGCGGCGCTCGCCCGCATGGGCATCGGTGAAGCGAAACTGGATCACGACCGGGCGCCCGCGCGGGAAGGCATCGAGCCGCACGAAGCGGCGGATGTCCCACATCAGGAATCCGGCGTCGAGCTGGCCGCGCTTCAGGCGGCTGCCGATCCAGCGCGCGCCCCAGTGGCCCAGGGCCATCACGATGGGGCGCAGTTCCTCGCCGGCGCCGGTGAGGTGGTACTCGGCCGCGCCGCCGCCCGCAGCGGCCACGCGCTTGACGACGCCGATCTCCTCGAGCTTGCGCAGGCGCTGCGTCAGCAGCGAGGCCGACATGCGCGGCACGCCGCGGCGGATGTCGTTGAAGCGCGTGCTGCCGCACAGCAGCTCGCGCACGACCAGCGGCGTCCAGCGCTCGCCGAACACCTCGGCGCCGCGGGCCACGGTGCAGAACTGGCCGTAATCGATCATGGCGCGAGCCTAAGCCGGGACGGTCGGCGCGACCAGTCCATTTTCTGGACTGGCGAGCCGGCCCGCGTGCCGCCAAAGTGAAGGCATCCGCCGATGCCCGGCGGCCCGCCACCGGAGACGCTGATGAACACCGCCGTGCAAGCCCCACCCCTGACCGCGACGCCGACGAGCTTCGACGCCGCGAAGTTCAAGACCACCACCCGCGCCCAGTGGCAGAACGCAGCCGACGCCTGGCACCGCTGGGGTCCCTTCATCGGCCGCTGGCTGGGCGACGCCACCGAGGCGATGTTCGACCTGGCCGGCGTCACGGCGGGCGCGCGCGTGCTGGACGTGGCCGCCGGGGCCGGCGAACAGTCGCTGGCGGCCGCGCGCCGCGTCGGCCCGGGCGGCCACGTGCTGGCCACCGACATCGCGCCGGCCCTGCTGGCCCACGCCGAGCGCGAGGCGCAGGCGGCCGGGCTGGCCGGCATCGTGGCCACGCGCGAGCTCGACGGCGAGGCGCTGGACGCGCTGCCGGCCGCCAGCTTCGATGTCGCCATCAGCCGCGTCGGGCTGATCTACTTTCCCGACCAGCAGCGCGCGCTGGCCGGCATGAAGCACGCGCTGAAGCCCGGCGGGCGCATCGCCGCGATCGTCTACTCGACGCCCGAGCGCAACGCCTTCTTCTCCACGCCCGTGAGGCTGATCCGCGAGCGGGCCAGGCTGGCGCCGCCGCTGCCCGGTCAGCCCGGGCCGTTCTCGCTGGGCGGCGACGGGGTGCTCGAAGCCGTGTTCGCCCAGGCCGGGCTGAAGCGCATCGAGGTCCGGCGCGTGCTGTCGCCGGTGCGGCTGCCGAGCGCGGCCGAGTGCGTGCGCTTCGAGCGCGAATCCTTCGGCGCGCTGCACCAGATGATGGCCGGCCTGACCGAGGCCGAACGTGCCCAGGTCTGGCGCGACATCGAGACGGCGCTGCGCGCCTTCGAGACGCCCGCGGGTTTCGTCGGCCCCTGCGAGATGCTGGTGGGGGTGGGAACCGTCTGAGCGAGAGGCGGCGGCGGCCGCGGGACCGCCGGCCGCCCGTCAGAGCTTCACGAGGTTCAGCGCCGGCAGCGGGCCACCCGGGAACTGCTGCAGCCGCCCGCCGCCGGCCAGGTCGCCCAGGTCGACGACCGCGAAGCCCATCGCGCCGAACACCTGCGACACCTCGCGCTTGGCGGCCACGTCGTCGCCCGACATGAACAGCACGCGCTGGCCGCCGGCCGTGCGCGGATCGGCAGCCAGCAAGGGCGGCGGCAGCGTGTTGGCGATCTTGACCACGCGGGCGCCCGGCAGGTGGCGCGCCACCACCTCGCTGGACGCGAGTCCGCCCAGGTCGGCGAGGCGGAAGCCCGGCTGGATCACCGGGTTCATCGTGTCGATCACGATGCGGCCGTCCAGCGACGGCAGGCCTTCGGTGGCCGCGTCCAGCTGCTGCCAGGGCACCGACAGCACCAGCCAGTCGGCCCGGGCCGCGTCGACCTGCGTGGCGGCGCGGGCCCGGTCGCCGAGCGCGCCCACGGCATCGGCCAGCGAGGCCGGGCCGCGGCGGTTGCTCAGGATCACCTCGTGACCCGCGCGGATGAACTGGCCGGCGAGCGCCGTCGCGATGCTGCCGGCGCCGATGAATCCGATCTTCATGATGAGCTCCTCTTGGGGCTTGCGTCGATCAGGCCGCGTAGCCGCCGTCGACCGCCAGGCTGGCGCCGGTGATGTAGCTCGATCCCGGACCCGCCAGGTAGGCCACCACGTCGGCGATCTCGTCGCCCTGCGCGTAGCGCTGCAGCGCGACGTGCGTGCGCATCTGGTCGGCGAAGGCGCCCTGGGCCGGGTTCATGTCGGTGTCGGTCGGGCCGGGCATCACGTTGTTGATCGTGATGCCGCGCGGGCCGAGGTCGCGGGACAGCGCCTTGGTGAGCCCGGCGACCGCCGACTTGGTCATCACGTACAGCGCCGCGCCGGCGAAGGGCACGCGTTCGCTGTTGATGCTGCCGATGTTGACGATGCGGCCGCCCGCGCCCATGTGGCGCTGCGCTTCCTGCGTCGCGACGAACAGGCCCTTCACGTTGACGTCGACCGCGCGGTCGAAGTCCTCGAGGGTGAACTCGTCGATCGGCTTGACGATGCCGATGCCGGCGTTGTTGACCAGGATGTCGAGGCGGCCGAACGTTTGCACGGTCTGCTCGACGGCGGCGCGCACCGCGGCGGCATCGGCCGCGTCGGCGCGGATCGCCAGCGCGGTGCCGCCGGCCTGCTCGATGGCCCGCACGACGGCGTCGGCCTGCCCCGGCGAGGCGCTGTAGGTCAGAGCGACCGCCGCGCCGTCGGCAGCGAGCCGCCTGGCGATGGCGGCGCCGATGCTGCGCGAGCCGCCGGTCACGAGGGCGACCTTGCCGGCCAGCGGGGTGGAGGATGCGAGGCGGGAGTTCGTCGAGGAGTTCATGGCATTTCCTGGGTGGGTCGGTTCAGGGAACCGGTTGGACATGGACTCACTTTCGGCGCTCGGCTTCGTCTCCGGTAGTCTGCAATGGCTAGAATCATCTTCAATCAATGCTTGATAATCTGGATGCGATGGAGACGCTGGCCAACCTCGAATCCTTCGTCCGCAGCGCCGAGGCGCGCAGCTTCTCGGCCGCGGCGCGCCGGCTCGGCCTGACGCCGGCCGCGGTGAGCCGCAACGTCGCCCGGCTCGAGTCCAACCTCGGCGTGCGGCTGTTCCAGCGCAGCACGCGCCGCCTCACGCTGACCGAGGCCGGCGAGCGCTTCTGGCAGTCGGTCGCCGGCAACCTCGAGGGCCTGCAGTCGGCCATCGCGGCGGTCGCGACCGATGCCGGCGAACCGGCCGGCACGCTCAAGGTCAGCCTGGCGCCGGGCTTCGGCATCGACTACGTGTTGCCGCTGCTGCCCGGCTTCCTGGCGCGCTACCCGCGCGTGCAGCCCGACTGGCGCTTCGACAACCGCAAGGTCGACCTGGTCGCCGAGGGCTACGACGCGGCCATCGGCGGCGGCTTCGAGCTGACGCCCGGCGTGGTGGCACGCGAGCTGGCGCGCGCCCACCTGGTCGCGGTCGCGGCGCCGGCCCATCTCGAAGGGCGACGCATGCCGCGCGAGCCCGGCGACCTGGCCGACTTCGACGGCATCGTGCGGCGCTCCTCGCAGAGCGGCCGCCTGCAGGACTGGGTGCTGCGCGACCGCAGCGGCGCCGAGGCCCCGGCCCCGCTGCGGCCGCGCATCGTGCTCGACGAGCCCGAGGCCATCGTGCGCGCCGCGCTGCTGGGCCTGGGCGTGGCCCTGGTGGCGATGCCGCACGCGCTGCCGCACCTGGAGCGCGGCACGCTGCTGCGCCTGCTGCCACGCTGGCACGCCGACATCGGCGCACTGTCGCTCTACTTCCCCAGCCAGCGGCTGCTGCCGGGCAAGACGCGCGCCTTCGTCGACCACGTCGTCGGCGAGTTCAAGCGCCACGAGCTGGCACAGCGCTTCGCGGCCCACTGAGGATCGCGTCCGCGCCTGCGACGGGAACGTTTTGTGCATGGCAGCAAGCCATCGAAACCTCGCAGGGGCCCGCCATGCTCGACCGCACCGCCACGAAGTTTTCGCACGTCAAGCCCACCGACACCACCTTCCGCAGCGACGGCCTGCGGGACTTCTTCCTCTACCGCGATCTCGGTGTCGCCGAGGCCACCCAGGGCAAGGTGCTGGCGCAGCTCGTCATCGCGCACAACGCACCGGAGAAAGGCACCGGCTGGCACCGCCACGAGGCGGACTTCCACATCGTGATCATGCTGCGCGGCTGGGCCAGGTTCATGTACGAGGACCAGGAGACGCTGGTCTCGGCCGGCGACTGCGTGCACCAGCGGCCCGGCGTCAAGCACTACCTCTACGACTATTCGCCCGACATGGAATACCTCGAGGTCGTCGGCCCCGCCGACTTCAAGACCATCGACGTCGAGCCGGTCTGCCCCATCCCCGAGCCGAAGGCCTGGTTCTGAGCCTCGCGCGGCTTCAGAACTCCACTTCCAGCTCGTCGACCTGCTCGGGCTCCTGGCGGGCCGCGGCGATCCATTCCTGCATCTCGGGCATGTCCATCACGCGCAGGCAGTATTCGATGAGGCGCTTGTCGCTCATGCGCACGTCGTAGGTCTTGAAGCGCGTGACCACCGGCGCGTACATCGCGTCGGCCATGCCGCGCTCGCCGAACAGCCAGGGGCCGCCGTAGCGCTCCAGGCAGTCGGTCCAGATCTCGATGACCCGCTCGATGTCGGTCTGCGCCCGGCTCCAGACCTTGTAGCCCGGGAAGCTGCCCTTCAGGTTCATCGGCAGCGCCGAGCGCAGCGAGGTGAAGCCCGAGTGCATCTCGCCGCACACCGCGCGGCAATGCGCGCGCGCCACCCGATCCGACGGCAGCAGGCCGGCCTTGGGCTTGATCTCGTGCAGGTACTCGGCGATCGCCAGCGTGTCCCAGACCTTGGCCTCGTCTTGGCCGACTCGGTGGGTCAGGCAGGGCACCAGGATCGACGGCGCCAGCAGCAGGATCTCGGCGCGCACGCCGGGATCGTCGGGCGGCAGGATCTTCTCCTCGAAGTCCAGCCCCGAAAAGCGCGCCAGCAGCCAGCCGCGCAGCGACCAGGACGAGTAGTTCTTGCTGCTGAGGGTGAGCGTCGCCTTGGCCATGGTCCGGGTCTCGCGGAAGTGCAGGCGGACACCGCAATCGCTGTGCCAGCACGGTGCACCGCGGCCCGTGGCGCGCAACTTGCCTGTTGCACCCTTCGATCGCGTCCTTCGACGCGGCACGAGGGCGACCCATGATGTACGAGGCCTACCAGGCTCAGGCAGATCTTCTCGCTCCCCTGCAGATGGCGGCGCGCAACGCGGCGTCCTACCTGAACCACGGCTGGACCGGCCTGGCCCAGCTGCCCGCGACCCGCAAGCTGGCCGCCACCTGGGAGGTCTTCGCGCGCGCCCGGCTGACCCATCACCGGCCCGAGTTCGGCATCACCACGGTGCGCGTCGGCGAGCAGGACCTGCCGGTGCGCGAGGAGGTGGTGCACCGCACCCCCTTCGCGACCCTGCTGCGCTTCGTGCGCGACGGCGCCCCGGCCGACCAGCCGCGGGTGCTGATCGCCGCGCCGCTGTCGGGCCACTTCGCCACGCTGCTGCGCGACACCGTGCGCACGATGCTGGCCGACCACGACGTCTACATCACCGACTGGCACAACGCCCGCCACGTGCCGCTGTCCGACGGTCCCTTCGGCCTGGACGACTACATCGAGCACCTGATCCGCTTCCTGCAGGTCATGGGCCCGGGCAGCCACCTGCTGGGCATCTGCCAGCCCTGCGTGCCGGCGCTGGCCGCGGTCGCGCTGATGGCCGAGGACGACGACCCGGCCCAGCCGGCCAGCATGACGCTGATGGCCGGGCCGGTGGACACGCGCGTCAACCCGACGGCCGTCAACGAGCTGGCCAACAGCAAGCCCATCGAGTGGTTCGACACCAACCTCGTGCACGGCGTGCCGGCCCGGTTCGCCGGCGCGGGGCGGCGCGTCTACCCGGGCTTCCTGCAGCTCACGGCCTTCATGAGCATGAACCCCGAGCGCCACAAGAAGGCCTTCGCCGACCTGCACGCCCACATCGTGGCCGGCGAGACGGAGAAGGCGGCCGCCACCTGGGCCTTCTACGACGAGTACTTCGCCGTCAACGACCTGCCGGCCGAGTTCTACCTCGAGACCGTGAAGCTCGTGTTCCAGGACTACGCGCTGGCCAAGGGCGAGCTGACGGTTCGCGGCCGCCCGGTCCGGCCCCGGGCGATCCGCCGCACGGCGCTCTTCACCGTCGAGGGCGAGCGCGACGACATCTGCGCGATCGGCCAGACCGTCGCTGCCCACGACCTGTGCGGCGGCCTGGCGCCGTACCGCAAGACCCACCACGTGCAGCTGGGCGTCGGGCACTACGGCGTCTTCAGCGGCCGGCGCTGGCAGCAGCAGATCTACCCGCGGGTGCGTGAGCTGATCCACGTGAGCCAGTGACACGCGTCACGGCCGGCGCGCCGGCCTGCGGGGCCGTCAGCGCCGCCGGGGCGTTTGGCGTGTAGCCTCGCACACGCGCGCCACCCACCCGGGTCGGCGATGCGCCGACCCATGCCGATACCGATCCTGCTGCCCGTCGCCTGCCTGCTGCTGCAAGGCGCCTTCCTCGTCCTGCTGCCCGCGCTGCGCGCGCCGGGGGCCCACGTGATCATGGTGGCCGCGCCGCTGCTCGCGGGCGCGGCCTGCGGCTGGCGCGCCCGCGCCGAATCCGGCCCGGCCCGCACCGGCTGGGCGGCACTGGCGCTGTCGCTGGTGATCTGGGCGGTCGGTGCCTTCGGCAACCTGTGGCAGGAGATGGTGGTCGGTCGCGCCTACGAGATGTACCCGTGGAGCACGCTGGCCTTCAACCTGTCGGCGGTGCCCATCGCCTTCCTGCTGGCGAGCGACTGGCGCGCCGGCGCGCAGCCGACGGCACGCGCGCTCGACGCCGTGATGGCCGCGGCGCTGGGCTACGGCTACTTCCTGCTGACCTGGGCCATGCTGATGGTCCGCGGCACACCGGACGCGGACAGCATCGCCACCATGGTCTGGCTGGAGGACGCCCAGAACCTCTTCATCCTGGCCGGCGCCCTGGTGCGCTGGTATGCCGCCGACGCGCCGGCCGAGCGCACGCTGTTCCGCTCGATCAGCGCCTACGCCCTGCTCTACCTGATGCTGATCTTCGGCAACAACCACTTCCTCGCCGGCGACCCGGCGTACGGGCCCGAGGCCAGCACCGTCATCACGCTGGGCTTCGCGCTGCTGGCGGCGCTGGCGATGGCGCGCCGGCCGGCCGGCGCCGCCGCGCACGCGGCACGGCCTGAGCTGGCACGCATCGTCCGCGCCGGCAGCCCGATGCTGCTGGCCGGGGTGCTGCTGATCGTGTCGCTGTTCCTGATCCGCGTCGACTACGTCCACGGCGTGGCCGGCGTGCTGATCGCGGTGCTGGGCTACGGCCTGCGCGCCAGCGTCGCCCAGGCCGGCCACATCGAGCGCGGCGACCAGCTCCAGCGCGAGCGCACCGAGCTGCAGGCCATCGCCTGGACCGACGCGCTGACCGGCATCCCCAACCGCCACTACCTCGACCAGGCGCTGGCCGGGCACTGGCACGTCGAGCGGCGCGCCCACCACCCGCTGTCGGTGCTGATGATCGACATCGACCACTTCAAGTCGCTGAACGACCGCTACGGCCACCCCGCCGGCGACGCCTGCCTGCGCGCGGTGGCGCGCGTGCTGCAGGACGCGCTGGTGCGGCCGGACGACGTGCTGGCACGCTTTGGCGGCGAGGAGTTCATCGCGCTGCTGCACGATGCCGACGCGGCCGGCGCCGTGGTCGTGGCGGAAAGACTGCGCGCAGCCGTCGAGGCGCTGCGCATCGAGCACGCCGACAACCCGCACGGCGTCGTCACGGTCAGCATCGGCACCGCCAGCGCGGCGCATCGTGGCGAGACCGCGCGCCTGATCCAGGCCGCCGACAAGGCGCTCTACGAAGCCAAGTGCGCCGGCCGCAATCGCGTGGAGTCGCACGCGCTGGCGCGGGTGGTGGCGGCGGCCTAGCGGACGACCGTCACCGCGTCCGGCTGCAGCTTGCGCAGCGGGCCCGGCTCGACCGCCTCGTAGACAGCTCCGCCCCGACGGGCGGCCGCGGCGTCGATCAGGCCTTCGATGGCGGCCCAGCGCTGCTGGCTGCTCATCGTCGACAGCAGGGCCTGGTCCAGCCGCACGCGGTAGTCGTGTTCGCGCAGCAGCGCGAGCGCTGCCTTCGGCTCGAGGTTCAGGCGGTCGACCAGCACGTCCGCCGCCCGCCCCGGCGCCTCGGCGACGAAGCGCTGCGCCTGCAGCAGTGCCCTCAGCAGTTGCGCCAGCTCGCGCTCGCGTGCCGCCAGCGTCGCACGCGCGGCCACCAGGTTGAAGTACTGCGTGTAGACGCGCGGGGTGGGCAGCTCGACCGCGCCATCGGCCAGGACCGTCGAGGCCTGCGGCTCCCAGATCGCCGCGGCATCGATGTCGCCGCGGCGCAGCGCCTCGACGATGCCGTCCGGTGGCAGCAGCACGAGCTTGACGTCGCTCGGCTCGAGGCCATGGAACACCATCCAGCGGTGCAGGTAGTACTGCGCCGAGGTGCCACCCACGGTGCCGATGCGCCGTCCGTGCAGGTCGGCCGGCTTCCAGCCGCCGACGCGGCGCCGCGCCACCAGCTTGATCTGCTGCGACGACGCGCTGAGGGTCGCGATGATGGCGTGATCCGGCCGGGTCGGGGCGCTCAGCGCGACGACCAGCTCGGCCGCGGTCGCGACGTCGGCCCGCCCCTCGGACAGCATCCGGTGGCAGTCGCGGCCGCTGTTGCAGTCGCGCAGCTGCAGGTCCAGCCCTTCCTGCCGGAAGTAGCCGCGGGCCTCGGCCACGTAGACCAGCAGCGAGACCGGTCCGCGCGCCACCGCCAGCGTCAGCGGCTCGGCCTGGGCGCCGGCGCCCACCAGCAGCAGCGCTGCGGCGAGCATGCGAGGCCAGCGCGCGCGGCGTCCGTCCATCACGACAGCGGCGCGAGGCGCGACACCCGGGCGCCGCCCTCGCCACGCCGATCGGCATCGCGCAGGCGGAAGGTGTTGCGGCCGGCGCTCTTGGCCTCGTACAGCGCGGCATCGGCCAGCGCCAGCAATGCGTCACCGCCCGCCATGCCGGTGGTGTGTGGCTGGTAGCCGATGCCGATGCTGCTGCCGACCTTGACCGGGCGGCCCGCGACCTGGAAGGGCTCGGCCATCCGGGCCAGCAGCTTGCGCGCGACCGCCTCGGCCTCGGACTCGTCGTGCAGGTCCTCGAGGATCACGACGAACTCGTCGCCGGCCAGCCGGGCCACTGTGTCGGTCTGGCGCACGCAGGCCTTCAGGCGGGCGGCGAACTCCCTGAGCACCGCGTCGCCCGCCGCGTGGCCATCGGTCGGCCCAGCGCGGTCTTCATGTCGACGTTCAGCCAGTCGCGGTAGGTCGCGTTCGCGAACAGCAGACGCTGCTCGCAGTCGACGTAGCCGATCAGCACCGGCAGGTTGTCGGTGATCTGGCGCAGCCGCTCCTCGCTGCGCGCCCGCGCCAGCTCGGCCTGGCGCACCGCGGTGACGTCGAAGGTCATCGCATAGAAGCCCTGCACCGCCCCGGCGTCGTCGAGCTGCGGCACCAGCTGCACCTGGAAGTGCACGTCGCGCCCCTTGCGCACGATGTGGCCCTCGAAGTGGCTGGGCTGGCCTTGCAGCACACGGCGGATGTGCGGCTCGTGCTGGGCGTAGCTGTCCTCGCCGACGACGTTCCGGAAGGCCAGCGTGCCCATCTGCGCCGCGTCGAGGCCGAGGTAGTTGCGGGCGACGCGGTTGGCGAACAGGCAGCGCTCCTCCCGGTCGAACTGGCCGACCAGCGCCGGCAGGTGCTCGGTGATGTCGCGCAGCTGCTTCTCGGTGCGATGCTGACGCTCGCGGCTGTCGGCTAGCGCGATCGTCATGTGGTCGAAGCGGCGCGACAGCTCGCCGAGCTCGTCCTCGGCGTGGCCGCCCAGGCGCTGGCTCAGGTCGCCGTCCGCCACGGCGGCGGTCGCCGCCACGAAGCGGTTCATCGGCCGCAGCACCTGGCGCACGACCAGCCAGGCGACCGTCGTGAGCAGCAGCAGCATCACCAGCGGCGTCGCCAGCGCGATCACCTGGAAACGCGTCTCGGCGCGCTGCCGTGCGGCGGCCGCTTCCTGGTACCACTGGTGGGCGTAGTCGCTCATCGCCTGCGTGCTGGTCAGCAGCTGGTCCAGCAGCACCTCCTTGCGCCGCGCGGCGAAGTCGTCGTCGGCGCCGGCCAGATCCTCCAGCCGGTCGAACAGCGGCGGCATGGACTGCGCGACGCCACGCAGCTCCTTCAGTGTCGGCCCGGCGATCGCACGCACGTCGTCGCGCGCCAGCGTCGCCGCGATCGCGCCGTGGCGCAGGCGCCATTGCTGCGCGGCGCGGTCGTCGGCGTGCCGCGCGTACTCCTGGGTCAGCACGAGCAGGCCCGACACCTCGTGCGCGGTGACCTGGGCGCGCGCCTGCTCGTCGCTGGCGCGGTCCTCGTCGCGCACGGTGCCGGCGACGCCGATCGCCGCCAGCACGCCCACGGTCGCCGAGAAGGCGACCGCGGCCATCAGCTGGGTGCGGATCTTCATGTCGGTCAGCGCGCGACGCTCACCGCGGCGGGGTTGACGCTGTGCAGCGGCGCCGCGTGGACCAGCAGCAGGAAGTTGGGGGCGCTGCGCGCCTTCACGTGGCCTTCGCGCATCGCCCAGCGCGCCTCGCCCTCCATCGTCGTGATCAGCGACTGGTCGAGGCGCAGCCGGAAGCTGAGGCCCGGCCAGATCGCATCGACCGCGGCCGGCTCCATCTGCAGCCGCCGCCGCAGGATCGCCTGGGCCTGCGCGGGCTGCTCGGCGATGTAGCGTTCGGCGCGCTCGACGGCGCGCAGCATGCGCACCAGCGCGTCGTGGCGCGCCTGCAGCTGCACGCGGCCGCTGACGAGGTTGAAGGTCTGCAGGTAGGTGCCGCTGCTCGGCAGCACGGTCGCCTGCATGCCCAGCGCCTTGGTGGCCTCGTAGGCGTAGGGCTCCCAGGCCACGATCGCGTCCACCGTCCCGGCCTGCAGTGCCGCCAGCAGCTGCTCGGGCTGCAAGCCGACGATGCTGACGCTGCGCGGATCGACACCGGCGGTCAGCAGGAAGCTGTCCAGGAAGTAGTGGCCCGCGGTGCCGAGGGTCAGGCCGACGCGCTTGCCGGCGAGCTGCCGCGCGCGGGCGATGCCGGAGCGGGCGTGCGCGATCAGCTTCACGTCGTCGGCCGCGGTCACCAGGGTGGCCAGCACCGCGTAGTCGCTGCGTTCGAAGCCGTTGAAGACGACCGGCAGCTCGCCGGCGGTGGCGACGTCGGCGCGACCCTCCAGCACCTGCCGCAGGCAGCGATGGCCGCCGATGCAGTCGACCAGCACGGCCTCCAGGCCTTCTTCGGCCAGATAGCGGCGTTCCTCGGCGACGTACAGCGGCAGCGACAGCGGCGAGCGCGACACCGCCAGCACCAGCTTCTCGGCGGCACAGGCCGACGTCGTGCACAGCAGCGCGAGCCAGAAGGCGGCCAGCAGGCCGAAGCGGTGCGGCGCACCGGCGGCGCGAACGGAAATGGAGGGCATGGGCGTCCCGGGGACTCTCGACAACGACTGGTTATTCCATCCGCCCTGCCCCGATCTGCGCCGGGGCGGGAGGATTCTCGGTGCAACGGCCCTCGAAGGGGCCGATGCCGTCGGTCGTTAACGGCCCGCGGACGGGATTCCTTTGTAGGGAAAGCTGGACACCTGTGTCGGAAGACCGGATAGCGCCCCGGACACGAGCTCAGCCCGCCTTCGGGATCAGCAGGCCGCGGGCAACGGCCGGCCGTGCGACGAAGGCCGCCAGCACCCGCGCCACGTTCGGGAAGTCGGCAAAGCCGACCAGGTCCCCGGCCTCGTAGAAGCCGACCAGGTTGCGCACCCAGGGCCAGGTCGCGATGTCGGCGATCGTGTACGCGTCGCCCATGATCCAGTCACGGCCCGCCAGACGCCCCTCCAGCACCGCCAGCAGGCGCCGCGACTCGGCCACGTAGCGGTCGCGCGGGCGCTTGTCCTCGTAGGCCTTGCCGGCGAAGCGGTGGAAGAAGCCGAGCTGCCCGAACATCGGCCCGACGCCGCCCATCTGGAACATCAGCCATTGCAGGGTCTCGTAGCGCGCCGCCACGTCGGCCGGCAGCAGCTGCCCGGTCTTGCCGGCCAGGTAGAGCAGGATCGCGCCCGACTCCCACAGCGGCAGCGGGCGGCCGCCCGGGCCGTGCGGGTCGAGGATGGCCGGGATCTTGTTGTTCGGGTTGAGCGACAGGAACTCCGGCGACAGCTGGTCGTCGCTGTCGAAGCTGACGCGGTGCGGCTCGTAGGGCAGGCCCGTCTCCTCCAGCATGATCGAGACCTTGACGCCGTTGGGCGTGGGCAGCGAATAGAGCTGGAGGCGGTCGGGGTGGCGCGCGGGCCACTTGCGGGTGATCGGGAAGTCGGCGAGGCGGTTCATTCCCGGGTTATCGCATGAAGCGACGAAGGGCGTGCCGCCCGGCACGCCCTTCGCCAGTCAGCGACGCGCGGGGTCAGCGCACGCGGCCTTCCTTCCAGGCTCCCAGCAGCTTGTCGTAGGCGATCGTCTCGCCCTTGGGCTTCTCGTTGGCGAGCTTCTTCCACGGCGCGCCCTTGTCGCTCAGATACTTCGCCGGGTCGCCCTTGGGGTTGAGCTTGGGCGGGCACTTGGCCATGCCGGCGCGCTCCAGACGGGCCATCACGTCGTCCATCTCGCCGGCCAGCGTGTCCATCGCGGCCTGCGGCGTCTTCTCGCCGGTGACGGCCTGGGCCACGTTCTTCCACCACAGCTGCGCGAGCTTCGGGTAGTCGGGCACGTTGGTGCCGGTGGGCGTCCAGGCGACGCGCGCCGGGCTGCGATAGAACTCCACCAGCCCGCCGAGCTTGGGCGCCAGGTCGGTCATCGCCTGGCTCTGGATGTCGCTCTCGCGGATCGGTGTCAGGCCGACGATGGTCTTCTTCAGCGACACCGACTTGCTGGTGATGAACTGCGCGTACAGCCACGCCGCCGCGGTCTTGTTCGCATCGTGTTCGGCGAAGAAGGTCCACGAGCCGACGTCCTGGTAGCCGTTCTGCATGCCCTGCTTCCAGTACGGGCCGTTCGGGCCCGGGGCCATGCGCCACTTCGGCGTGCCGTCGGCGTTGACCACCGGCAGGCCCGGCTTGGTCATGTCCGCCGTGAAGGCCGTGTACCAGAAGATCTGCTGCGCGATCTGGCCCTGCGCGGGCACCGGGCCGGCTTCGCCGAAGGTCATGCCGGTGGCTTCCTT
>CAZUUU010000059.1:0-16412 GCA_964622685.1 uncultured Methylibium sp.
GAAGATGCGCATCCCGGGTCTGGCCGGCAAGGTCTACGCCAGCCTCGGCGTCGACGTGAAGGTGCTGCCCGGCGGCGAGATCTTCCCGGCGCTGGAGCGCGGCGTCATCGACGCGGCCGAGTTCGTCGGCCCCTTCCAGGACCGCCGCCTGGGCCTGCAGAAGGCTGCCAAGTTCTACTACACCACCGGCTGGCACGAGTCGGCCACGGTGTCCGAGCTGCTGATCAACAAGGCCGCCTGGGACAAGCTGCCCAAGGACCTGCAGGCCATCGTCAGCAATGCCGCGGCCGCCTGCAACGTGATCAGCGAGGGCTGGTGCCAGAAGGCCAACTCCGACGCGATGGAAGACCTGGTCAGGAACCAGGGCGTGATCGCCAAGCCGCTGCCCGACGACGTGATCAAGGCGCTGAAGGCCGAGACCGACAAGGTTCTGGCCGAGGCCGTCGCCAAGGACCCGCTGACGAAGAAGGTGCACGACTCCTACATGGCCTTCAAGGCCAAGTACGACCGCTGGAGCGAGATCAGCGAAGAGGCCTACCACCTCAAGGTCCGCGGCTGAGGCGGGCCGCAGCGTGGCATTGAAGAGGCTGCTGCCCGCGGCCGGCGCGATCGAGGCCTTCATCGACCGGGTGGGGGCGCTCACCGCCTGGATCGCGCTCGCGATGATCGGGCTGGTCGCGACCAACGTGATCCTGCGCTACAGCCTGAGCCTCGGCTCGGTCTGGGCGCAGGAACTCGAGTGGCACCTGCTGGCCGCGCTGATCCTGCTGGGCATGAGCCACGCGCTGCAGCGCGGCGACAACGTGCGCGTGGACGTGTTCTACGCGCGCTTCTCGCCGGCCGCCAAGCGCGCGGTCGATGTGGTGTCGGCGCTGCTGCTGATCGGGGTGAGCCTGCTGTTCATCCAGCTCTCGCTCGGCTATGTCGAGCAGGCCCGCTCGATCGGCGAGTCCTCGCCCGACCCGGGCGGCATCCCCTGGCGCTGGCTGGTCAAGGCACTGATCCCGCTGGGCTACGGCCTGCTGGTGCTGCAGCAGCTGGCGCACCTGCTGCGCTTGCTGCAAGGCAGCCCGACGCCACCGCAGGAGCCCGACCGTGCTTGATCCGTCGACCTGGGCGGTGCTGATGCTGGTCGGCTTCTTCGCGATGCTGATGATCGGCATCCCGGTCGCCATCAGCCTGGCCACGGTCGGCCTGGCCTTCGGCTGGCTGGGCTTCGGCGGCGGGCTCTTCAACCTGCTGCCGGCGCGCTTCTACGGCGTCGTCGGCGGCTACCAGTGGATGGCGATCCCGCTCTTCGTCTTCATGGGCGTGATGCTCGAGAAGTCGCGCCTGGCCGACGACCTGCTGGACGTGATGGGCCACCTGGCCGGCGGCGTGAAGGGCGGCATGGCGATCGGCATCGTGCTGTTCGGCGTGCTGATGGGCGCGACCACCGGCATCGTCGGCGCGACCATCATCACCCTGGGCCTGCTGACCCTGCCGACGCTGATCCGCCGCGGCTACGACAAGAGCGTGGCCTGCGGCGTGATCTGCGCGTCGGGCACGCTGGGCCAGATCATCCCGCCCAGCCTCATCCTGATCCTGCTGTCGGACATCATGCAGCTCTCGGTCGGCACGCTGTTCGCCGCCGCCGTGGGGCCGGGCCTGCTGCTGGCCGCGGTCTACATCGCCTGGCTGCTGATCATGGGCTGGCTCAGGCCGGCCTCGATGCCGCCGATCCCGCGGGCCGAACGCGACGCCGTCTCGCGCCGCCAGCTGTGGGTGCGCTTCGTCAAGGTGCTGCTGCCGCCGGTGCTGCTGGTGGTCGCCGTGCTGGGCTCCATCGTCGGCGGCGTGGCGGCGCCGACCGAGGCGGCCTCGATGGGCGCCGTCGGCGCGGTGCTGATCACCGCGCTGTCGGGCCGCTTCACCTGGAAGACGCTGAAGGACACCGCGCTCGACACCAGCAAGATCACCGCGATCATGATGTTCATCCTGATGGCCGCGCAGGTGTTCGCGCTGGCCTTCCGCGGCCTGCACGGCGAGGACCTGATCGCCCGCCTCTTCGAGACCCTGCCGGGCGGCGTCAACGCCGACATCGCCTTCATGATGGCGATCATCTTCGTGCTCGGCTTCTTCATCGAGTGGATCGAGATCAGCTACATCGCGGTGCCGCTGTTCCTGCCCATCCTCATCAGCCAGGGCGTGGACCCGGTGTGGCTGGCGATGCTGGTCACGGTGAACCTGCAGTCGAGCTTCCTGACGCCGCCCTTCGGCTGGGCGCTGTTCTACCTGAAGGGGGTCGCGCCGCCCTCGGTCAACATCAAGGACATCTACAAGGGCGTGGTGCCCTTCATCGGGCTGCAACTGCTGACCTTGCTGCTGGTCTTCCTGTTCCCGCAGGTGGCACTGTGGCTGCCCAAGGCGATCGGCTGGTGAGCCGGCCGCGGGCATCATCGGGCCCCGTCCACTGCTTCCAGGTCGCCTCGCCATGACCCAGTCCTTCCTCGGCCGCCGCGGCATCGCGGTGGCGCCCCACGGCCTGGCGGCCGAAGCCGCGCTGCGCGTGCTGCGCGAAGGCGGCAACGCGCTCGAGGCGATGATCGCGGCGGCGGCATCGATCGCGGTGGTCTACCCGCACATGAACTCGATCGGCGGCGACGGCTTCTGGGTCATCCATGGCCCGGACGGCCAGCCGCAGGGCATCGATGCCAGCGGCGCGAGCGCGGCCTCGGCCAGCATCGAGGCCTACGCGCAGCGCGGCGTCGCAGGCAGCATCCCGTTCCGCGGCGGCGTCGCGGCGCTGACGGTCGCCGGCACGGTCTCGGGCTGGGGCGCCGCCCACGCGCTGGCCGCCGAATGGGGCGGCCGGCTGCCGCTGGACCGCCTGCTGGACGACGCGATCTGGTACGCCCGCGAAGGCATCCCGGTCACGCACAGCCAGTGGGCCTGCACGCTGGCCAAGCAGGCCGAGCTGCAGCCCGTCGCGGGCTTTGCCGACACCTTCCTGCCGGGCGGCGCGGCGCCCGCCGTGCACAGCCTGTTCCGCCAGCCTCGGCTCGCGGCCACGCTGGGCCGCATCGCCCAACGCGGCACCGACGACTTCTACCGCGGCGACCTGGCCCGCGAGATCGCCGCCGAACTGGCCGCGCTGGGCAGCCCGCTGACCGCCGACGACCTCGCCGCACACCACGCGAAGCGCGTGACGCCGCTGTCGCTGCGCATCCCCGGCGCGACGCTGGCCAACATGACGCCGCCCTCGCAGGGCGTGGTCTCGCTGATGATCCTGGGCATCATGCAGCGGCTCACGGGTTGGGACACCGACCCCCTCGGCCCGATCGGCCCGGCCTTCGTGCATGCGCAGGTCGAGGCCACCAAGCAGGCCTTCGCGCTGCGCGACCGCCACGTCACCGATCCGGCCTTCATGAAGGTCGCGCCGGCCTGGCTGCTGCGCGACGAACTGCTCGACGAGCTGGCGGCGAACATCAGCCTGACGAAGGCCGCGCCCTGGGGTCGCAGGACGGACCCCGGCGACACGATCTGGATGGGCGTGATCGACGGCGCTGGACGCGCGGTGTCCTTCATCCAGAGCATCTACCACGAGTTCGGCTCGGGCCTGGTGCTGCCCGGCACCGGCATCAACTGGCAGAACCGCGGCTGCAGCTTCAGCCTGGACCCGGCGCACATCAACGCGCTGGCGCCGCGCAAGCGGCCCTTCCACACGCTGAATGCCGGGCTGGCCCGCCTGGACGACGGCCGCACCATGGTCTACGGCGCGATGGGCGGCGACGGCCAGCCGCAGTTCCAGGCCACGGTCTTCAACCGCGTGACGCGCTTCGGGCTCGCGCCGCAGGCCGCGATCGAGCTGCCGCGCTGGCTGCTGGGCCGCACCTGGGGCCAGCCCAGCGACAGCCTCAAGCTCGAGGCGCGCTTCCCGGCTGCCACCGTCGATGCGCTGCGCGCCATGGGCCACGAGGTCGAGATGCTGGCCGACTGGGACGAGTCCGTCGGCCACGCGGGCGCGCTGCTGCGCGAGGCGAACGGCCTGCTGGTCGGCGGCTTCGATCCGCGCAGCAACGGTGCGGTCGCGGCCTTCTGAGGACGGACGCGACCGGCCCTAGTCTTCGATGGCGAAGCGCAGGCCCGCGCGTGCGTGCAGCCGCCGCACCAGGGCCAGGCCCATCGCCGCGCCGGGCGTCCACACGCCGCCGGGGGTCGCCGAGCGGTCGGCCTCGTCGATCAGGCACAGCGCGCTCTCGGCGATCAGCTTCGAGGTCGAGCCGTAGCCCGGGTCGCGGTCGCCGGTCACCCGCGCGCTCAGCGACTGGCCGTCGGGCGTCTCGCCGCTGAAGACGATCTCGTAGCGCCCCGCCTCGCGCTCGCGCGGGCCCGGGCCTTCACCCGGCTGCGGCAGTGCCCAGCGCCGCAGCGCAGCGCGCGTCGGCGCGAAGCCGAGCAGCGCGTTCTGCACGCGCGCCGCGAGCGCCAGGCGCCGCGCCCGCTGCGCACCCCGCGGGCCGTCGCCGGTCAGCATGCGTTCGTCGTAGACGAAGTCGCGGCCCCAGGGATGGCCGCGCAGCGCGTTGCTGCGGTGGACGTTCTTGGTGTTGATCGCCGCCATGACGAAGGGGCCGGTCCATGACTTGGCCGCCTCGTCGTAGGCGGCCGACTCGCCCTCGGGCTGCGCCGGCCCGCGGAACCCCGGCGTCAGCGCGAAGGGATCGGCCATCACGCCGGCCAGTTGCGCGTCGCGGCTGGTCTGCTCGAAGGTCGCGAGCGCACTGGCCGCGGTGCCGCCCGACATGCGGCCCTTCATGACACGCACGCGGCCGCGCACCCGGGCGAGCGGCCGGCCGAAGCGCCGCACGGCCTCGTCCTGCAGGAAGACCACGCCCAGGTCGAAGGGGATGGAGTCGAAGCCGCACGAGAACACGATGCGCGCCCCGCTGGCACGGGCCCGCGGCTCGAGCCGCGGGATCATCTGCGCCATCCAGACCGGCTCGCCGCACAGGTCGACGTAGTCCGTGCCGGCCTGCGCGCAGGCCGCGACCAGGGGCTCGCCGTGGCGCTGGTAGGGTCCGACGGTCGTGAGGATCACGCGGGCCTGCGCCACCAGGCGCGCCATCGCCGCCGGGTCCGCGGCATCGGCCTCGATCAGCGGCAGCGTGTCGGCAACGCCCAGCGCGGCACGCACCTCGGCGAGCTTGTCGCGGCTGCGACCCGCCATCGCCCAGGCGATCTCGCCGCCCACGCCGTAGCTGGCGTTCAGGTATTCGGCCACCAGCCGGCCGGTGAAGCCGGTCGCGCCGAAGACGATCAGGTCCAGAGGCTTCGTCATGCCCGATCGTCGCACGGCGGCCGCCGCGCAAGGCGGGCCGCTACAGTGCCGCAGCAGCCATGAGCGTCCACCACCACGCGATCCTGATCATCGGTGCCGGCTTTGCCGGCCTCGGCATGGCCATCCGGCTGCGGCAGGCCGGCATCGACGACTTCGCGATCCTCGAGCGCGCCGACGCCGCCGGCGGCACCTGGCGCGACAACCGCTATCCCGGTTGCGCCTGCGACGTGCCCTCGCACCTGTATTCGTACTCCTTCGCGCCCAACCCGCGATGGCAGCGCGCCTACGCGCCGCAGCCGGAGATCCGCGCCTACCTCGAGCACTGCATCGCGCGCTACGCGCTCGGCCCGCAGCTGCGCTTCGGGGCCGAGGTCGTCGAGGCGCGCTGGGACGAGGCGGCGGCCTGCTGGGAGGTCGCCACGCGCGACGGGCGGCGCTTCCGCGCGCCGGTGCTGGTGGCCGGGCTCGGCGGCCTGAGCAACCCGGCGGTCCCCGAGCTGCCGGGCCGCGAGCGCTTCGAAGGACCGAGCTTCCACACCGCGCAGTGGCCCGACGGCCTCGACCTCGCCGGCCGGCGCGTGGCGGTGATCGGCACCGGGGCCAGCGCGATCCAGTTGATCCCGCAGCTCGCGCCGCGCGTCGCGCAGCTCACCGTCTACCAGCGCACGCCGGCCTGGGTGCTGCCCAAGCCCGACCGTCCGTTGCGCGACTGGGAGCGGCGGCTGTTCGAGCGCCTGCCCTTCGCGCAGCGGCTGATGCGCAGCGCGATCTACTGGCAGCACGAGGTCCGGGCGCTGGCCTTCGTCGTCAAGCCGCAGCTGATGAAGCGGGTGGCCCACGAAGCCGGGCGCCACCTGGCGCGGCAGGTGGCCGACCCGGCGCTGCGCGCGCGCCTCGTGCCCGGCTACACCATCGGCTGCAAGCGCATCCTGATCGCCGACGACTACTACCCGGCGCTGCAGCGCCCGAACGTCGAGCTGGTCAGCGAGGCCGTGCGCGCGCTGACGCCGCAGGGCGTGATCGCCGCCGACGGCCGCGAGCGCCCGGCCGACGCGGTGGTCTGGTGCACCGGCTTCCAGGCGCAGGAGCCGGTGCGGCCCGGGCTCTTCGTCGGCCGCGGCGGGCAGGACCTGTGGGCAGTCTGGCAGCGCGCGCCCGAGGCCTACCTGGGCTGCACGGTCGCGGGCTTCCCCAACCTCTTCATGCTGGTCGGCCCCAACACCGGGCTCGGGCACAACTCGATGATCTACATGATCGAGTCGCAGCTGGCCTACGTGATGTCGGCCGTGCAGGCGCTGCGCCGCGGGGGCCTGCGCAGCGTCGAGGTCCGGCCCGAGGCGCAGCGGGCCTACAACGCCGAGCTGCAGCGGCGCCTGGCCGGCACCGTGTGGGCCAGCGGCTGCCGCAGCTGGTACCTCGACGCGCAGGGCCGCAACACCACGCTGTGGCCCGGCTTCACCTTCGAGTTCCGGCGCCGCACGCGGCGCTTCGACGCCGCGGCCTACCGGCTGGAGACGCGATGAAGCGCCTGGCCGGCCAGGTGGCCGCGATCACCGGCGCCGCCTCGGGCATGGGCCGCGAACTGGCGCTCGCGCTGGCCCGGCGCGGTTGCCCGCTGGCGCTGTGCGACGTCGACGAGGCCGGCCTCGCCGCGACCGCGAGCGCCGCCGCCGCGCTGGGCGCGCGCGTCAGTCAGCTGCGCGTCGACGTGGCGGACCGCGAGGCCGTCGAGGCCTGGGCACGCGAGGTGATCGCGACGCACGGCGCGGTGCAGCTGCTGTTCAACAACGCCGGCGTCTCGCTGGCCGCGCCGCTGGAGACGATGCGCCCGGCCGACCTGGACTGGATCATGGGCATCAACTTCCGCGGCGTGGTGCACGGCTGCCAGGCCTTCCTGCCGGCGCTGCGCGCGGCCGCCGCCCGACCGGGCGCCGAGCCCAGCCACATCGTCAACACCTCCAGCCTGTTCGGCCTGATGGCGATGCCGGGCAGCGGCGCCTACAACGCCAGCAAGTTCGCGGTGCGCGGCTACACCGAGGCGCTGCGCATGGAGCTCGCGATCGCCGGTGCGCGCGTCGGCGTCACCTGCGTGCACCCCGGCGGCGTGCGCACGAACATCGCGCGCGCGGCCCGCGTCGACCCGCAGTTGCAGGCGCTGACCGGCGAGGCGCCGGCGGCGTCGCTGGCACGCTTCGACCGCCTGCTGGACCGCACCCCGGCCGCCGCGGCGGCCGCACGCATCCTGCGCGGCGTCGAGCGCGACGAACGGCGCGTGCTGATCGGCGCCGACGCCCGGCTGCTCGACGCGCTGGTGCGCCTGCTCGGCTCGGCCTACCAGCGGCCCATCGAGGCGCTGGCGCGCTGGCAGCGGGGGCGCTGACTTGCCCGCTCGGCGCCCGGTTCAGCCCTTCACGGCCTGCGTCGTCTTCAGCAGCGCCGACAGCACGCCCTGCAGCGCCTGCTGCTGCTTGTCGTCGGACAGACGCCCGTCGTCGGCGAAGGCCTTGTTGGCCTGGCTCACGCCCAGCTGTTGCGGCAGCACCAGCATGCCGAGGTTCAGGCTCAGGAACTGGCGCAACGCCAGCAGGCTGCGCATGCCGCCCAGCAGGCCCGGCGAGGCGCTCAGCAGCGCGGTGGGCTTGCCGTTCATCGCCGCCTTGTGCTCGGGCAGGCGCGAGACCCAGTCGATGGCGTTCATCAGCAGCGGCGGCGGGAAGGCGTTGTACTCGGGCGAGACCACCAGCACCGCCTCGTGCGCGGCGAACTGCGCCAGCAGCGTCTTCGCGCCCTCGGGCACGCCCGAGGCGGCCTCGAGGTCGCCGTCGTAGATCGGCAGCGCCAGCGCGCGCAGGTCGGTGACGGTAGGCGCGGCCCCCAGCTCGCGCAGCGCGGCCTCGGCCGCGCGCGCGAGCTTGAGGTTCAAGGACCCGGTGCGTGCGCTGCCGGGGACGATCAGTACACGCAAGGGGTCCATCGCTGCTCCTGTGCCTACTTCAGTCGGGCCGCCATGGTAGCGACCCGCTCGCCGAAGGCGCGTGCGGTCGCCAGGTCGCCCGGCAGCATCTCGTCGACGCTGGCGTCCGACGGGCTCTGCGCCATCGCGCCGGCGAAGCTGGCGACGTAGTTGAGGTCGTTGCGATCGGCACTCTTCTTGTTGCTGGGCATCATCCCCGTGCCGACCCACACGCCGCTGTGCTGCATCGCCAGCGTGAACAGGTAGTGCAGCGTCGAGAGCTTGTCGCCGTTCATCGAGGCGCTGTTGGTGAAGCCGGCGAACAGCTTGTCCTTCCAGCCCTGGGTGAACCAGACCTTGCTGGACGCGTCGGCGAACTTCTTGAACTGCCAGCTGACGCTGCCCATGTAGGTCGGCGAGCCCATCACGATGGCGTCGGCCGCGGCCAGCTGCTCCCAGCCGCCCTCGGGCAGGTTGCCCTCGGCGTCGATGGCGAGCAGCGTGCCCTTCGCGCCGTCGGCCACGGCCTCGGCCATGCGCTTCGTGTGGCCGTAGCCGCTGTGGAAGACGATCACGATCTTGCTGGACATGGTGGAACTCCTTGGGGTTGTGGACTGCAATCAGGGACTCGCGGGATCGATCGGCGGATCAGCGCGCGAGGTCGAACACGATCACTTCGGCATCGTGGCCGTCGCTCAGGCTCAGCAGGCTCTCGCCGTCGAGCTGCGCGGCATCGCCGGCCACGAGCGGCCGGCCGTTGACGCTGACGGCGCCGCGTGCGACGTGCACGTAGGCCAGGCGCTTCGGGTCGAGCGCCAGCTCGGCGCGCTCGGCCCCGTCGAAGAGCCCGGCGTACATCGCCGCGTCGGCATGCAGCGTCACCGCGCCGTCCCGGGCGTCGGGCGCGGCGACCATCTTCAGCACGCCGCGCTTGGACTCGGGGGCGAAGTGCTTCTGCTCGTAGCCGGGCGCGATGCCGCGCGCCTTGGGCAGGATCCAGATCTGCAGGAAGTGCGTGGCCTGGCCGGTGGCGTGGTTGAACTCGCTGTGCTGGATGCCGCTGCCGGCGCTCATGCGCTGCACGTCGCCGGGCAGGATGGACGCGCCGTTGCCGATGCTGTCCTTGTGGCCCAGCGCGCCCTCGAGCACGTAGCTGATGATCTCCATGTCGCGGTGGCCATGGGTGCCGAAGCCGGTGCCGGGCGCGATGCGGTCCTCGTTGATGACGCGCAGGTTGCCGTAGCCCATGTGGGCCGGGTCGAAGTACTCCGCGAACGAGAAGCTGTGCTGGCTCTTCAGCCAGCCATGGTCGGCGTGGCCACGTTCGGCGGACTTGCGCAGGGTGATCATGTGGGGCTCCGTGCGGCGGGGTGTTGTCGCCGCGGTGAAGTCAATGTAGGAGCGGGTCGGCGTGCCATCAGTCGCTCGACCTTGATGGCATCATTCAAACGACTTGAAGGCCGCACGATGAGCGATCGCAGAAACGCCCTGACGCCCGAGGCGCTGACCATGGTCGACCTGATCGCGCGCACCGGCAGCTTTGCGGCGGCGGCGCGCGAGCTGGGCAAGGTGCCCTCGGCACTGACCTACAGCGTGCGGCAGCTCGAGGACGCGCTCGACGTGCTGCTGTTCGATCGCAGCTCGCGCCAGGCCAAGCTCACCGCCGCCGGCGAGGAGCTGCTGCACGAGGGACGGCGCCTGCTGCTGGAGATCGACGCCGTGGCCAACCGCGTCAAGCGCGTCGCCACCGGCTGGGAGACGCAGCTGACGATCGCGGTCGACGCCATCGTGGCACCGCGCCCGGTCTTCGAGCTGATCGAGGCCTTCTACGCCCTGCGCGTGGCGACCCGCGGCGCGCCCGACAGCGCCCCGCCGACGCGCCTGAAGCTGCGCAGCGAAGTGCTGGCGGGCACCTGGGAAGCCTTGGCCAACGGCGAGGCCGATCTGGCGATCGGCGGGGCCGGCGACCCCTCGCAGGCCGGCAGCATGCAATGCGAGCCGCTCGGCGATCTGGAGCTCGTGTTCGCGGTCGCGCCCCACCACCCGCTGGCCGACGCCCCCGAGCCGCTGACCGGCGAGACCATCGCCGCCCACCGCATCATCGCCATCGCCGACAGCGCCCGCAGCTTCGCGCCGATCACGACCGGCGTGCAGCCGGGCCAGGACGTGTTGACCATGCCCTCGCTGGCCGCCAAGGTGGAGGCGCAGCGGCGCGGCCTGGGCTGCGGCTTCCTGCCCGATCCGCTGGCGCGTCGCCACGCCCAGGCCGGTCACCTGGTGATCAAGCAGACATCGATGCCACGCCGCCAGGCGACGCTGCGCTACGGCTGGCGGGCCGGCACGCCCGGCAGCGAGGGCCTGGCCCTGCAGTGGTGGCTGCGCCAACTGCGCAGCGAAGCCACGCGCCAGGCGCTGCTCGAGGATCACGACAGCTGATCCGCCGGACGGGGGCCCCGAGCCGCCGCGATCATTCTTGTTGGAAATGCGAATGATTCGCGATACACTTCTTCGCATTCCCCGGGCTCGATAGCCGCTGCCGCCAGGACTCCGGGTGTTTTCGGTCGCCGTGCATGACGCACGGCCCTTGAACTCACCTCCTGATGAACCATCGAGTCCGCCTCGCGGTGCCGTCCGCCCGCGTCGCTCTTGCCCCCGCTTCGCTCGTCGAGCCGACCGCCACCATGTCGCTCGCCGGGAGCTGCTGATGGCACGCCGCAGCTTCACGCCGGCCGAGGCCGCAGCGCGCACGGCGTGCGCCGTGCTCGGCGGCTACGCGCTCGCCGCGTGCTTCACCGCCTTCCTGTCGCGCGCGCTGCCAGCCGCTGCCGTCCTGGCCCCGAGCGACGCGGTGCTCACGGCCAGCATGCTCAGCTTCATCGTCTATCTCGCGGTGATCCTGCGCGTGTTCGCGCTGCGCCGCGTGCGGCGTGCGATCGCCGAGACGCTGGCCGTCAGCGCCGCATTCGCCACGGCCGCCGCGCTGCTGCCCGCGCCGGCGGGCGCCCCGGACCACCCCGCCGCCCGCCAGCCCCTGGCTTCGAGGAGCCCGCCATGACGACCGCCGCACCGCAAGGCTTTCGCGCCTCCATGGACTGGCTGCACAGCTGGGCCGGCGTGTTCTTCGGCGTGCTGCTCTTCACCATCTTCTTCATGGGCACGCTGTCGGTCTTCGATCGCGAGATCGACCGCTGGGCGCAGCCGTCGTCGCGCACCGGGGGCGCCGGCGCCGAGCGCGCCTCGCTCGACAAGGCCCTGGCGCAGCTGCGCGCGCTGGCGCCTCCGAAGGCGACCAACTGGCTGATCTACCCGCCGAGCGAACGGCTGCCGTCGCTGCGCATCGGCTGGTCGGGCGGCGGCGCCGACTTCACGGTGCGCGATCTCGATCCGTCGACCGCCGAACTGCGCCCCGCGCAGGGCGGGCCGGTCGGCACGCGGCTGATCTACCCGATGCACTACAGCCTGCACCTGAAGTGGCTCGACCTCGGCTACTGGCTCGTCGGCGCCGCGGCGATGGCGATGCTGGTCGGCATCGTCTCCGGGGTCGCCACGCACCGGCGCATCTTCAAGGACTTCTTCACCTTCCGCCCCGACAAGGCGCTGCAGCGCTCGGCGCTCGACCTGCACAACTGGACCGGCGTGCTCGCGCTGCCCTTCCACTTCGCGATCGCGCTGTCCGGGCTGGTGATCTTCTTCGCGATCTACATGAAGGCCGGCATCTTCGCCGCCTACGGCACCGAAGCCGCCGACCGCACGCGCTTCAACCACGAGGCCTTCTCGACGCTGCGCCGGCCGCCGGCCTTGCGGCCGCTCGCCGGGGTGGCGTCGCTCGACGCGATGGCTGCCGAGGCGCAGCGCCGCTGGGCCGGGCGCGGCGCGCCCGGCGAGCCGATGCTCGTCACGCTGCGCAACCCGCGGGACGCGCATGCCACCGTCGAGCTGCGCCGCGCCTGGCGCGACCGCGTCTCGCTCACCGCCGACACCGTGAGCTTCGACGCCGCCACCGGCCGCGTGCTGCACGAGGAGCGCCTGCCGCCCGCGTCGAAGGTGCAGCGCTGGATCGCCGGCCTGCACTTCATCCAGTTCGACCACTGGCTGCTGCGCGGGCTCTACTTCGCGATGGGCGCCGCCGGCTGCGCGATGCTGCTCACCGGCACGCTGGTGTGGTGCGAGAAGCGCCGCGAGCGGCATGCGAAGCAAGGGCTCGCCGGCGCATCGCTCGTCGAGGCGATCAACGTCGCCGGCACCGTCGGGCTGATGGTGGCGACCCTCGCAATGCTGTGTGCGAACCGCCTGCTGCCCGGCGGGCTGGACGATCCGCTCGGCGCGGAGATGCGCGTGTTCTTCGGCACCTGGGCCGCCGCGCTGCTGCATGCCCTCGCGCTGCGGCGCACGACGTCTCGCCGGCACTGGCGGCAGCAGGCCGCAGCGGTCGCGCTGCTGGCGCTGGCCGCCGTCGCCCTCAACGCCGCGGCCACCGGCGACCACCTGCTGCGCACGCTCGCCGCAGGCCGCTGGGCGGTCGCCGGCGTCGACCTCGGGCTGCTGGCCGGCGCCGCCCTCGCCGCCTGGGCGACCGTGCGGCTCGGCCTGCCGCGCCGGGCCGCGCTCCCCGCAACGGCCGCGCTGGCATCGCCGGTCGAGGGCGAAGCCGCATGAGCGCGGCCTGGGCTCACGCCGCATGCGCCGCAGCGGCCTTCAGCGGCTGGCTCGCCTGGGCGCTCAGCGTCGAGCGCCATCGCGCCGGCGCCGCGCTGCCGGCGGAGCACCGGCATTCGCCCGGCCCCGCACGTGCGCGGGCCGCAGCGCTGTTGCTGACGTCGCAGGCCCTGGCCTTCGCCCACGAAGGCGCCTCCTTCGGCGCCCTGCTGGGGCTGTCCTGGCTCAGCACCTCGGGGTTCGCCGTCGTCCTGCTGCTCGCGTGGTGGCCCCGGCGTGCCCCGGCGGCGGCGCGACTCGGCCTCGTGGCGCTGGCCGTGGCCGGCGGCGCGTGGCTGCTGGGCGCATGACGGCGCTGGCCCGCGCCCCGTCGCCGAAACCCCTTCCTTCAACCCCCGCCCCCGGCCTCCGCTGCCCATGACTTCCCCCAAGCTTCCCTCGTCCGCAATCCGCACACCGGCCCGTCGGCTGCGACAGGCCTGCATTGCCGCACTGGGCCTGCAAGGCGCGCTGCCGGCGCTGGCCCAGAGCACCACCCAGGAGCCGCCGGTGCTCGGCGAAGTCCGCGTCAGCGCCAGCGCCGAGCAGGATGTGGGCTTCGCTCCGCGCGAAGCGCAGACGGCCACCAAGGCGCCGGCGCGCCGCCTCGAGACGCCGCAGTCGATCAGCGTCGTCACGCGCGAGCAGATGGAATCGCGTCAGATCACCAACCTGCAGCAGGCCCTGCAGACGGTGGCCGGCGTCAGCCCGGTCAACTTCGGCCGGCGCGGCTTCGACGACATCAACATCCGGGGCTTCCGCTCGACCGAGTCGATCCTGATCGACGGCCTGGTCCAGAGCCCGGGCATGTGGACCCGCCTGCAGCCCTACGGCTACGAGCGCATCGAGGTGCTGAAGGGCGCGAACTCGGTGCTCTACGGCCAGGTGCAGCCGGGCGGGCTGGTCAATGCGATCAGCAAGCGGCCGAGGAAAGAGGACTTCGCCGAAGCCGGCGCCGAGTTCGGCAGCTTCGGCGCGCGCAGCGGCTTCGCCGACGTCAATCGCGTCGTCTCCGACGACGGCAGGATCGCGTGGCGCCTCAATGCCCTGAGCTCGCGCAGCGACGACCCGACCGACCACGTCTATCGCAAGGATGCATGGTTCGCGCCCTCGCTGTCGTTCGCGATCGGCGCCGACACCGACGTGGTGGTCTTCTCCACCTACAGCCGCTCGCGCTGGATGCGCCAGCAGGGCATCACGCCCTACGGCACCGTGCTGCCCAACGTCAACGGGCCGCTGCCGCTGACGCGCTTCACCGGCGACCCCTCGTTCGGCGAGTACGACGTCGAGTCCTACACGCTGGGCTGGTCGCTCGAGCACCGGCTCGCGCCGGCGCTGCTGCTGCGCCAGGGCGTGCGCTACGAGCAGGAGAAGGGCGAGGGCAATTTCGTCAGCAACGGCACGCTGCAGGCCAACCAGCGGCTGCAGAACCGCCAGGCCTCGCGCCAGAAGATGGACTACGACCTCGTCGCCACCGACACCTCGCTGCTGTGGACGACCGAGGCCTTCGGGCTGGCGCACCGCGTCGTCGCCGGGCTCGACGCACGCACCGGCCTGAGCTCGCTGGCCTCGCGCAGCTGCTCGATCGCCGCGCTCGACCTCTACGCGCCGAGCTACGGTGTCGCGGCGACCTGCCCGGTCAACCCGACCACCGATGCCCCGACGCGGCTGCACGTCGGCGCGCTCTACCTGCACGACCAGATCCGCTTCAACCCGCAGTGGACCGCGACGCTGGGCCTGCGCCGCGACCACTCGCGCAGCAAGACCGACAACCACGTCACCGCGCGCACCGCCGTCCAGCGCGACGAGGCCACCACCGGCTCGGCCGGCCTCGTCTACGAGTTCGTGCCGGGCTGGTCGACCTACGCGAGCTGGAGCAGTTCCTTCCTCCCGGTGGCCGGGACCGACTTCGCCGGCGAGCCCTTCGCACCGGAGACCGGCCGCCAGCAGGAGATCGGCCTGAAGCACGAGGCCCGGGGCCTGACCGGCTCGCTCGCGGTCTACGAGCTGACGCGACAGAACGTCACCACCTCGGACCCGGTCAACACCGGCTTCAGCGTGCAGACCGGCGAGCAGCGCGCGCGCGGCCTCGAGATCGAGCTCGGCGCCGACCTGCCAGGCGGCACCAAGCTGACCGCCGCCTACGCGTACACCGATGCCAAGGTCACGCGCGACAACAACGCCGCGATCCTCGGCAAGCCGATCAACCTGACGCCGCGCAACGTGATCGCGCTGTGGGGCAGCACCCACCTGCCGGGGTGGCCGGGCGCGACCGCCGGCCTCGGGCTGCGCCATGTCAGCACCCAGGTCGGCGCGCTGCCGTTCACGCTGCCCTCGTACACGGTGGCGGACGCCTCGCTCACCGTCACCGGCGACCAGTGGCGCATCACCGCCGGCATCAAGAACCTGTTCGACAGGACCTACTACGACGGCGCGATCAACGCCAACGTCGTCTCGCCGGCACTGCCGCGCAACTTCGCGGTGAACGGGACGTGGTTCTTCTGATGGCGACGTCCCGCGCCCCCCGAACGCATCGTGCAACGACCACACACCGCCTCATGAAGCCTCGCCTCTCGCTTCCCGCACTGTTCGCGCTGTGGGCGCTCGGCCCGCACGCGGCGGCCCAGACGCCGCCCGAGCCGGCCGCAAGCGCTGCGCAGACCGATCCCACGCTGCCGGCCATCACCGTCAAGGCGAGCCGCAGCAACCCGAACGACGGCCTGATCACCCAGGGCCGCCCGGCCACCGTCGGCAAGAGCCCGGTCGCGGCACAGGACACGCCGTTCGGGATCGGCGTGGTCGACGTGCAGCAGATCCGCGAGACCGGCGCCAGCACCATCGAAAGCGCGTTGCTGTACAGCGCCGGCGTCTATGCCGGTCGCTACGGCTTCGACACCCGCGGCGACTGGGCGGCCGTGCGCGGCCTCGCGCCTTCGGCCTACCTCGACGGCCTGCGGTCGATCTACGGCTCCTACAACACCGTGCGCCCCGACCTCTACACGCTGGAGCGCGTCGAGATCCTCAAGGGCCCGTCGTCGGTGCTGTACGGCCAGGCCGACCTGGGCGGCATCGTCAACGCGGTGTCCAAGCGCCCGCAGGCCGAGACGAGGCGGGAGATCGAACTCCAGGCCGGCTCGCACGCCCGCAGGCAGGCGGCTGCCGACCTGACCGGTCCGCTCAGCGAGGACGGCCGCTGGCTGTACCGGCTGGTCGCGCTGGCCCGCGACAGCGGCACGCAGGTCGATCACGTGGACGACGACGCGCGGGTCCTCATGCCCTCGGTGACCTGGCAGCCCGACGCGGGCACGCGCGTGACCGCACAGTTCATCCACCAGGGCTACAAGGGCGCGGTCTCCTCGCAGTTCCTGCCGTCCAGGGGCACGATCGCCCCGGCCCCGCTCGGGCGCATCCCGAGCAGCCGCTTCGTCGGCGAGCCGGGCTGGG
>CAZUUU010000060.1:0-16271 GCA_964622685.1 uncultured Methylibium sp.
GCTGCGTTGGCTCATGGTCGTTCGGCCCTGCGGTTCGATGCCTTCACGCATGCACGGCGCGTGCCGGGCGCAGGGAATTGATCAGCATCTCCCTAGCGGCAGATTCTTGCGACTTGCCCACAAGTAGCCAGTCTCAGTTTTGACGACTTGAACTTTAGGCTTCTACCGCTTGTCGCGGCGAAAGATTTTTCTCAGAAGATTTCCCATCTTCGACATAGAAGACCTTTTGTGGAAAGCCTTTGAATTCGACTTCGGCCGCATGACCAAGCGAAGCTAGTAGCGCTGAGAGAAAGAGGAATGAAAACCTGGAAGCAAGACTCATGGTGACGCCCAACTACAAATGGTGGACTGGTGCCGGGACGGTTGATGTCGCCTATTGCACCTCGATGACCCGGATGCTACGGCCTCGGCTCTCCTCTAGAAAGCCCCTCCTCGTGCCTGCCGCGGGCGGCAGCGAGTGGTGCGATAGGCGACCTGAGTTTCCGCGGATCAAAGCTGACGGCAGCGCACCAAGTCCTTCCGTGGGGCACCCTGTCGACAGTCCTTCCAGTGGCAACATCCACCGCGCCATTACCCCCTCCGCGCGGCCCGCCTCATGCCTTCGCTCCCCGTCACCGCCCTCCTCCTGCTCCTCGCCTTGCCGGCCGCCGCCCTCGCCGCGCCCTTCGCGTACATCACCAACCAGGCCGACCACACCGTCACCGTCATCGACCTGGCGACCGACCAGCCCGTCGCCACCGTGCCGGTCGACAAGTCGCCGGCCGGCGTCGTCGCGGTCAGTGCAGCGGGCAAGGTCTTCGTCACGGCGCCGGACAGCAACGCGGTGTCGGTGATCGACATGAAGACGCGGCGCACCGTCGCCACGCTGCCCGCCGGCCAGGGCGCGGTGGGCATCGACGCCGCGCCGGACGGCCAGCGCGTGTACGTGGCGGACTGGTTCGGCCAGCACCTGCTGGGCTTCGACACCGGCACGCATGCCGAGGTGCTGCGCGTGAAGCTGGGCCGCGCGCCGGCCGGCGTGGCGGTGTCGCCTGACGGTCGCCACGTGTACGTGGCCGAGCGCGACGACAACGTGGTGGCCGTGGTCGACGTGGCCGCGGCCGCGGTGGTGGCGCGCGTGCCGACCGGCGAGCATCCGTTCGCGCTGCTGGTCGACGGGCCACGCCGGCGGCTTTATGCGCTCAACGTCTATAGCGACGACCTGAGCGTGATCGACATCCGCGACCCAGCGCGCCCGCAGCGCGCCGGCACGGTGAAGGTGGGAAAAGCTCCCTACGGTGCGGCGCTGGCCGCGGGTGGCAAGCGGCTGTACGTCACCAATCAGCGCGATGACAGCGTGTCGGTGGTCGATCCCGACACACTGGCGCTGGTGCAGACCCTGAGGGGTTTTGGTTATCCCGAAGGCATCGCCTCGGTAGGCGACCGGGTGCTGGTGGTGAACTGGATGGACGAGAATGTTTCGGTGCTGGACGCGCGGACCGGCCGCGAGCTCAAGCGCGTGGACACCGGTCGCAACCCGCGCGGCTTCGGCGCCTTCATCGGCGCACCCGGGTCGCGTTGACTCGGGGCCTGGCGGCCCTGCCCTCGTCGTCGTCATCGATCACCACAGGAGACTCTCGATGCTTTCACGTCGTCTCGCCGTCGCGGCGCTGACCCTCTTGGCTTCCAGTGGCGTCGCGCTGGCGCACGGCCCGACGCGGCAGAAGGTGGTCGAGAAGATCGCCATCGACGCCCCGGCCGATGCGGTGTGGGCGCAGGTCAAGAACTTCGACGCGCTGGCCAAGTGGCACCCGGCGGTGGCCGAGAGCCTGGCCGACAAGGGCAATGCCGAAGGCTCGGTGCGGCAGATCAAGCTCAAGGGTGGCGGCGCGCTGACCGAGACGCTGGAACGCTACAACGAGGCCGGCAAGTCCTACACCTACCGCGCCAAGGACGGCGGCGCGCTGCCGGTCACCAACTACACGTCCACCATCACCGTCAGCGGCGAGGGCGCCAAGTCCACCGTCGAATGGCGCGGCGCCTTCTACCGCGGCTTCCCCAACAACGACCCGCCGCCGGACCAGAACGACGAGGCCGCGGTGAAGGCGATCACCGGCGTCTACCAGGCCGGCCTGGCCAACCTGAAGAAGCTGGCCGAGAAGAAGTAGAAAGTTGGTAGGAAACCGCGCCCGGCCGGCGCAGAATCTCAGCCCCGTGTCGACAACCGGAGGCCGAGATGCTGACCGACGCCCCGCTGACCACGCTGCTGCCCGTCGTCGACGTGCAGCGCGCCCGCGACTTCTACGAGCGCAAGCTCGGCCTGCAGCACGTGGGCATCAAGCCCGACGGCAAGCTGCTGTACCGCTGCGGCGGCGGCGCGCTGCTGGCGCTGTTTCCCAAGGAGGCCGGCACCAAGGCCGAACACACGGCGGTGAGCTTCCAGGTCGCCGACATCGGCCGCGAGATCGCTGCGTTGAAGGCCGCGGGCGTGGTGTTCGAGGACTACGACTTCCCCGGCCTCAAGACGGTGAACCACGTCTGCGTGCTGGGCGCCGAGAAGGCGGCCTGGTTCAAGGACACCGAGGGCAACTACCTCTGCATCCACCAGGACCTGGCCTGATCACCGGCCTCGCCCCGCGACGCAAGCGATGACGACGCCCGACTGGACGGTCCACGACGACCCGGACGGCCGCGACCGCGATGCGGCCGCCGTCGTGGACCAGGGACTGGGCGACCACAACGAGGCCGCCGCGCCGCTGCACCAGGTGCGGCCACTCGCCTGCCACGCCCGCGACGCGCAGGGCACGGTGATCGGCGGCGCGGTGGGTCGCACCTGGGGAAGCTGCGTCGAGCTGCAGCAGCTGTGGGTAGCCGCGGCCTGGCGCAAGCGGGGGTTGGGCGCGCAACTCGTGCTGCGCTTCGAGGCCCTGGCGATGCAGCGCGGCTGCCGGCTCGCCTACCTCGACACCTTCAGCTTCCAGGCCCCGTCGCTGTACGCGCGGCTGGGCTACGTGAAGGTCTCGACGATCGCGGGCTTTGCGCCGGGGATCGAGAAGTACGGGATGCAGAAGGTTCTTGCGTGAGCGTTCTGCCTGGCTGAGCTCGGGCGGGCAGCGAAGCCGACTGCGGGGCTGCACTGCGCTCATGTCCCCCGCGACGGGCTGTGCCCGCCGCTCCTCCTTGACTTCGCTCCGTGCAACCCCACAGCCGGCTTCGCTCCTGGCAACGCTCTGGCGTTCGGTCGCGCAAGAACCCAGTGGGGTATGGCAAGGGCGATGGGTGACCGGCGGAGTGAAGTCAAGGAGGAGACGCGAGCGTCCAGCAAGCGTCGGGGGACATGAACGCAGCCGGTCGCCCGTCGTCCTTGCCTCGCGCAAGACCCTGCTTCCGCTTCAGAACAACAGCCGGCTCACCCCGTAAGCCGCCGCCGCCATCAAGGCCGACGCCGGGATCGTGAAGATCCAGGCCCAGACGATGGTGCCGGCAACGCCCCAGCGCACGGCCGACATGCGCTGCGTCGAGCCGACGCCGACGATGGCGCCGGTGATGGTGTGGGTGGTCGAGACGGGGATGCCCAGGCTGGTGGCGAGAAAGAGCGTGATCGCGCCGCCGGTCTCGGCGCAGAAGCCGCCCACCGGCTTGAGCTTGGTGATCTTCTGGCCCATGGTCTTGACGATGCGCCAGCCGCCGAACATCGTGCCCAGGGCGATGGCGATGTAGCAGGACCAGATCACCCACCAGGGCGGCGCCGCGTCGCCGGCCGCGACGTAGCCGCTGGCGACCAGCAGCATCCAGATGATGCCGATGGTCTTCTGCGCGTCGTTGCCGCCGTGGCCCAGGCTGTACAGCGCCGCCGACACCAGCTGCCCGCGGCGGAACAGCCGGTCGATGCGCAAGGGCGACTTCTCGCGAAAGAGGTGTGCCACCGCCACCATCAGCAGCGAGCCGAGCAGGAAGCCCAGCAGCGGCGAGACCAGGATGAAGGCCACGGTCTTCATGATGCCGGCGCCGATCAGCGCGCTGCTGCCGGCCTTGGCCAGCGTGGCGCCGACGATGCCGCCGATCAGCGCGTGCGAGCTCGACGACGGGATGCCGAACCACCAGGTGATGACGTTCCACGCGATCGCGCCGACCAGCGCACCGAAGACCACGTGCGCGTCGACCACACCCGGCTCGACGATGCCCTTGCCGATGGTCTTGGCCACCGACAGGTGGAAGATGAAGATCGCGATGAAGTTGAAGAAGGCCGCGAACACCACCGCCTGCTGCGGCTTGAGCACGCCGGTGGACACGACGGTGGCGATGGAGTTGGCCGCGTCGTGGAAGCCGTTCATGAAGTCGAACAGGATCGCCAGCAGCACCAGCAGCGCCACGACCCAGAAGCCGAGCTGGACGGATTCCACCAGTCAGCCCAGCCGCCGCAGGGCCGCCCCAAGGCGGCTGGTGGCCCCTCGGGGGCAGGAGCGCCAGCGACGTGGGGCCGTCATGAGTTCTCGAGGACGATGCCCTCGATCAGGTTGGCCACGTCCTCGCAGCGGTCGGTGACCTGCTCGAGCATCTCGTAGATGGCCTTGAGCTTGATGAGCTCGCGCACGTCGGGCTCGTCGCGGAAGAGCTTGCTCATGGCCGAGCGCATCACGCGGTCGGCGTCGCTCTCCAGGTGGTCGATCTCCTCGCAGGTCTTGACGGCGGCCTCGACGGTGCTGGCGTCCTTGAGCTTGGGCAGCAGCGACACGGCGTGCTGCACGCGCTCGCAGCAGCGCGCGCTCAGCTGGCCGAGCTGCAGCGTCTCGTCGGTCATGCGGCGCACGTCGTAGAGGCTCATCGTCTCGGTCGTGTCCTGCAGCAGGTCGAGGATGTCGTCCATCGCGTTGATCAGCGAATGGATCTGCTCGCGGTCCAGCGGCGTGATGAAGGTCTTGTGCAGCAGGCGGTTGACCTCGGCGGTGACGCGGTCGGCCTTGTGCTCGGCGTCGTCGACGGCGGCGGCCTGGCGCTCGCGTTCGTCCAGGTCGCCGTAGCGCTCGATCATCGCCATGAAGGCGCGCGCGCCCTCGACGATGTAGGCGGCGTGCTGGTCGAACAGTTCGAAGAAATTGCCTTCCCGCGGCAGCAGCTTGCCGAACACCATGGACGCTCCGGATGCAAGGGCGGCGCCCGGGTCGGGCGCCGCTCGGGCCGGATTGTCACACTACTGTCACAAAGCGCTCAGGCGCCGTCGCCCAGGCCGATCAGGGCCCCGGGCCGGGTGTCGCGGATCAGTCCCTCGGCCGCGCGCCCGGGCCGGTCGGGCGGGTCGTAGAACTCGAACGGGCCCTCGAAGGCGTCGATGCGCTCCAGCAGGCGCCGGAAGTCGATCGCGTCCTCGCCCGGGTGGAAGGCCTCGGTGTTGACCGCCAGCACCGGCGCGCCGCGGTGGCTGGCGAAGTAGCGCTGGTAGCCGTCGTTGAGGGCGCGCAGGTAGTCCTCGGTGATCGCGGCCTCCATCGCCAGGCCGCGCTTGCGCACGCGCGCCATCAGCACGTCGGGCTCGGCCTGCAGCCAGATGATCAGGTCGGGCTCGATGGCCTGGGCACTGTGGCGCTTGTAGATCTGGCGGTACAGCGCCAGGTCCTCGTCGCCGAGGTTGAGCATGGCGAAGATCGCGTCCTTGGCGAACAGGAAGTCGCTGACGACGCCGCGCTCGAAGACGCCGGGCTGGCCCAGCTCCTTGAGCTGCTCGACGCGCTGGAACAGGAAGTTGAGCTGGGTCTGCAGCGCCAGCGGGTTGCCGCGCGGGTTGGCCGGGTGCGCGACCATGTGCTCGTAGAAGCGCGCCAGGTAGGGGTTGTCGGCCGGCTGCTCCAGCACGAGCTTGGCGCCCCAGTAGCCGGACAGGGCCCGGGCCAGCGTCGTCTTGCCGACGCCGATGGCACCTTCGAGGACGACGTGGTGGAAGCGCATCGGCAACGGCTCAGCGGGCAGTCGGGCGGCAGCTCATCGAGTTCATTGTGCCGGGAGCGCCGCGCCGCACTTCCCCGCTTCGCGGGGTGATGCGAAGCCGCCACTCATGAGGAGCGGAACATGAAGTAGACCGCGCCGACCAGGCACAGCCCGGCCCACAGGTAGTCGAGCTTCAGCGGCTCGCGCAGGTAGAAGACGGCGAAGGGCACGAAGACCGTCAGCGTCACGACCTCCTGGATGATCTTGAGCTGCCCGACGCTGAACTGCTGCGCGCCGATGCGGTTGGCCGGCACCATCAGCAGGTACTCGAACAGCGCGATGCCCCAGCTCACCAGCGCCGCGACGATCCACGGCTTGTGCGACAGGTTCTTGAGGTGGCCGTACCAGGCGAAGGTCATGAAGACGTTCGACGCGGTCAGCAGCAGGATGGTCTGCAGCGGGATCGGCAGGTTGAGGTTCATCGCGGGCTCGCCGGAGATTCGCGGGCGACGGACAGGCCGGCTCAGCCCGGGCAGGCGACGCGGCGCATCGGGAAGTCGACCGCGCGCGCCTGACCCTTGGAGACGCCCTCGATGCGCGCCAGCAGCGAGCCGTCGGACTGGCGCTGGTAGCTGACACGCTGCGGGAAGTCGTGGGCGCGGTTCTCGAACACGATGCCGGTCTCGGTCAGCGACACGGCGAGGAAGGAGGCCTGCTTCTGACCCGAGGGCTGGGCGATGAAGACCAGGCCGCCGCCTTCGTCGCGGATCGCCATGAACTCGTAGCTGCCGAGCGCGCTGCCGTTGAGCGTGCGGCCCATGCCGAGCATGGTGTTGGCGCGCGGGGCCATCCATTGCTCGTCGAAGCGGCGCTCGCCGCTGCCGCCCGACCAGCAGCCGGCCAGCCAGGCGAGGTTGTCGATGGGCGCGCCGGATTGCGCCGGGGCGGCAGCGCTGCCCAGGGCGGCCACAGCGGCCAGGAGGGCGTGGCGGAGGATCTTCATGGTCGGTTCTCCTTCAGTGAACAGAAGCGGTCCAGTCCGGGCCGGCGCAGCGCACCAGGCGCTGGTCGGCGACGGCGGGCAGCAGGGCATCGAGGCGGCCGTGGCCCGGCAGCAGCAGGCCCGGGGCCAGCTCGGCCAGCGGCTGCAGCACGAAGGCGCGCTGGGCGATGCGCGGATGCGGCAGCGTCAGCGTCAGCGTGTCGAGGACGGCATCGCCGTGCAGCAGCAGGTCCAGGTCCAGCGTGCGCGGCGCGTTGCGGTAGGGGCGCTCGCGACCGTGCGCCTGCTCGATGGCCTGCAGCGCCTGCAGCAGCGCCGGCGGCTCGGTCGCGGTGTCGAGCGCCGCGACGGCGTTGAGGTAGTCGGGGCCGCTGGAGTCGATGGGCGCGCTGCGGTACAGCGAGGAGACGGCCGCGAGCCGCGTCTGCGGCAGCGCACCGAGCGCGGCCACCGCCTCGCGCAGCGCCGCCCGGGCGTCGCCGAGGTTGGCGCCGAGGCCGATGTAGGCGCGTTGCGGCGCCCGCATGTTCAGTCCGCCGGACCGCCCTGGGCCGGCGCCGGGGCCGCACCGCCCTCGCCGGCCGGCTTGCGCCGACGGCGGCGGCGCTTCTTGGCGGCGGCAGGCTCGGCGGAGGACGGCGCTGCGCCGCCGGACGCGCGGCGCTCGTGCTCCTGCTCGCGCGCCTGGTCGAGCAGCGCGCGACGCTCCTCGTCGTCGCCGAGCGAATAGTCCTCCCACCACTCGGCGAGCTCGGCCTCGACCTCGCCAGTGTCGGCCCGCAGGCGCAGGAAGTCGAAGGCAGCGCGGAAGCGCGGTTGCTCGACCAGGCCGGCGGGCGTGTTGCCGCTGCGCCTGTCGAAGCGCGGCTGCATCATCCAGATCTCGCGCATGTCGGCGCCCAGCTTGCCGCGGCCGGAGATGTCGCCGATGCGTGCGTCGAACACCGCGTCGATGGCCTGCTGCAACGCCGGGAAGGCCGGCTCGCCCTGGGACTTGAGGCGCTGCCAGCCGGCCAGCACCTCGTGCCACAGCAGGCAGGCCAGCAGGAAGCTGGGGGCGACCGGCTTGTCCTCGGACACGCGCCGGTCGGTGTCGGCGAGCGCGGCGTTGATGAAGGCCTCGCGCGCGGGGTTCTGCCGCGCGTCGGCCAGCACCGCGTCGAGCAGCGGGAAGATGCCCGACCGTCCTTCACGGTCGGCGCCGCCCAGCAGGCCCATCTTGCGCAGCTGCTCGATCGAGCGGATCGCGTGGCCGGTCTGCAGCAGCTTGATCATCTCGTCGAACAGCCGCGAGATCGGCACGGCCTCCAGCAGCGCGGCGCACTCGCGGATCGGCTTGAGGGTCTTGGGCTCGATCTCGAAGCCCAGCTTGGCCGCGAAGCGCACCACGCGGATGATGCGCACCGGGTCCTCGCGGTAGCGCGTGACCGGGTCGCCGATCATGCGCAGCAGGCGCTTCTTGGCGTCGGCGATGCCGCCGTGGTAGTCGACGACGATCTGCGTCTGCGGGTCGTAGTAGAGCGCGTTGACGGTGAAGTCGCGGCGCGCCGCGTCCTCGACCTGCGGGCCCCAGACGTTGTCGCGCAGCACGCGGCCGCTGGCATCGACGACGTGGGTCTTGCCCTGCAGCTCGGAGCGGCTGGTCTTCTCGTTGCCGGCGACCTGCTCGGCCGCCGCGGCGTCGAGGTAGGCGCGGAAGGTCGAGACCTCGATCACCTCGTGCTCGCGCCCGCGGCCGTAGACCACGTGGACGATGCGGAAGCGCCGGCCGATGATGAAGGCGCGGCGGAACAGCGCCTTGACCTGCTCGGGCGTGGCGTCGGTGGCGACGTCGAAGTCCTTGGGGCGCAGGCCCAGCATCATGTCGCGCACCGCGCCGCCGACGATGTAGGCCTGGTGACCGGCCTCCTGCAGCGTCGCGACGACCTTCAGGGCCTTGTCGTCGACCAGGGCCGGATCGATGCCGTGCTCGGCCGGGGGCACCTCGACGCGCTTGCCGGCCTTGGGGCGGGCCGGCTTCGCGATGCCCTCGTCGGGCTTGCCGAGCAGCTTGTTGATGAGTCGCTTGATCATGGGAACAGCTTCAGTAGGGGCCAGCCACGGTCACGGGCCAGGGCCTCGAGCGCCGCGGACGGATTGGTGGCGACCGGGTGCGTGGCGAGCTCCAGCAGCGGCAGGTCGTTCATCGAATCGCTGTAGACGGCGATGCGCTCGAAGTCTTGCACACGCCGGCCCTGCGCGCCGAGCCATTGTTCGACCCGCGCCGTCTTGCCGTCGCGGAAGGACGGGACGCCCTGGATGCGGCCGGTGACCCGGCCCTGCGCGTCTCGCTCCAGTTCGACGGCGATCAGCGTGTCGACGCCGAAGGCCGCCGCGATCGGCCGGGTGACGAACTCGTTGGTGGCCGTGACGATGGCCATCAGGTCGCCCTCGGCGCGGTGCCGTTCGACCAGCGCCCGGGCTTCGGGCCGCAGCGCCGGGCGGATCACCTCGTCCATGAAGCGCGCCTGGGCGGCGGCCTGCTCGGCGGGCGGCCGGTGGCGCCAGGCGCGCGTGGCGAACTCGACGTAGGCGTCGATGTCGAGCGAGCCGTCGACGTACTGCGCGTAGAAGCGGTCGTTCTCGGCACGCTGGGCGGCCGGCTCGGCCCAGCCCAGCGTGACGACGAACTCGCCCCAGGCGTGGTCCGAGTCCAGCGGCAGCAGCGTGTGGTCGAGGTCGAAGAGGCAGAGATTCGCGGTCATCAGGCGGCCGGCTCCCGGATCGGTGGCTGGGCCAGCATCTGCCGGAGCAGCGGCACGGTGACCGAGCGCTTCTCGGCCAGCGAGAACTCGTCGAGCGCGTCCAGCAGCGCCATCAGCGAGCCGAGGTCGCGCGCGAAGCGCGTCAGCAGGTAGCCGACGACCTCGTCGGACAGGGCGATGCCGCGGCGCGCGGCCTCGCGCTGCAGCGCGCCGCGGCTCTCGGCCTCGGACAGCGGCGCGAGCTGGAACACCGGGCCGCTGCCCAGGCGCGTGCGCAGGTCCTCGCGCAGCGGCAGGTCGACGGGCGGCAGCCGTCCGGCCGCGACCACGGGCACGCCGGCGGTCGCGGCCTCGACGAACAGCGCGAAGGCCGCATGCTGGCGAGGCGCGTCGTAGGCCTCGCAACCGTCGAGCAGCAGGAGCCGGCAGGCGTCGTCCCACGGCCAGGGCAGCGGCTGCGCGGCGTCGAAGGCCGCGGGGCGGCGGCCGCCGGCCTGAAGCTCGCTGGCGCAGGCGCGCAGCAGGTGGCTCTTGCCACTGCCGGCGGGGCCCCAGAGGTAGAGCGTCGTCGCATCCTGCGGGGCGCGCAACGCCGCCAGCACCGCGGCATTACTGCCGGCGATGAAGCTGTCGAAGCTCTGCGCCGGTCCCGGACCCAGCCGCAAGGGCAATTGCTTCATCGGCGCGAGCTTCACCCTTGGCCTTGGTACAGCGGACTGCCGAGGTAGAGCGCCTTGAGGCGCCCGAAGGCCACGACCCCGACCGCGCTGGCCGGCAGCGCGACCAGCACGCCGATGAAGCCGAACAACTGGCCGAAGGCCAGCAGCGCGAAGATCACGGTGATCGGGTGCAGGCCGATGCGCTCGCCGACCAGCCGCGGCGTCAGGAAGAAGCTCTCGACGACCTGGCCGATCCCGTAGATCACCGCGACCATCACCAGGCCGTAGACGCTGCCGAACTCCAGCAGCCCCGCCAGCAGCGCCAGCAGGCAGCCCAGGCCGAAGCCGACGTAGGGAATGAAGATCGCCAGCCCGGTGAACACGCCGACCGGCACCGCCAGGTCCAGGCCGAACAGCGCCAGCCCGGCGCTGTAGTAGACCGAGAGGATGGCCATCACCAGGAGCTGACCGCGCAGGTACTGGCCCAGCATGTGGTCGCACTCGGCCATGAAACCGTCGTAGGCCTCGTGGAAGCGCGGCGGCACCAGCGCGTGGAAGCGGCCGATGATCTGCGTCCAGTCCATCAGCACGTAGAACAGCACCACCGGCAGCAGCACCGCGGTGCCGACCAAGCCCAGCACGAAGCTGCCGCCGACCTGCAGCGAGCCGAGCACGGCCTTGAACCAGCCCTCGGTGTTGTCGCCCAGGTGCGTGAGCAGGAACTCGCGCAGGCTCGCGAAGTCGAGCGCGACCTCGATGCCGAACTGACCCAGCAGCGGCTGGAGCCAGGCGTCGAGCCGGGTCAGCATCACCGGGATCTGGTCGCGCAGCGCGGGCAGGTTCTTCAGCAGGATGGGCAGGATCAGCAGCGCGACCGCCAGCACGGTGATCAGCGCCAGCAGCTCGACGATGCCGACCGCCAGCCAGCGCGGCACGCCGCGCGCCGCCAGGCGCTCGACCACCGGGTGCAGCGCATAGCCCAGCACCAGCGCGACGACGAAGGGCGTCAGCACCGGCCCCAGCAGCCACAGCAGCAGCACCGCGACCACGGCGATGCCGAGCCAGGCGAGGCCTTGGGTCTGGGCAGGAGTCAGTTTCATGGGGGGTGGGAGGCGCCGGGACGAGGGCGCGAGGACAGCCTGGAGATCGCACCGCGGACGAGCGCGGATTCTAGGCGGCGGGTCGCCCGACCCGGCCGGGGGACGACCGGCGCTCAGTGCAGCCGCGGCCGCCCCTGGGCGCGCAGCTCGGCGGCGCGCTCGGCGATCGCGCGCCGGTCTTCGGCCTGGGGGCTGTGGGCCACGTAGGCGTCGAGATCGTCGGCGGCGGCGTCCCAGACGCCCAGTTCGGCTTGCGCCAGGCCGCGGTCGCGCATCTCGTCCCACTCGCGCGGCAGCAGCAGCACCAGGCGCTGCTGCACGGCCAGCAGGCGGGGCCAGTCCTCGGCCGAGCGGTGGATCTCCTTCAGGTTGCGCAGCATCCGCGCCAGGATCTCGCGCGGCGAGGCCGGCTGCAGGAACAGGCCCAGCGGCATGTCGAACTCGCCCTGCAGCCCCTGGCGGCGCTTGTAGGGCACCAGGCGCTCGTCGAGCTCGTCGCGCGACAGCGACTGGCCGGTGAAGGGGTCGATCACGACCTCGCCCTTGGGCATGCGCACCTTGACGAGGAAGTGCCCCGGGAAGGCGACGCCGCGCGCCACCAGGCCCAGCTGGCCGGCCAGCTCGAGGTAGATCACGGCCAGCGAGATCGGGATGCCGTGGCGCGTGCGCAGCACCTCGTGCACGTAGCTGTTGCCGCTGGCGTAGTAGTCGTTCAGGTTGCCGGCGAAGCCGAGTTCGTGGAAGAAGTAGCGATTGAGGAAGCGCAGCTTCTGCACCGGCGCGGCATCGGCCGGGATGCGGCGCGTCAGGCGATCGGCCAGCGTGTCGAGCTCGGCCAGCACCGACTGCGCGTCGAGCTGCGGGAACTCGTCCTGCGCGATCGCGACGGCCGCCTCGGTGAGGGACAGGCTGGTGTCGTCGGCGACCAGGGTCGCGAAGTACTCCAGCGCTGTCGGCACCTCGATCGAGAACGGGGCGGGCATGTGCTCAGTCTAGAGCAGCCGGACCCGCCCGGCGACCTGCGGGCCGGGGATCAGTTGCTCAGGTCCTTCTTGATTTCCTTGGCCTTGTCCTCGATCTTCTCGCCGGCCTTCTCGACCTGGTCGCCGACCCTCTCGGCGGCCTGGTCGACCTGCTTGCCGGCGCGTTCGACCGGGCCTTCGGCGGGCTGGCAGGCGGCCAGCGCAAAGGCGGCGCCGAGCGCCAGGACGGTGAGCGTGGTCTGGGTCGTCTTCATGGGCTTCCTCCTCGGTTGAGCAGCCGACGCGATCGGGCGGCGGCTTGGGAGGAACTGTAGGGAGCGGCCGCTGCGGCGTCGGCCGGACGCCGCCGCGATGCGCTGTAGGTGGCGTCCTACTGCGGCTCGGCGGCTCGGCGGCTCAGCCGCGCCGCACGAACTGCGCGGGCCGGATGCCCAGCAGCAGCAGCACGCCGAAGTAGGTCAGCGCCGCGCCGCCCAGCACGGCCGCCAGCGCCCCGGCGCGCAGCAGTTCCTGGCTGCCGAGCGCGACCCAGTCGAAGGCCTGCGCGGCCCAGGCCAGGCCCGCGCCCATCAGCGTACTGCCGAGCGCCACCTTGAGCCCGAAGCCCAGCCAGCCCGGTGCCGGCCGCCAGCTGCCGCGGCGGTGCAGGCCGACCAGCAGCAGCAGCGCGTTGACGAGCGCGCCGCAGCCGATCGCCAGCGCCAGCCCGGCGTGGCCGAACCACGGCACGAAGACGAGGTTCAGCAACTGGGTCAGCACCAGCACGAACAAGGCCACCTTGACCGGGGTGCGGATGTCCTGCTTGGCATAGAAGCCCGGCGCCAGCACCTTCAGCGCGACCAGGCCCAGCAGGCCGGCGCCGTAGCCCATCAGCGCGGTCACGGTCTGCTGCACGTCGACGGCGCTGAAGGCACCGCGGTGGTAGAGCACCGCGACCAGCGCCTTCGGGAAGACGATCAGCGCGACCGCGCAGGGCAGCGCCAGCAGCAGCACCAGGCGCAGGCCCCAGTCCAGCAGCGCGGCGTAGCGCTCGCCGTCGCCCTGCGCCTGCGTGGCCGACAGCTGCGGCAGCAGCACGACGCCCAGCGCCACGCCGAGCAGTGCCGTCGGGAACTCCATCAGCCGGTCGGCGTAGCTGAGCCAGGAAACGGCGCCGGCGCCGATCTGCGTCGCGATCTGGGTGTTGATCAGCAGCGAGATCTGCGCCACCGACACGCCCAGGATGGCCGGCGCCATCTGCCTGAGCACGCGGTGCACGCCGGGGTGCGACCAGGCCGCACGCAGGCCGCCCAGGCCCAGCCGCAGGCGTGGCATGGCGCCGATGCGCCGCAGCGCCGGCACCTGCAGCGCCAGCTGCAGCACGCCGCCGACCATCACGCCGACCGCCAGCGCGTAGATCGGCTCGATGCCCCAGGCCGCAAAGCGCGGCACCAGCAGCCAGGCCGCGAGGATGAAGCTCAGGTTCAGCAGCACCGGGGTCGCCGCGGGCACCGCGAAGCGCTTCCAGGTGTTGAGCACGCCGGCCGACAGCGCCACCATCGACATGAAGACGATGTACGGGAACATGAAGCGCGTCATGACGACGGCGGCGTCGAAGCCGCCGGTCTTCTGCAGGCCCTGCGCCATCAGCCACACCAGCACCGGCGCGCCCAGCACGCCCAGCAGGCTGGTCGCGACCACGGCCCACAGCAGCACGGTCGCCACGGCGTCGACCAGCGCATGCGTCGCTTCGTCGCCGTCGCGCGCGCGGCTGGCCGCCAGCAGGGGCACGAAGGCCTGGGAGAAGGCGCCCTCGGCGAACAGCCGGCGCAGCAGGTTGGGGATGCGGAAGGCGACGTTGAAGGCGTCGGTCATCACGCTGGCGCCGAAGGCGGCCGCCACCATCTGCTCGCGGACCAGCCCGGTGATGCGCGATGCCAGCGTCAGCAGGGAGACGGTGGACGCGGCGCGCAGCAGGTTCATGGTCGGGGCGGCTTGCGGCGCGGGCGCCGTTCGGGCGGAGGACGCCGGAGTATAGAAGTGGCCACTAACGTGGGCTGCGGCAAGCGCAGCCCATGTGGCCGGCCGGGTTGCCGCTGCTATACTCGCCGGCTTTCCACCCGGATCCCTGACACCCCCATGGCCACCTCGTCCAAAGCCAAGAAATCGGTCCGCATCGCGTCGGGCCGCAAGCGCGTCCGCCAGGACGTGCGCCTGAACGCCGCCAACACCTCGCTGCGTTCGAAGTTCCGTACCGCGATCAAGAGCGTGCTGAAGGCGGTCGCCGGCGGCGACAAGGCCAAGGCCGGCGAAACCTTCAAGGCCGCCCAGAAGACGATCGACTCGATCGCCGACAAGGGCCTCTTCCACAAGAACAAGGCAGCGCGCTACAAGAGCCGCCTGTCGGCCAAGATCAAGGCGCTGGCGGCCTGAAGCCGCATCCGGGTTGGAATGAAGAAGGGCTCCGCAAGGAGCCCTTTTTGTCTGCGGCCGGCGCTTCGCGCCTTGACTTCGCTGCGCGAAGTCAGCCTACGACGCAACGGCCTGGCGGCCGTTGTCATTGCGGGTCGGGCAGCAAACAGGCCTCGGCCACCTGCAGGCGGTTGTCGCGCGCGAAGTTCATGACGAAGTCCCAGGCCATGGGCTCGAGCTCGCGCAGCGCCTCGTTGACCACCACGCACTTGATGCCGTTGATGACGTTGGGCACGCAGTACGGCGAGTAGCCGATGTGGGCCATGCGCCCCCTCTGGGCCCCGCCGGGCCGGAAGCTCGACATCGCACCCGCCAGCCGCTCGGCCCAGTCGCTGGGACGGAAGGTCCGGCCGTCCAGGGTCAGGCCCTGGATGAAGAGTTCGCGCGGAGGTTTCGGGGCGTCTGGCACGGCCGGTTCGGCAACGGGCAGTTCGTGGCCGCCCGGCAGCAAGAAGGACAGAACGCCATTGTGCTGCAGCGCAGCACGGGGTTTCGGCAGCGCCGTGCGAGGGGCGTCGAGGACCGGGGCGTCGCAGGTCGGCAGCATGGCCTCCCTACAATCGGCGCTTTCCCTCCATCCTTGAGCCCGGCCGCTGCGCCGGCCCGCCCAGGAGTCCGCCGATGAACGCCCCCGAAGCCCTGAAGCCCGCGACGGCGACGCCCTCCCACGTGATGAACACCTACGGCCGCCTGCCGTTCGCGCTCTCGCACGGCCGCGGCTGCCGCGTCTGGGACACCGAGGGCCGCGAGTACCTGGACGCGCTGGGCGGCATCGCGGTCAACACGCTGGGCCATGCCCACCCCAAGCTGGTGCCGGCCCTGCAGGAACAGATCGGCAAGCTGATCCACTGCTCCAACTACTACCAGGCGCCGCTGCAGGAACAGCTGGCCACGACGCTGTGCGAGCTGTCGGGCCTGAGCAACGCCTTCTTCTGCAACTCCGGCCTCGAGGCCAACGAAGCAGCGCTGAAGATCGCCCGCAAGTTCGGCCACGACAAGGGCATCGACCGCCCCGAGATCATCGTCTACGAGAAGGCCTTCCACGGCCGCTCGATCGCCACGCTGTCGGCCACCGGCAACCCCAAGGTCCAGGCCGGCTTCGGGCCGCTGGTCGAGGGCTTCGTGCGCGTGCCGCTCAACGACGCTGCAGCGATCGCCGAGGTGGCGAACACGCGGCCGAACGTCGTCGCGGTCTTCCTGGAGGTGATCCAGGGTGAAGGCGGCGTCAACCCGGCGACGGTCGACTACCTGCAGGCCGTGCGCCGCCTGTGCGACGAGAACGACTGGCTGCTGATGCTCGACGAGGTGCAGTGCGGCATCGGTCGCACCGGCAAGTGGTTCGCGCACCAGTGGGCCGGCATCCGGCCCGACGTGATGCCGCTGGCCAAGGGCCTGGGCTCGGGCGTGCCCATCGGCGCGATCGTCTGCGG
>CAZUUU010000061.1:0-7577 GCA_964622685.1 uncultured Methylibium sp.
GCAACTCCGCTGACGATGCCTCCCGTGGCAGCTCCGACCGTGGTGCCGACAACCGCTCCGCTGAACGTCGCATCAGCAACCGCAAGTCCACCAATCGCTCCCAGATGTGCGCCTTCCAAAGCACCGGCCGCAGCTCCGAAGAGCGCCCCGTTCACAGCGCCCACGCCGCCTCCGATGGCCATGCTCTTGCTGATGATGTCACCGGCCTGCGCCTGCGTCGGCACCTTTGGTGAGGAGCCTCCGGCCGCCGAGCAGCCGCACCTTCCGCCGCCAGCCGAACCCCCACCACCCGAGCCCATTAGCCCCGTGTGGTCGATGAAGCTCACTGGATTTCCTTCAACATAGCTGTACGTATTGATCCCGCCTTGAAGCCCGATCGGATCCGACTGCGTGTACTGCCCCGTGGAGGCGTCGTAGTACCGATTCCAGTTGTAGTACAGCCCGCTCTCGGCGTCGAAGTACTGCCCCGGAAACCCCACGTTCATCCCACCGATCGCATCGACCGACACGCTGCGATCGAAGGCTGCGTTGGCGGCGCGCCAGGCCACCTGGGCACTGGCATTGCTCAGCACCTCGGGGCGCCCCAGGTGATCGTTGTGGCTGGCGTATACGGTGCCCGAGCGTACGACACCGAGCAGCTGGCCGGCCAGCCACAGATGGGCCGTGGGCTGCACCCCGTCCTCGTACAGCTCTCACCCGAAGGCCCGTACACGAAGCGCTTGGTCGTGCCGCCAGCGGCCTTGTAGGCGCGCTGGTTCAGGGCATTGCTGCGGTAGTCGCCGACGAGGCTGCCGTTGACGTTGACAGCGGCCAGGCGGTTGAAGGCGTCGTAGCCGTAGCCGCGCGTGCCGTCGTGGCGCGACTCGTTCCGGGCTGCCGCAGGCTTCGCCGCGACGACCCTTCGACAAGCTCTGAGCGAACGGACTCCGATCGATGTCGCTCGTATCCCTGCGAGCTTGAACTCGGTCCGTTCTACAGCAACTGCCCGTCGTGCCCCAGCGCTTCGTCGATGCGCGCGACGAGCGCCTTCACGTCGACGGGGCGGCCGCCGTCGGCGGCAGGTGCCGGGGCGGGGCGCTCGGCCAGCGCGTAGGCCAGGTTCAGCGCCGCCAGCACCGCGATGCGCTCGCGCGCCTTGACCTTGCCGGCGTCGCGGATCGCGCACATCTCCTGGTCGACGTTGCCCACCGCTTCCAGCAGCGCCCGCTCTCCGCCGTCGGGGCAGCCGAGGATGTAGCTCTGGCCCATGATGGTGACTTCGAGCTGCTTCATGGCGTGGTCTTTTCCTCGGCGGTGCCGTCGGCGACCGCAGGGTCGGTCAGCGGCAGCCGGTCGAGCAGGGCGTCGACGCGCTGGCGTGCGGCCGCCAGCCGCGACTTCAGCGAGTCGCGCTCGGCCGTCACCGTGCCGAGCTGCTGCACGGTCAGCGCATGCGTGCGCTGGAGTTCTTCGTGGCGCAGCAGCAGCCGTTCCACGCGTTCCGCCAGTTCCTCGATGGTGGCCATGCCTCTCCCCGCGATCGTGGCCGATTGTAGGGGCCGCCCCCGGCTGCATTTACACTCCGCTGCGTTGGTGCTCGTGTCGGTGTTCACGCCGACACAGTCAAACGGGAAGCAGGGCGGTGAGATCCTTCCGGGTCGAACCCAACCTGCGCTGCCCCCGCAACGGTAAGCGGACGAGGTGCTGTTCCAGGCCTCCGCTCGTGTGCACACACCACTGGTCGCCAGAAGCGGCTGGGAAGGTCGCACGGGTCGCCTCCGCCAGCCCGGATACCGGCCAACAGGGGGCGTGGGCTCTAGGGGTCCATGCCATGTCGCCAGTGCGAGCGGGGAAGCTTGCGCCGGCAGCTTGTCCGTGGTCCTTCCTCATGACTTCCTCTGCCTTCGTGCCTCGCGCACGCCGGGCGCACGCGTTCACCCAGATCGCCGGCGCCAGCCTTTCCCTGTTCGCTTCGCTCTCGGCCTCGGCCCAGACGTCGCCACCTTCCTCCACGCTCTCGCCGGTCGTCGTCACCGCGACCCGCTTCGACCAGCGCCTGTCCGACGCGCTGCCCTTCACCACCGTGCTGACGCGCGAGGACATCGAGCGCTCGCAGGCGCTGGACCTGCCGGCGCTGCTGTCGCGCGAGGCCGGCCTGGCCTTCGCCGACAACGGCGGGCGCGGCAAGGCCAGCAGCGTCTACCTGCGCGGCGCCAGCTCGCGCCAGGTGCTGGTGCTGCTGGACGGCGTGCCGATGAACAAGCAGGACGCGAGCGGCGCCGTCAGCCTCGAGCACCTGGTGCTGGACTCGATCGAGCGCATCGAGGTCGTCCGCGGCAACGTCTCGGCGCTCTACGGGTCCAACGCCATCGGCGGCGTGATCCAGATCTTCACGCGGCGCGCCAGCGGTGCGCCCAAGGCCACCGTCGTGCTGGAAGGCGGCTCGGAGAAGACGCGCCATGCCAGCGTCTCGGCCGACGCCAAGCTCGGCAGCACCTCCATCGCCGGGGGCGTGAGCTACCACGACACCGACGGCCGCACCGCCATCGACCCGACGCGCCTGCCCGCCGCCAACCCCGACCGCGACGGCTACCGCAACCAGACGGCCTGGGCCTCGCTGGCGCACGAGTTCGCGCCGGGGCAATCGCTGGCGCTGCGCCTGCACCACGCCGACGGCCGCTTCGACTTCGACAGCGCCTTCGACACGCCGGACGACCTGCAGACCGGCCGCACCAAGCTCGACACCGTCTCGCTCGCCAGCGACAACCGCTACACCCAGGACTGGCGCGGCATCGTCACGCTGTCGCAGACGCGCGACGAGAACCGCAACCGCCTGACCGGCGCCTTCGGCTACGACGACCGTTACGTGTCGCGCACGCGGCTCATCGGCTGGTCGAATCAGATCGCGCTGGGCAGCGACTGGTCGGCCAGCGCCGGGCTCGAGCGCCAGCGCCAGTCGGTCGACGTGGCCGACGGCTTCGGCGGCGGCTACGACCGCGAGCGCGATGCCGATGCGGTCTACGGCGGCTTGCAGGGCAAGCTGGGCGCGCACAGCGTTCAGCTCAACGTGCGCCGCGACAAGGTCGACGGCGCCGGCTCGGCGACCACCGGCCTGCTGGGCTACGGCTACGCCTTCACCGAGGCATGGAAGGCGACGGCCAGCATCTCCAACGCCTTCAACGCGGCGCCGCTGGGCTATCTGTACGCGCCCTTCTTCGGCAACCCCGAGCTGCAGCCCGAGCGTGCGCGCTCGGCCGAGGCCGGCCTGCAGTACAGCGAAGGCAGCACCCTGGTGCGTGCCACGGCCTTCCGCTCGCGCGTGCGCAACGAGTTCGAGTACGACTTCGGAACCAGCCGCTTCGAGAACGTCGCGCGCACCCGCAACCGCGGTGTGGAACTCGCCGCCAACGGCGACGCGATGGGCATCGCCTGGCGCGCCAGCCTCACGCTGCAGAAGCCCGAGGACGAGGCCACCGGCGAGCAGCGCCTGCGCCGCGCCAAGCGCTTCGGCAACGTCGGCATCACCTGGCCGGTCGGCGCCTGGGAGATCGGCGCCGACGTGCGCGCCAGCAGCGAGCGGCCCGACACCGGCGCGCAGCGCCTGCCCGGCTACGCGCTGCTGGACCTGCGCGCGCGCTGGCGCCTCACGCCCGAGTGGCAGCTGTTCGCGCGCGGCGAGAACCTGACCGACCGCGACTGGGAGACCGTCTACGGCTATCCGCAGTCGGGTCGCAGCTTCTTCGTCGGCCTTCAGTACCAACCGAAGTGGTGATCCACTCGCGCTCATGACCCAGCTCGCCGTCGCCCGTCCGGTCGCCGCGCTGTCGGCCCTGCTGCTGGCCGCCGTGCTGGCGCTGGGCGGCGGGCTGCTGGCGGGGTCGGCCGGCTGGGGCGCGATCGGCGACGCGACCATCCTGTGGCAGGTGCGCGCGCCGCGCGTCGCGGCCGGCTTCGCGACCGGCGCGCTGCTGGCGGTGGCCGGTGCGCTGCTGCAGGGGCTGACGCGCAACCCGCTGTCGGATCCGCACGTGATCGGCGTGTCGGGCGGCGCGTCGGTCGGCGCGATGCTGTGGCTGATGCTCGGCTCCGAGGGCGGTGCGGCGGTCGGCGCGATGCTGGGCGCCGCGCTCGCGGCCGGCCTGCTGCTGCTGCTGTCGTGGCGCGTGACGGGCCGCTCGCAGCCGCTCGCGGCCGCCAGTGCGCCGGGCGGCGAGTCGAGTGCGACGGTGCTGCTGCTGGGCGTGATGATCGGCGCGGCCGCGGCGGCCGTGGTCTCTGTGCTACTGACGCTCGCGCCCGAGGGCCGGCTGCGCGGCATGGTGTTCTGGCTGCTCGGCGACCTGAACGGCGTCGTCGCCTGGCAGCCCGCTTTCCTGGCGCTGGTCGCGACGCTGGCGCTGGCCTGGCCGTGGTCGCGCGAGCTCGACCTGATGGCGCGCGGCGAGGCCTGGGCCGCGACGCTGGGCGTGCCGGTCGCGCGGCGGCGCCGCCAGGTGCTGCTGGCCGCCGCCGTGGCCACCGGTGCGGCGGTCGCGACGGCCGGCGCGGTCGGCTTCGTCGGCCTGGTGGTGCCGCACGTGCTGCGGCTGGCCGGCCTGCGCGCGGCCGCCTTGCTGCTGCCGGCCAGCGCACTGGCGGGCGGCGCCTTCGTCGTCGTCGCCGACGCGGTGGCGCGCAGCGCGTTCGCGCCGCTGCAGTTGCCGGTCGGCGTGCTGTCGGCCGCGGTCGGGGTGCCGGTGTTCGTGGCCTTGCTGTTGAGACGAGGCAAGAGATGAGGCGGGGCAAGCGATGACGCCCTGGCAGGACCCGCTGCGCCTGTCGCTCGACGGCCTCGTGCTCGAGGCCGGCGAGCGCACGCTGCTGCAGGGCCTGCGGCTCGAGCTCGCCGCCGGCCAGCGCTGGGTCGTGCTGGGTCCCAACGGCGCCGGCAAGTCCACGCTGATCGCGACGCTGGCCGGCCTGCTGCGACCCGCAGGTGGCCGGCTCGGCCTGCAGGGCCGGGCGCTGCACGACTGGCCGTTGCCCGCGCTCGCACCTTGGCGTGCCTGGTGCCCGCCGGGCTGGAGCGACCCCTTCCCCTTGCGCGTCGACGAGGCGCTGTTCGCCGTGGCCCAGGCACGCGGCGACGATGCGGCGACCGCGGAGGCCCGCCTCGCCGACCTGCTGCGCCGCTTCGATCTGCAGGCGCTGGCCGCGCACGACGTCGGCCGGCTGTCCAGCGGCGAGCGCCAGCGCGTCGCGCTGTGCGCCGCGCTGATGCAGGACGCACCGCTGCTGCTGCTGGACGAACCCTCGGCCCACCTCGACCTGGCGCACCAGCAGCTGCTGGTGGCCGCGCTGGTGGCGCACGCCGCACGCGGCGGCCTGGTCGTCGCCAGCCTGCACGACCTGAACCTCGCGTGGTCGCTGGCCACGCACGCGCTGCTTTTCGACGGCAAGGGCGAGCTCTGGGCCGGCCCGCGCGAGCAGGTGATGACGCCCGCGCACCTGGGCCTGGCCTTCGACGTGCCGATCGCCGAGGTCGAGGTCTGCGGCGAGCGGCGCTTCTGGATCGGTTCGGCCAAGGAAGCCGCATGAGTCTTCATCTTTTGCTGGGCGGCATGCGCTCCGGCAAGAGCGCGCAGGCCCAGCGCCTGGCCGCGGCGAGCGGCCTGGACGTCGTTGTCGTCGCCACCGCGCTGGCCGCCGACGACGAGATGCGCGCCCGCATTGCCCGCCACCGCGCCGACCGGCCGGCGCACTGGCGCAGCATCGAGCTGGAGCACGCGCCGCGCGCGCTGGGGCGCACGATCGAGGCGGAGTCGCGCGTCGACCGCTGCGTGCTGGTCGACTGCCTCACGCTGTGGGTCACCCAGACCCTCGCGCCGCCGCCCGGCCACGCGCCGCTGGACGTGGACGCCGAAGCGGCCGCGCTGCTGCACGCGCTGGACCGCCGCGCGGGGCCGGTCGTCCTGGTCGGCAACGAGATCGGTCTGGGCGTGGTGCCGATGGACGCCGTGTCGCGCCGCGTCGTCGACGCGCAGGGCCGCCTGCACCAGCAGCTGGCCGCGCGCGCCGACCGCGTGAGCCTGATGGTCGCCGGCCTGCCGCTCGCGTTGAAGGGGCCTGCCGCATGAGGCGCTGGTGGATCGCTTTGCTCGTCGCTTGCGCGGGCGGCGCGCAGGCCGCCGAGCCCGGCTTTCCGCTGACGCTGCGCGACGACGGCGGCCAGGTCGTCACGCTGCAGGCGCCGGCGCGGCGCATCGTGACCATCGCGCCCAACCTGACCGAGATCGTGGCCGAGCTCGGCGCGCTGGACCGCGTGGTCGGCACGGTCAACACCAGCAACTTCCCGCCCGAGGCCGAGCGCATCCCGCGCATCGGCGACCACCAGCGCCTGGACCTCGAACGCATCATCGGCCTCAAGCCCGACCTGGTGCTGGTGTGGACGCACAGCGGCACCGACCGCGAGCTGGCGATGCTGCGCAACGCCGGCCTGCAGGCCTTTCGCGTCGAGCCGCTGCGGCTGGCCGACCTGCCACCGGCGATCGAGCGCGTGGGCCAGCTGCTGGGCCTGGCCGACATCGGCCGCCAGCGCGCCCGCGCGCTGCGCGACACGCTGGCCGCGCTGCGCGACGCCCGCCCGTCGCAGGCGCCCCGCGTCGACGTCTTCTACCAGGTGTGGTCCGAGCCGCTGATGACGCTGAGCGGCCGCCACATCGTGTCCGACGTGATCGAGCTGTGCGGCGGCCGCAACGTGTTCGCCGCGCTGCAGCCGCTGGCGCCGCAGGTGTCGATCGAGTCGGTGCTGCAGGCCCGGCCCGAGGCCATCCTCAGCGCGCGCGAGGACGGCGGCGGCCCGCTGCTCAAGCGAGTGCCGGCCGATGCCGACTTCGCGTTGTGGCGGCGCCTGGGCAGCGGCTTCACGCCCACGCGGCGTGGCTGGCTGTACACGCTGCCGGGCGACGAGATCAGCCGTGCCGGCCCGCGCATCGCGATCGGCGCGCGCGCGGTCTGCCAGGCGCTGGACGAGGTGCGCGCTGAGCGCGCTGCAAAACCATGACCGCGACGCCGTTCGACTGGACCCCGCCCGCGGTCGCGCCGACCGCCGACGCCGCTTTGGCCGCGCGCCTGCAGCAGCGCATCGACCACCTGACCAAGCCGCGCGGGTCGCTGGGCCGCATCGAGGCGCTGATGCTGCAGATCGGCCTGCTGCAAGGCCGCGTCGATCCGCAGCTGGTCGATCCGCAGGCGGTGGTGTTCGCGGCCGACCACGGGCTGGCGGCGCACGGCGTGTCGGCCTATCCGTCCGAAGTGACGGCGCAGATGGTCGAGAACTTTCTCGCCGGCGGCGCGGCCATCAGCGTGCTGGCGCGCGCTCAGGGGCTGGGGCTGACGGTCGTCGATGCCGGCGTGCGCGCCGGCACGCGCTCTGGTAAGCCCACCACGCGGCCCGGCCTCGTCGCGCGGCCGGTCGGCCCCGGCACCGCCGACGCGCTGGACGGCCCGGCGATGACGCCGGCGCAATGCATGCAGGCGCTGGAACTGGGCCGCGAGGTCGTGCGCGACCTGCCCGGCAACGCGCTGGTGCTGGGCGAGATGGGCATCGCCAACACCTC